>MVRP01000248.1 GCA_002067405.1 Syntrophorhabdaceae bacterium PtaU1.Bin034 | reverse complement strand
CCTGCCCGTTACCCTCCCCGCCATTAACCTGGAGGACAAGGAGGACATTAACGGCTATATCGACCTTGCGATACTCGACACCGATGCCTGCCCCCGGTATATCCTCAAATTGATCCGGGGCATTTCCATTGTCCCCGCCCCTTTCTGGATGAGGAGCCGCATTATCAAATGCGGAATGAGACCTATAAACGCCGTCGTTGACGTCACGAACTACATCATGCTGGAGCTCGGCCAGCCCCTCCACGCCTTTGATTACGCGAAGATCAGGGAGAGGCGGATCGAAGTTAAGGTCGCCCAAAAGGGCACCGCGTTCCGCACCCTTGACGGCGTCGACCGACCCTTGGAAAAGGGTGACATATTGATATGTGACGGAGTCGGACCCGTTGCCCTCGCCGGTGTTATGGGCGGAGAGAATTCGGAAATCAGCGCGGACACGAAGGATGTGGCCCTTGAGAGCGCCTTTTTTAACCCGTTCCTTATCAGGAAGACGGCGAGACGGCTTGACCTTAAGTCCGAAGCCTCATCCCGTTTCGAAAAGGGAATAGATATAGAGAACGTCGATTACTCCGCCCGCAGGGCTATCGAGCTCATGCAGCGCACTTCCGGCGGTACTGTCCTCGGCGGATCGAAGGAAATCTACGAGAAAAGGGCGCCGAAATCCATTTCTTTGAATATCCAGCGGGCCGGTGAGATTGTCGGCATCCCGCTTGAAAGGGAGAGCATAGTCACTGCCTTCGATTCAATCGGCATACGTGCAACCGAATCACAAGGGGATAAGGTTACCTTCTCCATTCCATCATACCGTCACGACGTGAATGAATACATCGATCTCATCGAGGAAACAGCCCGTATGGTCGGGTTCGATGCCATTCCCGCATCCGTACCCGTGAGCCCTCTTCTTCCGGTTAGCAAGCCAAAAACGGACGTTGATATCGATTCACTCAAGGAGTACCTTACTTCGTGCGGGTTTTTCGAAGTGATCAACTACGGGTTCTTCAATGTGAAGGACATCGAGAATTTCAGCTTCGGGGAATCGGACCAGCGACAACAGTATGTCCCGATAGTCAATCCCATTTCAAAAGAACTCGCGGTCATGCGTACCTTCCTCGCAGCAGGGGTCCTGGAGAACGTCGCTTATAATGTGAACCGGGGAACAAAAAACCTGAGAATCTTTGAAGCAGGAAAGGTTTTTTACCGCGGACAGGGAGAATTGCCCATTGAATCGTTCCATGTCTGCTGCACCATGTCAGGAAAGGAAAGGGAGTATTTCTGGAAGGACTCTCCCAAGGACTTCGATTTCTTCGATTTAAAGGGTGTGCTCGAAGGGTTATGCGAACGTTTCAACCTCGTATTAACGGTCGCAAAGGCCGATGAACCCTTCCTCGATGGGAACGTCGCCGCTGACCTTTACCTTGAAGGCACGAAGATAGGATGGATGGGAGAGATCAAGGAAGAAGTGCGCGAAGCCTATGAGATCAAGGAGAAGGTCCTGTGCGCTGAGATCAATTTTGATCTGATTACCGGCAAAGGGAATCAGGATCGGATATATAAACCTATATCACGTTACCCGGCCGTCACCCGCGATTTTTCCTTTTACGTAGATGATGCCGTTCCGGTTGGCGACTTGATCGAAAACATACGAGAAGTGTCGCCTCTCATAGTATCGGTCGGGGTCTTCGACATCTTTAAAAAGGAGGTGAGGAGCATATCTTTCCGCGTTGTATTTCAGTCTTATGAGGATACCCTCACGGATGAGAACGTGAACAGCTTGCAACAAATCATTATCGAAAGGCTTATCAAGATACATGGGATAAAACTGAGGACGTAGGGAGGGTGTATGACCAAACAAGAAATAGTGGCGACTGTCTATGAGAAGCTGGGCTTCTCAAAACGAGAATCTTCCGACATCGTCGAGCATTTTTTCAAGATAATAAAGACCAACCTGGCAGAGGGCAAGAACGTCAAGATTTCAGGGCTCGGAAATTTCGTGGTAAAAGACAAGAAAGCAAGAAAGGGAAGAAACCCTCAAACTGGTGAGGAGATTCAGATTGCCCCTCGGAGAGTGTTGAATTTCAGGTTGAGCCAGGTCTTGAAAGACGATATAAACAATAATCACGGACATTAGAGATAATGATCCCGAATATCCCTGAACGGGTATTCTACAGGATTAGAGAAGTATGCAACTTAACGGGCTTGAAGCCCCACATTTTGAGGTATTGGGAACAGGAGTTTCGAAACATAAAGCCGGTGAAAAGCTCCAAGGGGCAAAGGCTTTACAGGAAAAAGGATCTGGACGCGATCTTCACTATCAAAAAACTCCTTTATGAAAAGAGGTTCACGATCGACGGGGCAAAAAGGTACATGAACACACAGAAGACTCTCATGGATGAGATCAAAGAAGACCTGAACGAGATCGTCAAAATACTCAACAAAGGAGACCAAACATGAAAACCTTGATTGCTTTCTTTATCCTGTGCGCGGTTGTCTCTTGTACGGGTCCGGTCTTCGTTGCAAAAGATGCGAACGAAGGTATAAGGACTTCCTATCCTGATCCTAAACTCACGGCGCTATCAGCCGACAACCACGCTAACTTAAGAGACATCTACCAGCGTTACCAGAGGGCAGGAGTTGATGTTTATCCGAATGGGATCGGCTTCACGAGTCTTTCCGACGGCCAGGGCAAGAAATACTATTATTTGCTTGTGGAGGTCCGGCCGCGAGATATAAGTTTCGGACAGGAACAGACCACGCCCGAAAAGAGGTTCGGCGAGGTTTTTGAGCGACAGTTCGAGAAGAATCTGCGGTATTTGAGACCTCAGGATGTTCAGGCGGATGGAATTGACGGGCTCGCCTTCGGCGTTTACTGGCCCGTCCGGGACCTCTCTCAATGCGACACTTACGGCGGATTCCTGGAATACGCCATTATCTATCTCAAAAAAGCCGATTTCATAGATATGATAAATGGACAGATGGACTTTTCTCAAGCTGCAAAGAATGCGGAAATCGTGAGAAGTCTCGGCCTCCAAAAGCCTGATTCAATCAGGGTTATCGAGACTGAGTAGCAGAGACTGCCAACAATCCGGTGCACCCGTGACCACCGGCTTTTCGGTTTCACGGGTGCACCAAAAATCGATACAAATACGATTCAGGTCAATCAGTCAATACCGAAGCCGAAGCGGCAGGAGATTATTGCCCTGCCCCCGCCTTCCGACGCCCTACGAAGCAAACAGCTTCCTGATCAACTCAATCATGCTGTTCCCCGCAAAGGGAGCAGGAACAAAGGACAGTATAAAGATAAGAAGCACTGCGACAGCAAGCCATTTCCTTTTCCCATCGAGTGGCGTGTCCGGGTCAAGAGGCTCAGGATGACGGATGCCGAATGCGAGGAGCAGTAGTGCAAGGACCACCCAACTGACGCTGTAAACAACGGACAACAGCAGGAGCACGGCAATCAAGACCCGAAATACCCACTGGCTCCTGTCCCGGAACACTGCATACACGACATGCCCGCCGTCCAGCTGCCCTATCGGCAGGAGGTTGAGCGCAGTCACAAACAGCCCTACCCAACCCGCATACGCCACAGGATGCAACAGTAACCCATAGCCAGAGGGGAGATCGCCGACTACCAGCCACTGGACAAGCTGGAAGAGCAAAGGGTCTCCGAGCATCAGGTAGGGGGTCGCGGCGGTAACCTTGACGGCCGTTGACAGTTTCACCCCTATAAGCACACAGGGAACGGCAAGTATAAAGCCACATATGGGACCTGCCACCCCTATGTCGAAGAGCGCCTTTCTATCGGTTATGATGCCACCCATCTTGATGACCGCGCCGAAAGTGCCGAACGGTGAGAGGGGAAAGGGAATGAAGTACGGAAGGGTTGCAGCAACACCGTATCTCCTGCTTGCAATGTAATGTCCCATCTCGTGGGAGAGCAGTATAGCCATTACCGAAACACTATACAGCGCGCCCTGCGCGTAATAAGTTGTCAGGATGGTGAGCAGGAAAAGCGTTATATGGAGAAGCAAGCCCCTTTTTTTCACCTAGGTCTCTAGGAGGCCGACTTCGAAATTGGCTCTGTCATGCCTGGTTCCCTTTTTCACCTTCCTGTCGAAATTCGCCAGCATATTAAGGAAGGCAAGAAGGTCCTCCTCCGTGAACTTCTTGCTGGTCTTGTTGAGGTTGAAGGCGTAAAAAGGCTTTTGATAAGCGAGGTAGTATCTCTTCTCTGCAGGGACTGTGTCGAGACTCTCTTTGAGTCTGCTGAAGACTTTTGAAAACTGGCGAAAATCGGATGCCCCCCTGAAGAACTCTTCCCCGTCTTTTGCCTGAAGCAGCAGCCTGACAAGTCTCGCCATGAAGCCGTGGATCGCGAGCATATTCGTACCCTGAGACAGGAGGGTCTCGAGAATCGAGATAGTCTCTTTCCTATCCCTCCGCGCTACCGCATCCGATAAGGCTATGAAATCTTCTTCATGTACTTCAGTAATAATGGCTGCTACATCCTTGCCTTCAATGATTTTTTTGTCTCCCACGTAGCTTATCAGCTTTGCTATTTCCTCGTCGAGAAGCACCTCGTCCCTGATCCGCTCCTTGAGAAGGGTAAAGGCCTTGTCCGTCATCTTCTTCCCGCCGGCCTTTACCAGCGCCAATACTTTCTCCTTAACCCGCTTCGCTTTCTCCTTCTCAACGGTAATACGAACAGCGTCCAGGGAGGCGGGCAGTTCAAAATCGGCAGAGGTAACGTAAATAATAACACCTGCCCTGTCTTTCAGCACGTTCAGGGGAGCCTGAATCCTGCCGATCACCTCCGAAGGAGGGTCCAAGAGCGCGACAACAAGATTCTCCTCAACAAAGAGAGCTGAAGCCTTTTCTATCACCGTTTCTCGTACCGAAGCTCCTGAAACCGCTACAACACGGGGATTCTCGTACCATCTTTTGGACAGCAGATGAACATCTTCCGCAAAATTGTCTTTCGACCCGTAGGCAAGAACGATCTGTCCCATACTATCCTTAATAGTACTATCCCGGGCACCCGTTTTTCAACCTTTGGACGTATAAGAACGGGCGGCCGCTCCAACAGCCCTGCCGCTTCTGGCCGACGCTCCCCGAGAAAAGGATGGAATTCTTCGATGAAGAATGTTATCTTAAGAGCACGGGACGTAGCTCAGCATGGTAGAGCACAGCGTTCGGGACGCTGGGGCCGCTGGTTCAAGTCCAGTCGTCCCGACCATTTAACCATCTGTAATTCCTCAATAAACGCTTCACAGCCTAAGAAACCCTGACAGGTAGCCATAAAACAGTACACACGGGGCTGTTAATGA
>MVRP01000247.1 GCA_002067405.1 Syntrophorhabdaceae bacterium PtaU1.Bin034 | reverse complement strand
ATGAGGAGAAGGAGAAACAAAGTGACGTACGCTGTTTTCATTCTTCCTTACAACCATGAACGTTGTTGAATAACGTCAACCAACGGGTGCTGATAAGATAATCTAAGTCGCAGGCGGATGGGTGGCAACGGGAAAGAGGTGGGGTGGTTGATTTGCGAAAGCGGAAATCTTAATAGTTGCGAATTGTATACCCTGATTCCTAATTTGCAGACCTGTTCATTTAGCAGAACAGCCAGAGTCCCTTGAAAGAAATCCCAATACGGCAATTACCAGATGGTGGTTCCATCGGTCATCGCTCCTGATATCATTGGATTTTCATTGCCAGGGTCCCATTACATGATGATGTGCTCCAGATATTAGATAATAAAGGGGATTTTGGCGAGGGGAGACAAAATCCGGATCATTGTCTCCATCTATCACAGTATCTACGAGTAGTGTATGCCTTCTTTGTCGGCTCGCCTGGCATTACCCGGAAATATCATAAGCTGCGGCTGGCCGAGAATACCTTCAGATTCTTATCGAGCACCACAAGGGGGTTCGCGCCCCGTATCGATTACCGCCTAGGCATAAACAGGTGCTTCGTAAGCCGCCGCCCCGACCGGCTTCGTGCCGACGCCTGCCTCTCCAACTCGGCGACCCGTGCGCGCAAGGCCATCACCTCATTCATGAGCTGTTCCTGTTCTATCCTGTCACGCATCTTTCACCCCTCTTCCCGTCTGGAGCGTTGATGCGGCAAGCATGTCCCTCAGTTCCTGCCCCTGCACGATTTCCTTCTCGGAGAGGAGCCGTGCGAGATCATCAAGGACTTGCCGCCGCTCGGAAAGGATGTTCCGTACCCTTTGGTGTGCCAGTTCCATAACGGCAGAGATCTCCTCATCGATCTGGGTCGCCCTTGTCTCACTGTAGGTTTTGTTCGGGGAATAACCTTCGGGTGGGAACATGGGCTGACGGGGCGATTCGTAGGTGACCAAACCAAGGCGGTCGCTCATGCCGTATTCCGCCACCATGGACCGGGCGATATCCGTGGCCCGCTGTAAGTCATTTTGAGCTCCTGTGGAGACGTCCCCGAACACTATTTCCTCGGCGACCCTGCCTCCGAGGAGTACGGCGAGACGGTCGAGCAGTTCGGGACGCGTAAGCAGGTACCGGTCTTCGGTAGGCTGCTGCTGGGTGTAGCCGAGCGCCGCGATCCCGCGGGGAATAATCGAGATTTTGTGTACCGGGTCGGCGTGCTCGACGGATTCGGCCACGATGGCGTGCCCGGATTCATGGAAGGCGACGATCTCCTTCTCCTGTGCGTTCATGACCCTGTTCTTTTTCTCCAGTCCCCCGACGACGCGGTCTATAGCCTCGTCGAATTCCTGCGATCCCACCGCCTCCTTGTTTTTGCGGGCAGCCAGCAGGGCAGCCTCATTCACGAGGTTCGCCAGGTCGGAGCCGACAAAGCCGGGGGTAAGGCTCGCGATCTTACGGAGGTCAACGTCGGGACCCAGAAGGACATTTCTCGAATGGATTTTGAGGATAGCTTCCCGGCCGTTTATGTCGGGGCGGTCAACCAAAACCTGCCGGTCGAACCTTCCGGGACGTAGGAGCGCGGGATCCAGGATCTCGGGCCGGTTGGTGGCGGCCATGATGATCACGCCCTTGTTCGATTCGAAACCATCCATCTCGACCAAGAGCTGGTTCAAGGTCTGCTCGCGCTCGTCGTTGCCCCCGAAGACATTCATACCCCGGGCCTTGCCCAACGCATCGAGCTCGTCGATAAAGATGATGCAGGGGGCCTGGCCTGATGCCTGAGAGAAAAGGTCGCGCACGCGGGAGGCGCCCACGCCTACGAACATCTCCACAAACTCGGAGCCACTGATGCTGAAAAAGGGCACCTTTGCCTCGCCTGCCACCGCTTTTGCAAGAAGGGTCTTACCGGTCCCTGGCGGGCCCACGAGGAGCACCCCTTTTGGGATCCGTCCGCCCAGCTTCTGGAATTTGTCCGGAGTTTTCAAGAACTCCACCACTTCCCGGAGCTCTTCTTTGGCCTCGTCGATCCCTGCGACGTCGGTAAAGGTGACCTTCGTCTCGCTCTCCGCGAAGAGCTTGGCCTTACTCTTGGCGAACGACATGACCCCCTGGCCTGGCCCCATTCTTTTCATGGCAAACCGCCAGATGAGGAACATAATGCCCAATGGGAGGACCCAGGTCAGTATGCTGCCGAGGAGCTTGCTGTCGTAGCGCCCGGAATAATCTATCTTGCGCTCGTCAAGCTCCTTGACGAGACCGGGGTCATCAACGCGGACAGTCGAGAACTGCTGGTCCGGTTTGTTCTCTTTCCCTTTCAGCGTCCCGGAGATGCTCTCCGGGCCTATGATCACCCTGCTCACGAGGCCCTGTGCCAAGCCCTGCTTGAACTGGCTGTAAGGGATGGTCTCCACCTTCGAAGAAAAAAAGTATTGTTGCAGGTACATGAAAAGAAAAATGGCCGCAAGAAAGTACCAGATGCTGAAGCGGGTCTTCGGGGGGAGACCATCCTTTCTTTTTTGCTGGCTCTGCCGACCGAACAACGAGCGAAACCTGTCTATCAAATGTCCCCTAGACTCTTTGTCATTAGATGGCATACTATCCCCCCTTGTAGGGCCAAATCCTGTAAAACGATTCTTTTCCCGGTTTCGGACACAGGGAAGTGACTGCTCCCGATATATTACCATATGTGTCCTTTCTCAGGCAGAGTGAAATGTCCGTTCGTAATCAGGCAGTGAAGATCCAGTGCATTTTGCCCTCGAGGTGCTTACGTTTTCATATGAGCATGACCGTATAGAATGATCACAGGAGGTCACTATGCCACAAATAGAACTGAGCACCGAAGACGTAAAGAAACTTGAGAAAGCGATCGGTAACTACCTGACTTATGTGCACAGAAGTATAGTTGCCACCGACACGAGGGAAGCCAAGGAGCAGTTGATAGAGTTGGAGCAGTTTCTTCACAGGATTGAAGAGAAACTTAAAATGTAGGGTAATACTCCATTAACCGGATTGCTCGGGTGCGAGAAGCTCCGGTGTAACCCCTGCGGGGAGGTGTTTACTGCGGCGCTGCCCGATACAGCGGATGATACGAAATACGATGCCACGGCACCCCCTTCTTTACCTTGTGGCGCTTCAGTAATACTCACATGTAGTGTTCAAAAGGCCCGACAAGTGGCTGTTCTGGAACTACGAGAGGATTATCGCGGAACTGCAGCCGTAACTACCGTAACTATTGTAGGACCAATCTTCTATCTTCGATTTGTGAGCTACGCAGGCTTACTGGAAGGATACTTCTCTCAGCCACCACAGTAATATCTACTCATGGCCATAAAAAGAACACGTTGAAAAGCGATGAAGTCTTCAGTCGACTGGTGCACTTCTGTCAATTACGGATAGATACTTTGAAGAATGAAGAGTTCAACCGGTTAAAGGAATCTGAAGCCTCTCTCCCTCCCGAAGAAGCATGACGCCCTCTCGTCTCGCCTGATCAATCATCGCCGGGGTGAAGCTACCTTTGCTAAAGAGGCAAAAATATTCCTCCCTGTTTTCGCTCCCCCATTTTGACGTTCGCAGCTTTCGTTCTAAGGGCTTTATATATATCAGTTCCCACCGGCTTCCGGCTCCATTTCACCTCACCAAAAAGTATAGTATCCTCACCTATCGCCACAAGGTCTATCTCCTCGTTACGATCCCACCATCGTCCCATCGTTTTTGGTAAGGGAAAGGAAGATTGTCCCGGAGGGTTTCGTAACGGAGGCGAGGTGATGGGGTAAATCCTTGCTGATCCATTCCCACACAGCTTGAGCCTCTCCCATTTCGAGCTGGGCTCTGTGGGGAAAGACGAACCTAAACCAGAAACGGAAGAATTCATCGGTAATCCGGTAGAGGCCCTTTTTGCTTTTCAAAGGTTTCTCCTCAGTGACCGGCACTTCGCGTTCCACTAATTTCAGATCCCCTCCTTACTCATCAGATGGATGAGGCGGCAGGCATGAGCCCAACCCCTAGGCGGCACGACTCGATTGTCGGCAAGATCATAAGTGGACTTCGGAACGACGGCGAGGCCCCGCCGGCCTTTCCGGGAGGAGTATACTTCCTTCGACGACGAGGGGCGCGCTCAGCGGTTCGCCCTTGAGTTCAGGCCCCTCTTTGACGCGTTCCATCCGTCGGCAGCACGGTTCTCCGGCCCTCTACCGAGGCATACAACCTCTATCTGAGGTTTCTCGACCTCGACATCGAGGATGCCCAGGCCGCTCCCGAGGCAGTGGTGGAATACCAGCTCGCCCGGGACCGCTTCGACGAGGCGGGCCATTCGGCGCGGCAGGCCGAATCCAGTCGGTCCGTTTCCGGGACAAGGTCCTCCAGATCCTGAGGGATATACGCGGCGGAATGTCGATCGGGGCGGGGGCGACGTGACGACCCCGGCCCGTCGAGACCCGGTCTGACACCGGGACGGCTTATCCAGTGGGGCCTGCGGACCCTTGCCCGGCCGAGCCAGGAGGCGGAGTACCGCGAACTGGTCGAGCGTTACTTCGACGACACCCAGTTCCGCACCACCGTGCGGGAGTTGGCAGATGGCCTTGGCCTTCGGCTTCTTGATCTCAGCGAGCATGGTGTTGTTCTGGGAATAGCAGGAGGAAGCGGTCTTTGTGCTCAGGCCTGCGGACTTTCGTCCGGGCGCCTCGAAAACGATGACCGGTTGCTCGACGGCCTTGCTCAGGTCGCCATCGCTGTGCCGCGACCTGGACGACGATCTCGACATTGTCCCGTCCCCGGTGACCATAGACGAGGTCGAAACACGGCTCCACCAGTTGTGCGAACGTCTTTCCAAGGAGGCCCGCGGCCTGATCGAGGCATGGCGCGTGTATATGCAACGCCTCGATTCCATCGAGACCAGAGAGGCACGCAAATCCATGCGCATGACCCGAAGGATCATCGAATTCAACCTGGATCGCCTGCGGGAGTTCGGCTGCTTTACGCAAATCCGCCAGGGAAACGACCAGGCCTGGCAGTCGACGCGGCGCTACCAGGTCATAGTGCAGCAGCTCGCAAGCACGGCCCTCTTCGACCTGGTTCGCGGTGTGCTCGATCAATCTTCGAACGAAGGTACCTCCTGATGTCCCAGCTCCTGAAACTCAGATTCGTCTCGATAGGTCACGCCCAAGCCCGGATGGATGATCTCCTTCTCGATTTTCGGACCGCCGACGGGCGGACAGCTGCAAAACGTCGGCCACGCGATTTTTTTATTGACAGTCGGAAATAATCATGATTATAATTCTAATTATCATTATCATGTAAGTATGAGAGGCGA
>MVRP01000246.1 GCA_002067405.1 Syntrophorhabdaceae bacterium PtaU1.Bin034 | reverse complement strand
TGTCTGGCCGCTGTCTCGGGCGTGCTTATTGCGCCTGTGACGACAGCCGAGGCTTCGATGGGGACCGTCCTTGGCATCAAGGCCTTCGGCATCGCCATTATGGGAGGCCTTGAATCCGCCCGGGGCATATTCCTCTGCGGTATTCTCTACGGAATATTTGAAGGTCTGCTTTCCGGCTATCTCTATACCGGGATCAGGGACATAATCGGTTTTTCCCTGGTCATCCTGCTTCTTTTCCTCAAGCCGGAAGGTCTGTTCGGAATCAAATCGGTGGAGAAAATATAGCCATGTCAACAGCCCGAATCAGCTCGAGTATCGTCCTGCTTCTTTTTCTCGGCGCGGTGCCGCTTTTTGCCGGGACATACTATACGTTCCTCGGCGTCATGGCTTTCATCTATATCATCGTTGCCATCGGGCTCAATATCCTCGGCGGCTATACCGGCCTTTTTTCCCTTGGTCATGCGGGCCTCATGGCGATGGGTGCCTACGCGTCCGCCATGCTGAGCAAGCAACTGGTTGCCGTGGATTTCCTTGCGACAAGCGGCCTCAACGTGCTGGCCGGAATCGTGCTCGGGATCTTTCTGGCCTGCGTGGTCGGTGCGATCATCGCCTACCCCTCTCTCAAGGCCAAAGGACCGTACCTCGCCATGATCACCATCTCGTTCGGATGGATCATCTGGAAGGTCCTGGTCGAGTGGATCTCTGTCACAGGCGGTGAACTGGGTATTACCGGCGTGCCGAGGCTCACCCTGGGCAGCATCCTTTTTGATACCCAGAAATTTTACTATGTAGCTCTGGCCTTCTGCCTCGCATCGCTGATCCTGCAGCGGAACATAGTGAGATCACGGTTCGGCCGCAATTTCATGGCGCTGAAGATGAGCGAACATGCCGCGGCAGCCGTCGGGATCGGTGTCTACCGTTACAAGGTACTTGCCTTTGTGATAAGCGCTTTTTTTGCCGGCCTCGGCGGCGCACTCTTCGCACACCAGCAGAATTACGTGAACCCGGATACCTTTCACTTTTTTGATTCTGTCTTTTATCTGCTTGCCATCCTGTTCGGCGGAGCCGGGACCCTGATGGGGCCGGTCTTAGGCGCGGTTATCCTCACGCTGCTACCCGAGATGCTCCACGGTTTCGACATGTACCGCCTGATTGTGTACGGAGTCATCATCATCGGCGTCCTTTACCTGATCCCCACGGGCATCTGCGGCGAGATCGCAGCCCGGAGGAGGAGAAAGGCCGAATCCGTGGTGGTTCCTGCAACGGCCGCCCAGGAGCAGGCTGCGGTCAAAATGGACCGGCTGCGGGTCGCCGGAGAGGGACACAAGGGCGATGTAATCCTGCGCGCAAAAGAAGCGACCATGCGGTTCGGCGGCCTTCTCGCCGTGGATCGTGTTTCCGTGGATTTTGGCAGAGGTGCGATCCATAGCATCATCGGTCCCAATGGCGCAGGTAAAACTACGTTCCTCAATATGATTTCCGGAATCTACGTGCCTACTGCGGGATCGATCCACCTGTATGACAAAGACATTAGCAGGTGGAAACCGCACGTCCGGGCGACAGGCGGCATAGCCCGCACATTCCAGAACCTGCAGCTCTTTTCTGATATGAGTGTCCTCGACAATATCCTGGTCGGTTTTCAGCCTCATCTTGGCGCAAGTCTCTGGCAGGCGGCGCTCAGGGGCAAAAGGTTCAGGATGGAAGAGGAGGAGATCCGAAAGGAGGCAATGGACCTGCTCACCTTCGTAGGTTTAAAGGCTTACAGCCAGAGCATTGCATCGAGCCTTCCGTACGGACACCAGAGAAAACTTGAAATAGCACGTGCCCTGGCAACCCGACCGGAACTCCTCCTGCTCGACGAACCGGCTGCAGGTCTGAATGCCGCAGAGATCGACGACCTTGACGCATTGATCAAGCGGATACAATCCCTCGGCATTACCGTCATCCTGGTCGAGCACCATGTGGATCTTGTGATGAGCCTTTCCGACCGGATCGTCGTTCTTGATCACGGGGTGAAAATTGCAGAAGGCACACCCGCCGAGATTCAGAACAATAAAAAAGTCATTGAAGCCTATCTCGGGGAGTCAACAAATGCTTGAAGTTCATGATCTACAGGTACACTACGGCAGGGTCCAGGCACTGAAAGGCGTCTCGCTCACCATAAACCAGGGGGAAATTGTGGTGGTTATAGGACCCAACGGGGCAGGCAAAAGTACCACCCTCAAGGGGATCATGGGGCTGGTGCGCCCGTCTTCAGGAAGGGTGCTTCTTGATGGAGTGGAGATTACGGGCCGCAAAGCCTACGACCTCACCAAGAAAGGGATTACCCTCGTACCGGAAGGGAGGCAGATTTTCCCCGATCTATCGGTCTACGAGAACCTTTATCTCGGAGGTTATCACCGGCTGAGGAAAGGCGAGAAAAAAGCGGTTGAGGCAGATATCGATCGCTGCTTCGATCTTTTTCCAATTCTTGCCGATCGAAGGAGACAGCTTGCTGGAACCCTCTCGGGAGGCGAGCAGCAGATGCTCGCCATCTCCAGGGGCCTCGCGTCTGCGCCGAAGCTGATACTCATGGACGAGCCTTCTCTCGGGCTCGCACCTATAACTGCGAGAGAGATATTCAACGTGCTGAAGAGGCTGAACAGCGATGAAGGGAAAACCATCCTTCTCGTCGAACAGCTTGCATGGCTTGGCCTCGACATCTGCCACAGAGGGTATGTGCTCGAACAGGGTTCGATCACGATCCAGGGCACGAAAGAGGAGCTTCTCGCCAATTCCCAGGTGATCGAGAGCTACGTGGGCAAGAGGGCGGGTTGAGGCAGGCCTATCGCAGGTAAGGAGACAAGAATGAACGACACGATTCTCAAAAACGGACTGGTGGTCACTCCCGGCGGGGTGATCAGGGGCGGCGTCGCCATTAAAGGAGAGAGGATCGTCGCCATCGGGGCAGACGAATCACTCGGCCAGGCGCGGGAAGTAGTGGACATGGCCGGGAAAATAGTATTTCCGGGTATCTTCGATCCCCATTTTCATCTCGGCAACGGCGACGAGGTAGGCTATGACGCGATGCGGGAGGACTTCTACCTGGAATCAAAGGAGATGGCGGTCGCGGGGGTGACGCTCTTTGCCACGACAACGCTCTATGGCAAGGAATCTCTCGTAGAAAGCTTTGATAAGACGCTTGCCTGCGGAGAAAACAATTCCTTTGTCGATTACAAGGTAACGTGCTGCGTGAGCGTGGAGGAACATATAGCCCAGATGGCCCCCGCGGCGGCGCGCGGTTGTGTTGATTTCAAGTTCTTTATCGGTTACAAGGGGCTCCAGGCCGAGAGCCTCGGCATGAGCTCGGATGGCATTACCCTTGGAATATGGTACAAGGCGTGCCGGGAGATGGCGCGGATCGGCCGGCCGGTTTTTCCCAAGATTCACGCCGAGGACCCATGGGTCAGGGAAATCCTTCTCGATGAAATAAGAAAGGCAGGGAGGGAGGATTACCTTGTTGCGTGGGCCGAGCATTCACCCGGCTACGGGGAGAATCTCCAGATTTACAGTGCGGCCGTGATCGCGCATCAATTCCGGGTCCCTCTCTACGTGGTTCACGTGAGCGCCAAAGAAAGCCCGGGTCTCATACGCTACCTGCGCAAGGAAGGCATGAACATTATTGCCGAAACCACGCCGGCCTTTCTCTGCGGTGATGCACGCGAGCTGGAGGCAGCGGGTCTCAAGGGACGGGCCAAGATTCAGCCGCCGATCAGGTTCAAAGAGGACAGTGAAGCGCTGTGGGCGGCCGTAGAACGCGGCGAGATAACCATTATAGGCACGGACAGCCTCCCCTATTCCACAAAATACAAGGATTCCGCGGGCTTCTGGGATCTGCGCGTCGGGCTCAACTGCCAGGTGCCTGCCACCATCCCGCTCATGATGACCGAGGGCGTGGAAAAGGGGAGAATCGATCTTACCGTCATGGCGAAGCTGCTGAGCGAGAACGCCGCAAAACTGTACGGCATCTATCCTTTGAAAGGGGCCATCCAGGTCGGCTCGGACGCGGACCTGGTAATCATCGATCCTGAAAAAGAAGGGAAGCTCGGGGCGGACAAGCTTCGCGGCAAATCAGACTACTCGATCTGGGAAGGAAGGCCTGTGCGGGGGTTTCCGGTCATGACCTTTGTCAGGGGGCGGCTGGTCGCCCGCGATGGAGAGGTTGTGGCGGACAAACCCGACGGCCGGCACATAGTGGGTGTCAAACCCCGGGGAATGTGAGGGCCCGGGGAGAATATAAGGAGGCACAACAACCATGAAGATGGAAGAATTGAAGGAAAAAATCAAGAAGGCGAACGAAGAGGCGGGGAAACGGCTTGTCGAGGCAGAGCCCTACCTTATCGATACAGCCCCGGCAATCGAAGTGATACCGGGCATGAAAGAAAATATGCTCCTCCATGCTGCTCCCCACGTCGATTGGGAGCATATGTGCGGACCACAGAAAGGATCCGCCATCGGTGCGGCTCTTTTTGAGGGCTGGGCCAAGACGCCGGAGGAGGCAATAAAGCTCTTCGAACAGGGGAAGGTTACTTTCGAGCCGGCTCACAACCATGATTCCCTTGCCGGAGCAGGGATGATGGTCTCTCCGTCCATGAAGGTTTTTGTGGTGGAAAACAGAAAGCACGGGAACCGGGTATACACCCATTCAAAGGAAGAGACGTTCGCGGCCCTCCGGTACGGCCTTTTCACGCCGGAGGTCATTGAGAAGTTGAAGCGCTTGAGAGATGTCATCATGCCGGCCCTTGGTGCAGGCTTCAGGCAGGCGGGAGGCATAAACCTGAAGAAGATAATAGCGGGCTCCCTGCAGATGGGCGACGAAGGGCATAACCGGAACATCGCGGCGGGATGCCTCCTTGAGAAAGAGTTGATGCCCCACCTTTTTAAAGCGGGCGTGGATCGGGAGAGCCTCGAAGCAATAGCTGTGCTCTTTGATCATGACGACCAGTGGCTTGTTTATCCGGAAATGGCCTTCTGCAAATGCATCCTTAATGCTGCCGCCCATATCGAGTATAGCACCCTCGTCACTGTTATGGGCAGGAACGGTACCTATTTCGGCATACGGGTAAGCGGGCTTGGTGACGAGTGGTTCGTTGCACCCGCACCTGAAGTAAAGGGCTTCTTCTTCCCGGGTTACACCCAGGCCGACGCGAATAAGGATATGGGCGACAGCGCCATCACCGAGACAGGCGGGATCGGAGCCTTTGCCATGGCTGCTTCCCCTGCCCTTGCCCGGTTCGGCTCTGCGGTCGGTCTTGGCGGCACTTTCCAGGATGCGGTCGAGATGACCGAGCGGATGTACGAAATCACCATAACCGAAAATGACGGGCTTCCCATACCGACCCTCGATTTCCGGGG
>MVRP01000245.1 GCA_002067405.1 Syntrophorhabdaceae bacterium PtaU1.Bin034 | reverse complement strand
TCGCCGATCCTGTAGCCCTTGAATGTCTCCAGGGGGAGGTAAGATCCGTCGATAACCCCCCTCCTCAGCGCTTCATACAGATCGACCGTCTCGATCGGCATGGGTATTGCCCCGAGGGCCTTTACGATATCACCGAGCCTCCCGGTCCCCCTGATCTTGAGTCCCTTAAGCTCTTCCAGTGTTTTTACCGGTTTATTGAGGGTCTGCAGGATGTTCGGAGGGCTCGTGCTGAACATGAGCACGTGATAGGTGTCCCATTCCTTCGGCTTGAACTTGTTGTAGAAATCGTTGATCACATGGGTGGCTATCCAACTGCTCGGAAAGCCCAGGGGCAATTCCATGATCTCCGTTACCGGGAACCTGCCGCGGGAGTATGCACAGTGGGAGAGGCCGATATCGGCGATGCCGCTGGCGACACCCGCAGCCATCTTCGGCGCCGTCAACAGCGTTCCGCCGGAATAATGGGTCACCTCCGCCTTGCCCGCGAGCTTCTTGTTGAGCTCTTCACAGTACTTATCCATCAGGGGCGACACCATATGCATGGGCGGCAGGTAATTGGCAAAGGTGAGCTTGATCACCTCCGCCGAGGCATAGGTTGAACAGACAACTAAAACAGCGAATACCAGCAGTAGTACCTTCTTCATCATCTTGTTTCCTCCTCGATTTGTTTTGGCGCTTTATTGTTTGTCATGCAGTGCTCTCACTTGAAAAATACCGAAGGGAGCCAGAGGGCGATCTGCGGGAACGCAAGCAGAAGGCCCCATACGACCACAAGGGAGATGAGGAATGGGGCCACTCCCCGGTATATCCGCCCCATAGGCTCTTTGGTGATGTTCTTTACCACGAATACGCATATGGCGACCGGCGGGATCACCACGCCGATCATGACCACCACACCGATGAGAATGCCGAACCAGAGGGGGTCGAAGCCCAATTTGAGGACCGCCGGATAGAAAATGGGTGTCGCGAGTATCATGAAGGCGAGGTCGTCAATAAAGGAACCGCCGAGCTGGTATATGAAGCAGATGAGTATCAGGATGACGTAGCGGTTCAGCGGCAGCGACACCAGCCAGTTAGCGGTGTGCTGGGGGATGTTCGTCACCGCGATGAAGTGTCCCAGTATTGTGGAGCCCGCGATAAGCATGAGAAGCATCCCCGCGGTCCTCATGCCTTCCCTGAGCGATTTCACGTAGCCCTTGAACCGCATGCCCCCTTTACCTACCGCCAGCACCAGGACGGCGAAGGTCCCCACGGCCCCGGCCTCGGAGGGCGTGAAGAAACCGTACATGACCCCGCCCACCACCAGGAGGAAGACGACAATGACCCATATGGCCTCGGGCAGTGTGCGTAGCCGCGCCTTCCATGTGGCCCGTTCGGACATGGGTGCGACGTTGGGGTTGATCTTTGCCCACCCGTAGATGATACCGACGAGGAAAAGGGCGATGATGAGACCAGGGACGATCCCGGCCAGAAAAAGTTTCCCGATGGACTGCTCGGTGAGGATGCCGAATATGATGAGCACGACACTGGGCGGTATTATCGAGCCCAGGCTTCCGACGGTCGACACAATGCCCGTGGACAACCGGCGGTCATAGCCGTACCGGTCCATCTCGGGTATGGCCACGGCGGCAAATGTTGCGGATGTTGCCGCTGACGAGCCGCAAATCGCCTTGAAGCCGGTGGCCCCCGCAACGGTCGCCATGGCGAGACCCCCGGGAATATGTCCCATGAACTTGTGCGCAGAATCGTAAAGCCTGACCGCGATGCCCGCATTGTAGCCGATCTGCCCCATGAGGATGAAGAGCGGGAAGACCGTGTAGCCGTAGCTGGTAAAAACGTCGAACACATCCCTTCCAAGGAGGTTCATGGCCGAGGGAATGCCCTTGAGAAAGGCGAATCCCAGAAAACCGACCACTGCCATGGCGAAGCCCAATTCGATACCTGTTCCGAACAGAAGCAGCAACAGGGTAAGGGCAACAATTCCTACGGTTATCTCATTCATGTTCGCCCCTCCATATTTTTGCAATATCAAAGGCAAAGACAAAACACTCAAGAAAGCAGCAGATCCCCATGCCATAGGCGACGGGGAAGAAGGGCAGCTTTATGGTCGGGGAGACCTCGCCCGAAGTGTGCAGCTCATTGCCGACCAAAAACAGGTTATAGCCGATGAGAATAAAGAGCCCTATACAGACGAGCCGGGTAAAGGTATTCATGATCGCCTGGTTTTTTGCGGAGAACCTCTCCAGGAGAAACTCCATGTAGACGTGGCCGCGGTCGAGGGAGACCCTGGGGATGCCGAAACCGATGACAATCGCGAGGGAAAGGGCGACGATCTCGTAGGTGCCGACAATGGGGCGGCCGCCGATTCTCAGGATGACATCGGCAACGGTCAGGAACATCATAAAGGTAAGGGCAGCCCCGCCGATGCCGTCCAGAACGTCACTCACCTTCACAAGGATTCTAAACAAGCTATCCATTATCTTTTCTCCTTTTCATCAATTCAATCCGGGTCCCGCGTGCGGTCCGATCTCTCCCGCTCTCATTTCTTCTCCTTTTCCCGCAGCGCGGCCAGAACCTTCTCGGGCGTGATGGGCAGTTCCCTGAGGCGCACGCCGACCGCATGGTAGATTGCATTGGCAATGGCGGGAGCCGTCGGCGTCAGGGCCGGCTCCGCCAGTCCCTTTGCCCCGTAAGGTCCGTTCGGGTCGTCGGATTCTATCAGGATGCTCCTGATCGGCGGCATGTCCTTGATGCGCGGCATGTTGTAGCGCTCGAAGGAGCAGTTGCGCACCTTGCCGCCTTTTATCCCCATGTCCTCCATCAAGGCGTACCCTATGCCCTGCGCTACCGCACCCTGGATCTGTCCTTCCGCGAGCAGGGGATTGATCGCCTTTCCCAGATCGTGGGCAGCCACCATGTTCACCACCTTTACACGTCCGGTCAGCCGGTCCACCTCCACCTCGGCCACCTGTGCGGCAAACGGGTAGGCGCAGGAAATATTGCCGTACTTGGTCTTCGGGTCCACCATACTGACATCAGGCGGAACATAGACCCCCTGGCCGGTGATCAATCCGCCCGCGAGCCCGGCCCAGCCCTGTGTGGCTGCCTGGGCCATGGTAAGCCTCTTTTCAGGTTCTGTCCTGCTGAAAATCACCCCCTCCGACACTTCCAGGTCCCCGCACGGCACCCCCAACTGCGGGGCTGCAACGGCAAAAATCTTTTCGCGGGCGTCAATGGCCGCGAGCCTCACCGCATTCCCCCCGAGGGTCGTGGCCCGGTCGCCGAAGGTGCCGAGACCGTGAGGGCTGGTGTCCGTATCGACCAGCGCCACCGAGACATCCCGAGGGTCAAGACCCAGCTCGTGGGCTGCGATCTGGGCGAATGCCGTGCGGGCACCCTGCCCCAGGTCGGTCTCGCCGATAAAGACGATCGCCCTGCCCTGCTCGTTGATCCTGATGCAGCTCGACGCCCCGTCGAAGAAAGGCAGGAAGGTGCGGTTTCCCGACACATGCAGGCAACAGGCGATGCCTATGCCCCTGGCGAACCTTCCCCCTGTTCTCTCCGCCCGGCGCTTCTCCGTCCAGCCGGCCGCGGCCGCGCTTTCACGAATACAGTCGCTGAGCCCGCAGCTCAGAATGTTCCACCCGTGCGGGGTCGCGTCACCCGTTTGGGTCGCGTTTCGCAGCCTGAATTCCACCGGGTCTATGTCCAGTTCCGCTGCTGCCATGTCCAGCACGCTCTCGTACGCAAAATGTATCTGGGGATTGCCGAAACCCCGGAAGCACCCGGTCGCGGCCTTGTTGGTGTAGACGAGGAAACCCCTGGTGTGAAGGTTCTGTATGCGGTAGAGGTTGTCGTGTCTGTGACATGCGCTCAAGAGTATGCCGTGGGCGTAATTCACATAGGCCCCGCTGTCCGCGACGATCTCGGTCTCTTTGGCGGCCAGGCTGCCGTCCCTGCGGACGCCGAGCCGCATCCGGATGTGCATCGGCACCCGCGGCAAACCTGCCTGGAAGTCCTCCTCCCTGGTATTCACCATCTTCACGGGCTTGCCCGCCGCCCGTGCGATGAGCGCGCACAGGATGTGCAGCTTGTATTCCAGCTTGCCGCCAAAAGCCCCGCCGATAGGCATCTGGACGATACGTATCTGGTCTTCCCGTATCCCCAGGGCCCTGGCGTAGGTGATCCGGCCCAGGGTGGGAGACTGCATGGGTATCCACAGGGTCAGCTTTTCTCCCGAATTCCACCGGGCCACGGCCGCATGGGGCTCAAGGTAACCGTGGTACTGAAGCGGCGTGCTGAAGGTCTCGTCGACGATGACGGCCGATTCCCTGAACCCCTGATCGACATTCCCCCGTGAGAACTCCATCCTGTGGGGTATGTTGGACTCCTGATCCCCGTGGATCAGGGGAGCCCCCGGCAGCATGGCATCGAGGGGATCGAATACGGCGGGAAGCTCTTCGTACTCCACCCGTATCAAATGAAGGGCTTCAGCGGCGGTGTCACTGTCAACGGCCGCCACCACCGCCACCTCGTCGCCGATATATCTGACGTCCCGTGTCAAAAGGCGCTCGTCCAGGACCGGCTGACCGGCCACGGAATAACGGGGGAAGTCCATGTCCAGGGCGGTGACTATCGCCCGCGTACCGGTCAGAGCCTTTGCACGGCCCGTATCAATATTGAGCACGCGGGCGTGAGGGTGGGGGCTCCGCAACACGCAGGCGTGAAGCATTCCGGGCAGGTGCAGATCGGCTGCGAAATCGAGCTTACCGCCCACCTTGTCAAGACCGTCGAGGAGGGGCACGTTCTTTCCGATAAGTTTCCCGGCCATTCAAGACCCTCCCGCATTCGCTCTGCGCAAGGTTTTCAACTTCATTGCCGCCTGCTGCACGGCCTGGACCGTGCGGCTGTACCCGGTACACCGGCAGAGATGGCCCACAAGGGCTTCCGTGATGGCCGAAGGAGCGGGATCAGGGGTCCTGTCCAACAGGGCCTTGACGGCCACGATCATGCCGGGGCTGCAAAAGCCGCACTGCACCGCGCCCGCGTCCACGAAGGACTCCTTGATGATCGCCGATTCATCCCCGGTCAGACCCTCTATGGTCGTCACCTCATCACCGTCCGCGTCGATTGCCAGAACGAGGCACGAGTTCACCGGCCTGCCGTTCAGCAGCACGGTGCAGGCCCCGCACTCGCCCCGGTCGCATCCCTTCTTGACACCTGTCAGGCCCATGATATCCCTCAAAAGATCGAGGAGCGTTTGACCCGGCCTTACCGGACCTTCCCAGGGATAACCGTTTATCGTAAGGCGTATTGTGCCCGTCATTGTCGCACCTGCACTGCTGCCTCGAAGGCTTCGGCCAGCACGGCCCGCGCAACAGCAAGGCGATAATTATCGACCTG
>MVRP01000244.1 GCA_002067405.1 Syntrophorhabdaceae bacterium PtaU1.Bin034 | reverse complement strand
AAGACATGAAGGTGGATGGGAGCCTCCTGGAAGCGGTTCGAGGTGCCGCCGAATCACCGCCAGCGGATTATGTCCGCCAGCAGGGGTGGGTACTGACGGCATTCCGCAACGCCCTGTGGCAGCTTCTGCATGCCACGAATCTGGAGGAAGCAGTTGTGGACACCGTCATGCGCGGGGGAGACACCGACACCAACGCCGCCATCTGTGGCGCGATTCTGGGTGCCGTGCATGGCCGGGACGCCGTCCCCGACCAATGGGTCGACTCCCTGCTCAATTGCCGCCCCGCTGTGGGACAACCGAATGTGCGTCGTCCTCGTCCGGAGTGCTTCTGGCCGGTGGATGCTTTGGAACTGGCGGAGCGATTACTCGTGTTCGATCAGCGGGATATGCCGACGAACCAGATGAAAGAATATTGATACTGATTGGGAGGGAGGGATGAAACTATGCCGCGATTAACACAAATTGACGAAGTTCTGTTTCCGGTCAAAGAGCACCCGGTTTTCGTGAGTGTTCCTACGGAATCTGGAGAGCGGCGGCTCTCGGTGCCTGATAAGAAAGCGATTGTGAATAAAAAGACTAATCGGGTGTTGGGTGTGGTTAGCAGGGGCTACAGGCTGGTGACAAATCGCGAGGCGCTGGACTGGGCATATCAGTGCTGCCAAACCGCCTTCCCCGAAACCAAACCCGGCGAGTGGGAGGTGAAAACAACTGACGCCCCGGGTACCGGTGGGCATTGCTTCGTTGACCTCGTTCACAACTCAGCGGCTTTGGACTTCCAATTCGTTCCGGCCAAGGACCGGCCGGACGCATTCGGGCCTTTCATCCGTGTAACGAACAGCTATAACGGTTTGAGGGCACTCGCCTTCGACATTGGTTTTCTCCGAAAGGTCTGCAAGAATGGGTTGATTCTCCCAGAATCGATCATCCGCTTTAAATTCACTCATCTGCAGAGGGATATCGGAAAAGAGATCAATTTTGAGGTTGCACATGAACGCCTCTCCAAACTCAGGGCCAGTTTCAGTGAATATCTGGGCGTCCTTCGAGATTGCAAGGTCACCCATCAGGAATTTGAACCGCTGTTCCGTGGGGTTCTTCTGATCCGAAAGCCCAAGGATATGAAACCAGATGGTCCAATAGCCAGCGATTGGGGTGTTCTGTCTCAACACATAAGTGCTCTCTGCAGTCGATACAGAAATGATCTTGGTGAAAACGCCTATGCGGTATTCAACGCCATCACCGAGTTCGCTTCGCACCCGCCCGAGAACCGATGCGTCCACAGGGATCGCCATAGTTTTCAGAGGTTGGCTGGCGATTGGATGAGCCGGTTCAGCCAGGAGTGCCGCCAACCTGGGTTTGCCATTTCCGACTACTTGGCAAATTTGGCCAAGGGTAAGGGTAACGGCAAAGTGGCAGCCGATGAGGCAGGTGGCACAAGGGCGTAGCAATAGTGGAGCGCTACCCAGGCTTAGTGCATACCAGGCCCTTGTGTCGACCGATCGCCAGGGAAATGTATCTTGACACCGCTTCCGCCTCATCGGCGGCGGCCTGATCTTTGATAACCCGTTGATATTGAAGGTTTTCGGTTAACGGCGGGAGAAAGAGAACGGTTATGAAAAGGGTTGCATACGGGGAGCCATGAAGGACGCTCAGCGAACTGACCTGCTGAGTCCAAATAGATCGGATCTATGGGAGGCAGCTCCCATAGATCCATTTTTATTCTGCCCTTTGTCGTCAGCACGCTTTTCCTCGAAATACTATCTTCTTAACAAGAAGGTGTATCAAGTCATATTTTTCCTCCTGGGTCAACTGCCCGTAGACTGCTCCGAATGTTCTGAGGTTGTCAGTTATGGTTTCCGCACTAATAATTCTGCCCTCGTGTTGGCTTATAGTCGTGTCGAGGGATTCTACTTCCCTGGCAATCTGCACCTCTTGCTCCTCGAGTTCTTTGAGCTGCTCCAGGATCTGTTTCGTTCGAGCCCCATCTGACCTGTTTCTGCAAGAATTCCGACCAGGTTTCTCGCCTGCTTTTTTACCTGATTCAGTGCTTCGTAAAGAGTTTTTCTTCGAGTGACAAACTCGCCCAATTCGCTACGCTGTTGCTTCGCTGTCTGTTCTACAATGCTTTGTATGATCACTGGGTTTTCTCCGAGACCTTTTAATTCGTTAACGACACGTTTGGCCAGAAAGAGCTGGCCGAGGTGAACTTCCTGAAATCCGTGATCCGGCGCTTCCTCGGTTCATAGGCGCTTCCGCGTGGCAGTCGCGGCCCCCCCGCTTCTGCACCGGGAATAACAAACCGATCGAAGTATGCTCGGTGCGTATAATCACGCCATGTGCCGTATCATTCGCGTCTTTAACGCTTGACGTTAAACGCTGTTAGGTATAAACTTATCAATGGATGATCAAGTCTTTCAAAGATAAGGAAACCGAAAAGGTATACAGCCGGGAAGGTTCACGGAAACTGCCGGTTGATATTCAACAGATCGCTTTGCGGAAGCTGCGCATGATCAACAATGCTAAAAACATGAACGATTTGAGAATTCCACCTGCGAACAACCTTGAGAAGCTGAAAGGGGATCGCGAGGGGCAGCTTAGCATCAGGATTAACGACCAATGGCGCGTCTGCTTCAAGTGGAAAGACGGAGATGCCCATGAGGTGGAGATAGCAGACTACCATTAGGGAGGAAGACATTATGAAGAAAACATTGCATCCGGTGCACCCGGGCGAAGTCCTATCCGAGGAATTCCTCAAACCCATGAATCTTAGTCAGAACAGGCTCGCCCTCAGCATCAGCGTGCCTGCCCGGAGAATCAACGAGATCGTCCTCGGAAAGCGGAGCATTACCGCTGATACCGCGCTCCGACTGGCGAGGTATTTCGGCACATCAGCCGAGTTCTGGCTGGGGCTGCAAGCTCAGTATGACCTTGACATCACCGCCGAGGTCCTCGGCGACCGGCTTGATAAAGAGGTCAAGAATTACGCAAATGCAGGGTGAAGACAAAAGGCCGGTTAACAGGACGCTGCACCTGTATGTGAAGAAGTCAGAGACCATCGCCGCTTACTAAGACGTCATCGAAGAGGAGGCAGCAACAGTCCGGCAGGTCTATCAGTGGTACACAGAGGAAGCGTTAAGCATAGGTGAGATCACGAGAAGGACAGCCAGGGCGTTGAGACCCGCCAGTATTCCGTGGTTTCGATAAGATTCTTCTTCACGCTAAGTTCGCTTTCTAAGTGAATGCTCTCTACGCACGGGCTGCCGGGAGAGGAATTGCGGGCCACCAGGAAAAACCGTGCGCATAGCAGGCACGGGAGTCAACAAGACCCACTCTTTCAAAGACTGATGCTTTCACGGTCATGCCCGTCAGCCTCCTGGAAACCCTGATGTGCTCGTTCAAAACTCTCACCTCTCGCTCTCCCTGATGAACCTTTCCAGTTCCTCGCGGCGAATGTATACCTTCTTGGGCGAGAGCTTCACCACGGAAATCTTGCCCGCCTTCACCCACTTCCAGAGGGTAACGTTGGAAACCTTCAAGATCTCCTGTGCCTGCTTCAGAGGAATAAGATCAATGTCGCCCATGCCCTTTCATTATAGGGAATGGCGGTTGGTTAATCAAAAGGAATCCTCCTTAAGCGATTTTATTTGACATTATCAATTAATATTGATTAATTATAATTAACAAGAACGGCAGAGAAAGACGGGTCGAGAAAAAAGGAACTGCAACAGCATAGGCAAAGCCGTGACTGGGGGTATGAAATGGCAGAGGACAAGAAGTCGCTCGACCAATTAACCAAAGAAGACTACCACAAAGCCCTCAGTGAAATTCAGGGAACACTGTCAGCATGCGTGGGTGATCTCATCATTCTCGGTGGGTACCTTGAGTCGGACCTTTCGCTCGATTCTGAGAATACGCACTACGTGCTCATCGCAGCAAAGGACATCGTCCGGGTCGCTTGTGATTCTGTAAAAAAGGCACTTAGTTCTACGTATCCGATGCTTTAAGGGCTGTACGCCCAAAGGAGTTTAAATGAGAACGAAGTTTTCTGGACATGCGGCTCAACAAGTAACAGCTTAAGGAGGATCATATGGACAAGAAGAAACTGATATGGGCAATCTCGGATAACAACAGGGAAGTGGTTCATGGGGTACTGGACGCCGAGGCAGAAAGACTGGGTCACACCCATGCGAAAGAGGGGATGAAGAAGGGAGCGTGTACCTCCTATAATGAGAACCTGGAGGATCTGCTCCATGTCCTCTTACGGTCCCTTACTCCTTTGGAGTATGACCTGGCAATAAAATGGATCCACCGGAGGATGGATCTGTCCATCCTCTGCCTCAGGATCGAAGAGGGAAGGGCATTGCGATGACAGGGGACATGTTGAAGGTCTATCAAATACTTGTCACTAAATTCTCCCATGAAGAGGCAATAACCATCATCGACTACATAGAATCGATGAGGACTTTGCCGGCGGATAATACCGAGATCATCAAGCTTAGAGGCGACATGGACCTGAAGCTCATAAAACTCGACGGAAAGATCAAAATAGGTCTTATCCTCGTCATGGGGATTACCGTCATTTTGTTGAGAGTCATGTGGGTGGCGTTGACGAAGTAGTTAAGAGGCGCCGGGAGACAAGGCTGAGCAGATGCCGCCCATCTTTGCAACGGGCCAGTTTGCGTCGAAGGCCCGACACGATGTCGCCTTTGCGAAGACGGAGTTTAGTGCCGATGACCTCACTGCCCTTACCCCGGCACCGGATGTGAAAGCTGCGGGAGTCAAGATCATCAAGCTTCCTCGGCCGCATCGGCTGGTTCCACACGCTCGTTGATGCTCTCTGCAAATGCATCGAAGGGTAGCCGTTTCCATCCCCTCCGGTCAAAGATCGGCAGTTTTACCCCATTCGGGGTTTGGTCTGTTGACGATTCGCGGTCGAGGGCCTTAATAATCGGATGAAAGCATGCGTTTGTCGGATGATTATCGGATGATTCAAGCGTTGGAAAGCCTTTCTCTGCGCCCCACGTCCCGCCCCTTTTGGGATGAGGATGCCGAGTTTCACGAGAGCCGTGAGGTCCCGGCGTGCCGTATCTCTGACAACCTGTAGATTCTTCATGCACCATCCCGCAGTCACGAAGCCATCTTCTATCACCTGCTGCGCTATCTTCCTCTGCCGCTCATGCAACTGAGCAATATTTCGTGCTACAGGGAGAAAAGCCCCACTTTCGAGTCGTGTGATAACCGACTGCATGTATGCTCAACAGCTATATTCGAACGAGTGCATTTTCTCGGATCATATTTTGCGGTGTCGGGGTGACATTGGGGCGACGTTTTTTCAATCGGGATAGGGGAAGGCCTCGCGACCTTCGCCCTCCCACACCACCCGGCATGCGGATCCGCACCGGGCGATTC
>MVRP01000243.1 GCA_002067405.1 Syntrophorhabdaceae bacterium PtaU1.Bin034 | reverse complement strand
CCGC
Source organism: Syntrophorhabdaceae bacterium PtaU1.Bin034 (assembly GCA_002067405.1). Next base: position 5,444 of record MVRP01000243.1, on the reverse strand, counting down.
GGCAAAATCGCCGTCATCCTCTTCGTCGTTCTCTTCAAGGAGGGAGGCTATGTTCCTTCTCTTTTCCTCCAAGCTTGACAAACCGGCGTGCTTTGTCGTGTCCATGGTGACGGATTTGGAGAGGCGCGTTGCCTTTTCCTTTGCCGTCACTTTGAGAAGGCCGTTGACATCCAGATCAAGATTGAGAAGAACAGGATTTCCCGCCTTGGCCTTACTCAGGCCTTTGACCATAAAGCCTCCGATAAAGATATTGTCCGAAGCAATCGGCGCCTCACCCTGGTATATCTCCACCAGCACCTCCGACTGATCGTCTACGGTGGTATAGAACACTTCTTCCTTACTGACGGGCAGAGGGGAATTCCGGTTGATAACCGGAACAAACCTATCATCGGTCATCAGCCCCTCGTGCTCTCCGATTGCCCTCGTGCCGAAGGTGTAGGGCGTGATATCCACCAGTATAGATTTGGTCGTGACGCCTGCCGCTGCAGCGCCCTGAACCGCGGCGCCCATGGCGACAATGAGGTCGGGGTTGATTTCGTGGCGAGGCTCGATTGATAGCTCATTCAGGAGCATGCGTCTCACCAGAGGCGTCCGCGTCACACCTCCTGCGAGAATAATCTTGTCTATAGCGCCGGGAAGGAACCGGGCGTCCGTCAGGCAGACATGGACCGCTTCAATAGTCTTGCGAAGGAGGGGCGCGATCATCTCCTCGTACTCTTCCCGGGAAATTTCCATATCAAGATGAAATTTCTCAAAGATGAACTCCTCTCTGATCGTGGCAAAAGGCCTGTCCGACAGGGCCCGTTTTGCTTTTTCCACCGCCGCCCACAACCGATTTGACGCCTTGAGGTCCGTTCTGAGATCGACGTCATATTGCTCCTGAAAAGCGCTTGCGACCCGGTCAATAAGAAGGCGGTCAAAATCATCGCCGCCGAGACGCGTGTCGCCGTGGCTGGCCTTCACCTCCACCACGCCGTTCTCGACAACCACCAGGGAAACGTCAAAGGTGCCGCCGCCAAGATCGTACACGAGGATCCGCTGGTTCTCTTCGTGCCCCGCTTCATAGACAAGGGCAGCCGCCGTGGGCTCGTTAATGATCCTTGCCACGTCAAGACCGGCCAAAACACCCGCATCCTTCGTCGCCTTGCGCTGGGCATCGTTAAAATAGGCAGGAACGGTGATAACTGCCTTCGTGATCTGCTTGCCGAGGTAAGCCTCGGCCTCGCTTTTCAGTTTGGCGAGGATAAAGGATGATATCTCTTCAGGGCTGAAGGTTTTTCCACCAAGCGCGACGGCAACTCTTTCGCCCATGCGGCGCTTGATTGACAGGATCGTATCCGCGGCGCGGGACACCATCTGATTCCGCGCCGTTCTGCCCACCACAAGCCTGCCTTCCGCATCGAGCCCGACGCAGGAAGGCATGACAGGTTCATTTTCAACCGGGATCACTACCGGTTTTCCCTCATCCCCCAGAACCGCAACTTCCGAATTGGTGGTGCCGAGATCGATGCCTATTATGGTTTCTTTTTCCATTATTGCCGCTCCTTTTCTTTGGCCACGGTGACCTTCGCAAACTTCAGTACGCGGCCTTCGTGGGTATAGCCGCCTTCGATCTCTTCACATACCGTGTCCGGGTCCATGACATCCGTTTCAACAACACCCACCGCGACCATAAGGGACGGGTCAAAGCGCTTTCCCAACGATTCTATGCGGGAAACCCCTTCATGGTTAAGAAGCTCCTCAAAATGGGAAAGGACCAGGGAAAAACCCTCAATGGCGGCCTGCAGAGGCTCATCATCCTCCGCAGGTCCCTTCTCCTTGCTCCGAAGCAGTCTCTTGATTGCGCCCGATATAATCGTCCGATCGGTTCTCGAAGCCGGCCCATGCCGGTGCACCGGCGTCGTTTTCTGCAATTCGTCGCCGACACGCCTCAGGCGCTCATGCAATTCGACCAGGCGCAGAAAAAGACCCTGATGCGCAAGGATCTCAGCACTCGTCCGCTCTTCGGAAAGCAGATCAAGCCGCTTCGTCAGAGAGCCGACGGTGTCCTGAAACCCGTCGAGACTCTCGCCGAACCTGCTGAATACCTCGTGGCTTCTCCTTGCGTTCTTCCTGAACTCGCTCCTTAAGACACAAAGCTCCTGATAGAAAGAGTAGAGGTCAGGCGCCTGCCCATCCTGATCCACGGCCGGCAGTTCCGTCTCGCTCCTGATATCCTCGATCCACTCGCGACAATTCGCCAGTATTTCATCCTTCCAGGGCGAAATCCCATCCCCATTCCCTATTTCTTCATGCATGTCCTCAAAAATTCCTTTAATGTAGTAAAATCCATCGGTTTCCGTTCTTCGCAGGCGGCAAGGTGATTCAGAAAGGCTTGAATCGGGCTCTCCCCCGGGGTTTCCACATCGAAAAGGCAGTAGCGGAGGCGGGCCTTCTCATCCTTCAACTGTTCATAAGCCTTACTGATCCTTTTAAATCCTTCAGGGTCTCTGTCCGGCGGACATTGCCTTACGAGAGCGAGGTAAGCCTTTCGTATTGCGTCATCGTCGGCACCAGGGGGTACACCTAAAATCTCATAAGGTCCCATGGTTGAGCTCTCTCCTTACTTAAAATCATTAAACAGGGGTTCTTGTCCGACGTTTCCGGCCTTTTTTCGATGCCGGCCGTCGGGTTTTCTCGAAGGACCGCCCGCAAGGAACTCTTCGGCTTCCCCGACAAACCGCTCAAACTCCTCGTCGTCTATGTCATCTCCCCATTCGTCGTCATCCGCGTCGTAATCGTAGTATCCGGAGGGAGAAGACAAGTCCGCTTCGACTTCACGGATTTCCCTGTGAAGCGTTTCCATAAGAAGGCGCTCGTTGCGCTCTGTTGCAATTGAAAGGATCTCCTTCAACTTTTGCAGGTTGTCGGTGGTGGGGGACATCGTGCCCCCGGACGTGTTGTAGAGATAGCGAAAGTAGAGAAACAAAGGGTTGCGCGGATCCTCGTCCAGGACCTTCCGAATATACTTTGGGCCGAAAGCCTTCCCTGCCCCTTTCTGACCGAGGGCATAACGGACGATTTTCTCCGCTTCAAGGGGCGTGCACTCCTTGGCCGCGGCTTCCCCGGCATATTGGTTGAGGCGGTCGAATTCCGCACTGATCCATGGCTTGGCCAGGGGAATAATGTCGACGTACGAAAGAATCTCCGTGAAGGCTGCCGCCTCGGCGGGCTCGGGATGCTGGAAAGCAGCCTTAACCCTCTTTTTCAGGCGGGCGACATAGGTTTCACCGATCCCGTAGGCCCGGCCTATCAGGTAGGTAAAATAGACTATCCTCTGTTCGTTGCCGGTCTCACGAACCGCCTCCTCCATCGAGCGGTCTCCTTCACGCTCGTTCCCCATGATCCATTCGAATGCCGCCAGACGAGCCCGGAGATAGGGGCGGCTCAAATTCATGTTGGCCAGGCCCGGCTGTCCTGCGGCTATCGCCTCGTACATCAGCGCCCGGCACCGTTGAACATTCCCTTCGCGGGCAAAGTGCAGGCCGGCCTTTATGTATGCAATACTCAGAGCCTCTTTGACGGTATGGTCGAGACGATCAAGAGCCACCGCTCTTCTCAGGTATTCTATGCCCTTGATGAACGCCTTCCTTTCAATGCAGAAATTGCCGTTTTGCGCCAAAATATCCTTGTCGTCGGGGAATAGCCTGCTGATCTCGTCAAGCACTCTGTTCCTTTTGCTTTTCTCGCCCGTCAACTTGTACAGTTCTAAAAGGGCGAGATGAACATCCTTGTCGCCCTTGTTGAGGTTCAGACTTTTCCGATATGCCTCCTCCGCCAGTCTGCGATTTCTTAGCTTTGCCTTCGGTTTTCGTCGTCTAAAGAGATACCGGGGGGAATCATCGGCCGCCTGCTCGGAAAAAATACCGCCCAGGTAGGCGTAGACAAGGGCGCTGACTTTGTCATTCCCACCGTACAGCCGACGATAATCCCTGAGAAACTCCTCCCACAACCCGAGATAATCCTCATCCCGTACCATCCAGCCAAGCCGGTCGAGATGCAGATTACGGGCCCTCATAAAGAGGATATGATCAACGGACGGCTCTTTCTTTCTGCCGATCATATGGTGGATGCCTCTCAGATATTTGTCCGCCCGGGAAATATCCATGTGGGAGGAGGCATTGAAATAGAACAGGGAAAGGGTGTGCAGGAGGCCCGGTGTCTCCGTAGGAAATCCCGGCAATGTTTTCGCCGCATACTCATAGGAGTCCGTATGGCGCCCGTAGTGCCACAAATATTCGGCCCTGGCAAGGGCAGGCGCCAAATCAGGTTTGTTCATAGCCGTGCAGACCTGCCTGAACAGCAGTTCCTTGGACTCGTCTGCCGGGGTCCGTACGGAGGCGCGGTCAATGACAAACATGAACGGCCTTGCTGCCCGGTAAATTTGAGAGTCCTCCCCAAGATGTCTGAAGGTATCGAGGGCCTTTGCGTCCCGGCCTTCGTAAAAGGCGCAAAGACCTTTGACAAAGAGCCTCCAGCCGGCAAAAACGGACCGTAAGCCTATCTTCTTTAGCTCGTCGAGGGCTTCCGAAAAACGCATCGACGAAACGTGTTCAAGTGCTTTATGTATCGCCGCAAGCTCCGAATAAAGTTGAGGATCAGTCTCTTTAAGGCGGGGAAGGTCCTCAAAGGCGAGGACGAAGACGTCGGCCACGAGCCTGCCGTCTTCCCCGGTGAGCGACCCATCCCGGCTGCAATGGCTTATCGCCGCATCCGCGGCCCTGCGGTAGTCGCCCGAGCTTCTTGCAAGGACGATCTCGGAAAGAAAGTCTGCTCCCCCGCCCGTCAGGGTCCGTATCTGGTCAAAAACCGTCTTTGCCTCTGAAGTCTGCCCCTTCTCCAGCATCTGCCTTGCCAGATGGTTGTAGCAGTCGATGAGCCGTGGAAGATATTTCGCCTTGTCGCGCCGGCTAAGCTCCTTCAGCCACTCCTTCGCCCTGCGGTAGTTCTGAAGGTCGAGGTCGTTTTTTGTCCTCTGCTCAAGAACCTCTGTCGTGAGCTGATGAGGGTTTTCGGCTTTTGTTGATTTTCCTTTCTTGGATTTGCTCATAAACAGTGCAGAGAGGGTGCCGTCCCTATCTTTGCAATGCAAATATTAGGGGGAAGCAGACCTTCGTGTCAAGAAGATTTCCAGCCTGACGACCGGTAACCACTCTGATGGGTGAGAAGCTGTGGAGAAATCTTCCGCGGGTACGGGAGGTCGGTAGGGACCCTACCTAACATTTTGATTTTGTTGGGGTGACTAAAATCATCCCTACCTTGCACTCGGGAAGTAAGGGACGCCCATTGAATTATCAAATCGTCGTTGACATCTCTAATCCCCTGGAAGTGAGTAAGGGACGCCCATTAAATTATCAAATCGTCGTTGACATCTCTAATCCCCTGGTGATACGATCCCTTTATGC
>MVRP01000242.1 GCA_002067405.1 Syntrophorhabdaceae bacterium PtaU1.Bin034 | reverse complement strand
GTTTCACGTTCCTGTCCCTCCTCTCAGATTTTCTATCTTTACGCTGCCTATCCTTGGCAGCGACCTCGTTCGTGCTTCAACGGTTCTCGCCGGAAAAGTCACGGCAACGAAGAAAAACAAACCTCTGTTTTGCCTTCTAAAAAGGAAAAAGTTGAGCAGAAATCCTCTTCCTTTACCGGTTTTTTTGTCAGGTCAGTGCATCAAGGTAACAGCATATAGCTTTCTGGTTTTTATGCTATTTTTAAAAACGTTAGCCTTGATTATATCTAACGTACGTTATATCTCATTATTTCTAACGGTCTGTCAAGATTTTTTTGGATTCTTTTTCACAATATTTGCGGACTGCCAAAGTATATTGTATTTTTTTTCACAATATTTACGGCATTATGCCGTTGACAACGTAACGCTGGGTGATTACGATACACGATATTGAACTACCTCGGTTCGGGATCAGGATGGCTTGAATGAGACTTGTGTACAAAATATGGCTCGAAGGTGGTGACGGCAGAGCATTTGGGGAAGGTCCATACCGGCTCTTGAGGGGAGTTGAATTGACGGGCTCTCTCTGGGAGGCTGCCGCTGCCCTGGGCATGGCGTATAGCAAGGCACGCCGTATCATTGCGAGCTGCGAGCGGAATCTTGGATTCTCCCTCATCCACCGGAAGATAGGGGGTGCTTCAGGAGGCGGCTCAGAGGTAACCGCTGAAGCAACCAAGCTTATGCGGGTCTACGAAACGCTCCGCGCGGACACGGAGGACATCATTACTAATGCGTATAGAAAATGTTTCGGTACGTCAATTCAGGTCCAATTCTATACGATAACGCCGCACAAACGGGGCAGGAAAAACCTGATGATGGGTTAAAGTTCACAGTTGTGTAGCCACTATTCACTGGTTCCATGTCAGTTCTGCGCTTCAGGAGACATGTACGAAAAAGAATCGAGGACACGCCAGGCCACTGGGACATCTTCCTTCGAAAAACCCTTCCATGCAACCGTTACCTTCAATCCTTCCACGGTGACCAGGAGGTATCCGTAGTGGTCGGAGTCACTATATTCTCCTTTGACCCGTGTGCCTTCCGGATATTCACCTGACCATGGCACCAGGCGCCCCCCTCCGGTACTTGCAATGATCTGTCGGATCGGGTTACCCATGGAATCGGGAATCACAGCACGATTATAGAAATGATCGTGTCCACAGAAATAGACTCTTCCGCCTGCCTTGCCGATACTGTCCCAAAATGTGTCACGATCATTAGCGAAAAAGGCGAGATTGTCCCTGTTCCTCGTCTCGAATGCAGGCTCATGGCCGTACACAAATACGTGAGGCGCATTCTTTTGAGCCAGTTCCCGATCAAGCCAGTTTTGATCGACTCTATGCTGGTGAGCACCGTACTCATCCAAGCCTATAATAAGGGCATTCCGGTGGCTGAAGCTGTACGTAATACCTTCTTCTCCCTCGGGTCCGTTTCGAGGACTATATGGCTCGGAAAAGGCATTACAAAAAGCCCGCTTCAGCAACATCGGCGCGTCGGAGGGAGGTTCATGGTACGTCGGAAGGGGCGGTAAAGCCAATCGCTCCGGTCCGTCCTCATGATTGCCCCTCACAGGGAACACCCGTATACCCGCCCTATAGACAGGTTCCATGGCAGCCTTCCAGTTGGCAAACTGCGTAGCATAATCTGTATGGCCGTTTCGGAACCATCCATTGACCAGGTCGCCACCGACCAGTACGAAGTCGGGATTCTCCCTTGCAATATCCTCGGCAATTGTCCGTACAATAGCATCGCCGATACAGGATTTCCCAACCTGCTCCCGGTTATCTCCCTGGGTATCGCTTACAAATGCAAATTTCCATTGTACTGAATCTTGGGCCGTGCCAATATGGTGCACACACCCGCCAAGAAGCACGGCTGCTATACCAACCAAACCAAAAGCCATGGCTGCTTTTGTACTGATACCCACAATCTCTCCTCTTCTTTCATAAGTTCACCAGGGCTGAAATATATTGAGCAAAAAACGATAATCGTTATTTATCATCAGTTATAACGCTCTGTCAAGACTTTCCCGCATCTTTCAGGCCCCACATGCTTATCCGATACGAGAAAAAGAGAGATAGTATAAAATTCAAGGGGATATGTGCAAAATTGCAGGCTCAAGCTCTGTCCGAATATGCAAAGGGCGCTTCATATGAAGCGCCCTTTTTATCTGGCTCCCCGTTTGCAACCCTTTTCATAACCGTTCTCTTTCTCCCGCCGTTAACCGAAAACCTTCAATATCAATGGGTTATCAAAGATCAGGCCGTTCCCGGCGGACCGGAAGCGGCGTCAATGTCGATTTCCCAATCCTGCTACACGAAGCGAATGTCGCAAGTCGAGTCGTGAGCTTGTCGCAAGTTGTGTCGCAAGATTGTCGCAAGTTCAACCCGTCCCCTTCATTCGGTAAACGAGCTTATTGGTCGATCCCTCCGAAACCAACAGTCCCATATCCACCATGGCCTTCAGGTCGCGCTGCAGAGAGCGGCGGTTGACATCGGGAAAGTAGTGCTCGAAATCCTGAATGGTCAGACTGCCGTGCTCCAAGATGTGGGCGAGGGCTTTGGCTTGGCGGTCCGAAAGCCGGTGCTCTTTGACCAGCACGTCCCGTCGGATGGCCTGCTCTCCGCGCTCCCTGACCTCGGCGAGCTGGGCTGTCAGCCCCTCGACGAAATATTCGAGCCAGCCGGTCATATCCATGCCGTTCTCGCGGACGCTCTGGATAGCCCGATAGAATGCCGGCCGGTCTCGGTCGTAGTATTCACTGATCGTAAACAACCGCTTGAAGTCGTATCCGGCTCGGTAGAGGCACAAGGTCGAGAGCAGCCGGGATGTGCGGCCGTTGCCATCCAGGAACGGGTGGATATGCACGAACTGGAACTGAGAGATGCCGCTCACCAAAACCGGGTGAACCTCCTTCTCCTGGTTCAGCCAGTCAACCAGCTCCGCCATCATGATCGGCACATCGTGCGCCGGAGGCGGTGTGTAGACCGTCTCGCCGGTCACGGAGTTGACCACGTAGTTCTGGATTTTCCGGTATTCGCCGGGAGCAGCGGCTCCGCCCCGCACGCCATCGACGAGCCGTTTGTGGATTTCCCGAACCAGACCCTCGGTGATCGGACCGCCGTCTTCGAGATACTCGGAAACGAATTCAAAGGCTTTCATGTAGTTCAGCAGTTCCCGCACATCATCGGGGTCGGCCTCGGGGACCGGCTTACCTTCCAGGAGCTGCTCGGCCTGGTCCAAGGTCAGACGCGTTCCCTCAATGTGCGTGGTGTGATGGGCTTCAAGGATCAGCGCACGGCGTCCCATCTCCCTCACCCAGGCCTCGGACAAAGTGGCGGCTTCCAGGAACCCCCGGGCCCGCTCAATGCGGGTCAGCCCAGCGGTGATCCGGTTGGTGATCGTGAAAATAGGCTTGAAATACTTGGTCATTTCCTTTTTCGCCTATCCTTTGTCCTGATGCATCCAGTATCCATAGTTATCTATCGACCAGGCCATTGTACGTTCCAGAAATGAGCCGGGAGCCCACGTAAGTGCTCCTCTCCACGGGCTACCTTCGTCCCAACCGCCAAGAAGCTCTTTCGCTCCCTGCATTCCATGGATTTCAGCTTGGCCACCTTCCAAGGCATGTCCCCAAACGATGTCGCTCTGTATTTCGGGATGCTCTCTATCCAGGTGAACTCGTTTCCCGAAGACGGACAAGTCACCGGATACCTCGTGCCACCCCACACGGCATATTTTCCCAAGACCGTATCTGGTGTCGCCTCCGACAAAGAGGGTATCGATATTGTCCAACTGCCTGCGAAAGCCGTTGTTTCTCAAGAAGACGTACCCTAAAAGCAACATGGCATTGGTTTCTCCCTGACAGTTGGAATCACGCCACCAGGGATTGATACATTCTGTCTCCCGGAGTGTGCCTTCAGATGCTGAGTCCGATTCTGGGGCAATTGCGGTGCCGGCCCGGGTGTCCAGCAGACGACGTCTGAAGTCACGATCCGACAGACTTTCCTGGCCGCCGTGGCAGTACCATTGGACGCCTCTCATCTTTTGGAATGTCGGCATCCAAGCCAGGAACTTGTCGCCCCGTTTCTCGGCCGGAAAGAGGTAGGTGAAACGGCAGTTGAGAGCGACTTCCCATCCAAGTTTGCCGTAATCCGGAAAGCTTTCACCGTTTCTTGATCGAGATATCTCAGCGGTCACAGCTCCCCAAAGCACACGTGCCGGGACATAGGGTCTGCAGCGGTTCAACGCCCCTGCCGGAGGCATGCCGACGAAAAGCGGCGCTTCCAGTCTCCAGACCCATCGAAGTGCCGTCCAGGTCATGTTTGCACCTCGCTTTTTTGTGGCACTCGCGCGTGATAGCGGGCGTAGACGAGTGCTTGCCGAACCAGATCACGGGCCAGCAGTAGATTGTCAAGGTCCTTGGCCATCTGCTGAAGCGAGGTAAAGACGTCGGCATTGGCAGAAAGTAAAGGAGCCTGTTGCGGCGTCACTTTCAGGAACTCATAAATCTTCTGGTTGACATTTTCGGCCCCACTGCCGCCTCGCGTTTTTAGAAAAAGAAACAGAGCATAAATTCCTTGCTCTTCCAGAACAGCGAGCGCGCTCGTAACGAGGTTCTCAAGCTCCTTTGATGGCCTCTCCGCGATGGTCTTGCCCACCTTGGCACAAGCAAGGTCCAGGTTTTCGAAGGTCGGAGCATCCATTACGAGACCTCCTTTCCTGGCTTATCCGCATCGGCAAGCTCCTTCGTTGCCAGCACGCGCAGCCGTCCCATGCCCCGGCTTCCCATGCCGCCGATGCCGAGATGTTCCAGATAAGAATTGGCACCATTAACAACATCTCTGACTTTCTCAGGTGAGTCGACCGCCTTCACATCATCTTGATTGATCTTAAAGTGTTTTGGATTCCGGCAGGTTAACTCCCCAAAAAGCACTGTTCCTCGAGGCATAGCCTCATAGGTGAACAGCGCCCCTTCCTCGGCTGCGCCCGTGACCGGATCGATGGCGACCGAGGTCCGTACTTCGAGGTTGCTGTTCACGATGTGCGTAAACAGCTTGTCGGAGACGACCCCCAAGCGGCTGATGATGTAACCCGGTATACCCAGTACTTCGATCTTTTGAGCAATCTCGCCCAGTTGCTGCCAATCCGTCTTGACCGGCAGAAGAAGCCAGCCGAGATTCAATGGTGGCTGAGCTGCCGTCCCGTCCGCTTTGCGGTAAACGACCTGCTGCTCAGGCAGGTCACCCAGTTCTGAGAATTCGGCGATGCCGGTTTGCCGCAATGCCATCGGACACGTGATCCACTGCGGCCCCAATTGCGACGCCACGGGAAAGATCAGCACATGCATATCGCTGAATGCCGCCAGTCCCGCGAACCCACCGCTTGCGCCTATGCCTTTGGCAAAGCCGAACACGGT
>MVRP01000241.1 GCA_002067405.1 Syntrophorhabdaceae bacterium PtaU1.Bin034 | reverse complement strand
ACAAACGGATCATTGTCATGGGAGCTAAGGCTGTTGAAGTGTCCGTTTCTCAGCCGGCATCTTCGGAGAGCGCCGACATTCAGGTCCATGTGAGGGGAACCGGGCCTACAAAAGGGGCCGAGTCCGTGGTTACGGCCCTGCTCGGGAAAACGCTTGGCATCCGTCAGGACCTATCCGGGTTTTACGCAATTGCGCGGAATGACCCCCGCCTGGGATCTCTTGCGGCGAGGTTCTTTGGTCTCAAGCCTCCCCGGTTCCCAACGGTATTTGAAGCCGTCGTTAACGGGATAGCCTGTCAACAGCTGTCGCTCAACGTCGGAATTACGCTGTTGAATCGTCTCTCGGAAGCATGTGCGTTGTCCTTTGTTGACGGGAGAGGCGATTCGAGGTATGCCTTTCCCCGGCCCCAGGACCTCCTTAAGCTCCGCATCACCGACTTTCGCAAAATGGGTTTCAGCACGCGAAAGGCAGAATTCCTCCTTGGTCTTGCAGATGCGGTGAGCGCCGGCCGGATCGATGTTGAAAGGCTGGCTGCCGTGGACCGAAAGACCGCGATGGAGTCCCTCGTAAATATCCGTGGAATAGGCCGCTGGACAGCGGAGTATGTGCTGCTCCGGGGTGTGGGCGACCTGTCGGCCTTTCCCGGTGATGACGTCGGTGGCAGAAACAAGCTGGGGCGCTGGCTCGGCATCGGGGGTCCATTATCTTACGATGCCGTGCAGAAAGTAACCTCAAAATGGAGGCCCTTTCCGGGTCTGATCTACTTCCATCTGCTTCTTGACGAGCTAGCACGGCAAGGATACATCGAGGAGAAGATATCTTCGCCTCATCCCTTTACGGTTTTGGCCTCTCCGCCGGAGACAGAAACTCATGCCGCGCCGCCGGATTCCCGTGGAAGGTCTGGAGAGGCGGCGAAGTAATGACGGAGTGTGGTGACGTTTGACCGTGCCCTTTCACTTTGAGAAAGGCCTCGCAATCTGCCAGCACAAATCCCCCGAAGGCTCCATCTCGCTCTTGACCTTTCCGGACGCGCAGTAGTGGGTGAAGAAATCGTGCGAAGGATGGAGCGCTACGAGTGGGGCGGCTCGGCCTTCGTCATGTTCGTTGTACTCGAAAGACCATCACTATAAAGCGGGGCCCGTTGCGCTCCCTTGTCCTATCGCTCCGCATACCATCCTCATTCTTTCCTGTTTAATCTTGACACCAGAGGGCTTCTCAATTAAAAATCCGAAGTTCTTCTTGAAGTGCAGGGAGTACCGGTGGTAATCAATAGAGAATGAACAGTCTTCACAAAGAAGAGGGCCATGCCTGATTATCTCAGAGACTGGTATTACATGGAATTTAACTGGCGAGGCAATAGCCTTGTGCGCGGACCTTTCACTCTCGAAGAAATGCGCAAGTTCATCCAGGAAGGTACGATTGACGGAAAAACGCAGGTCCGTTGCGGCGCGAACTCTTACTGGCACACCCTGAAGGAAGTCTCTGCAATTTTTTCCAAACCCGCACCCGGAAAGGCAAAACCGGAAACGGTCCAATTTACGAAGACCCGAAAGATTGTTTCCTTCACCGTTATCGCGGTAATAGCATTCCTATGTTTCCTCGGCATAAAAAAGGAGCCTATCTCCAACAGACCGTCGTTCTTTCGGGAACCGCTTACGAAAGAGGCCATCATAGCCGCGACAAATCAAGCCCGAAGGCTTCAGGGATTAACGGAACTGAACGAGAATCCTCTTCTCGATGCTATTGCTGAAGTAAAAGCTAAAGATATGTTCGAAAGGCAATATTTCGCCCACGTGTCTCCAACGGGAGAGCAGGCTTCCGATATCGCCCAAAGGGTGGGATACAAGTATAAGATCATCGCCGAGAATATAGCGAGGGGACTTTTCCTTACGAACCAAAAGATCGTCGATGGCTGGATGCAAAGCCCAGGGCACCGAAAGAACATCCTTTCTCCTGAAGTGAGGGAGATCGGGGCATCTGTTATGAAGGGAAGGCTGGAAGGCTCTGATGCATGGGTGTCTGTGCAGGTATTCGGTCTCCCGTCATTACCCGTATCTGAAAAGTCTTGCACACCGCCTCCCGAAGACTTGAAGCGAGACATCGAGATGAAGAAGGCTGAAGTGCAGAGTCTGACAGAGAGGGTCGAGAAACTGCGGCAGGAATTGGATGCCGAGAATCAATCCATCGATTTGGAACGCCTGAGCGTCGGAAATGATCCGAAAAGAAAGTACGATCTAGAGGTGAAGATAAGCGCATATAATGAAAAAACGGAATGGCATAATCAGTCTCTGGCACAACTGAGAGCGAAGACAACAGTGCTGAGGGCGATGGCCGAAGAGTACGATAAGGAAGTGCAGAGATACAGGGATTGCCAGGCATCAGACTAATGCCCGTGTGATCGCGCATCATAGCACAAGCTTGTGACGAATCTTCGATGATGTTCGTGATACCCTCCGTCATGGCGATCTGCGACGGGCTGCACGCCAGGCCCGTCTCTACAAGCTCACCCCTGTTGCCGTGTAGCCTCCGGCATTTCCTTAGCCTTTTGTTTTTTAAGTGGGTCAGATCGGGAAGGACCGCCGAGAATCGAAAGTGCATCCAGATGATTTTCCATATGACTATGAACGAGAAGCTTCACGATCTCCTTGCGAAGCTTCGTCTCAAAGGAATGGCGGCCGTCATTGATCGCGAGATCCAGCGGGTGGAAAAGGAGGGCACGCCTGTCTCCGAGGTCATATGCCGCTCATGAGCAGCAGAGGACAGTTCTGGTGAGTGGCGGCGAGAAGGAATCCTTCACACCTTGATTTTGACCTCGTTCCTTGAAAAAACGACATTCCCGCCGGTTCAGCCTGAGAATCCTTGGAATTAAGACCCGTGCATGGGGTGGCTAAGACGCAGATTAGTTTTCCACCAATCGCTATTTTGACTCCCCCTGGAGTTAGTATGGCACGTTCAAATTCAGTCAAGATAATAGCATGTTGATACCCTTATAGGCATCTCAATAGGTATCTCACCGGCAGATATAAATAAGATATGAAGGAATGATGCGGATGGAACGCTTCAATACGCGAGAGTTGATACTCTTGGGAGTCTTTAACGCGCTACTGTTGTGCTGTTTTTGGGGAACGATAGTAGTTTTGCATTTAATGCCTCTTTTGTGGGCAGGGATGGACCCGATCGTCAACTTCGTTCTTGCTCCCATATTTTGTCTCATGTTGATCAAGGTTCCTAAGATTGGGGTAATGACTATCCACGGTATCATTATTGGAATAATGCATGCTGCTGCAGGATGGTGGCCAGGATTTGTCGCCGGGTTAGTCGCAGGAGTGTTGGCCGATGGGGTTTCAAAGGCTTTGGGAGGATACAGAAAGCAACATGTTTTTTGGGCTGCAATATTGGTATTTGCCACAGCCAAGGCATTTATTTTTTATGCTCCAGTATACCTCTTATCTAACGTTTCTTGGTTCCAAGAAGTCATTTCTGCATGGCCTAAAGATTATATTGAAAAATTTACGTTCTACTACGTTATGGCTATTGTGTTTGTAACCTTCCTCACGTGCTCATTGGGAATTGCCCTAGGTAGCCGCATAATTCATAAACATTTTAAAAATACCAGCGTGTATCAATCATGAAGTTATTGAGCGGCTTGGACCCGAGAACTCTTCTCCTCATTTTGCCGGTTTCATTAACCTGCATGATTCTATTTTCGCACAATATCACGCGCGATCTCGCCTTTATTCTCTACCTGTTTATTCTGCTTATTGCGTCGGCGCACATTGCTTCTGTCATTAAGCAAGTACTGTTTTTGGCATTAGCGCATTTGCCTCTTCTTTGTTTCGATACCCCCCCATATCAGAGTCATTTTGTTGCGCTTGCAGCCAGAAAGGGGTGCATGATCTTTAGTACAGCGAAAATAATTCTTGCAAATATATCAGCGAACAAATGCATCCATGTAATGCAAAAGATGAATATTTCCAGGAAGATAATAATTCCTATTGCCGTATGTTTTAGATTCATGCCAACAATCAAGCTTGAAGCCGGAATCATACTGGATGCTCTGAAGGCCCGTGGGCTGTTGTCTTTAAAAAGGTGCCTGCTGAATCCGCTACTTACTTTTGAAATATTTTTATCAACCTGCCTATTTAGAACAATAGCTCTTGGTGAAGAACTTGTCTTTTCTCTATCTACCAAGGGATTGGATTTTAACGGAAAGTACTTTTATAGAGATGTTGGTTTCTCTTATAGGGATTTCGCATTTGGTTCCGCAACTGCATTGGCGATGTTACTTGTCATATATTTACCGCGTGCGGTGAGTTGAACATGACATCAGTTCCTGTAATTTCAGTTAATGGTTTTTCGGTCATGTATGCAAATGCTAAATTTCCCGCATTGGATTCAGTAAACCTCGAAGTGCAACCTGGTGAGTTCATTCTTTTGGCAGGCAGCAGTGGTTGTGGAAAATCAACGCTGATTCGTTGTTTAAACGGCATTATCCCACACCTTCTTCCAGGGGCTGTTCAAGGCAGTATCACTATCTATGGGAAAAATATGGGCTCCAAGGATCCGGAATACATATCTAAATTTGCAGGATCCGTATTCCAAAATCCCAAGTCCCAGTTTTTTCATACCACGGTTCTGGATGAAATAGCTTTCGGGCCAGAAAACAAAGGCCTTCCGAGAAACACTATCATTGAGCGAGTTGACGAGGCACTGGAACTATTTGGCCTAACGCGCCTCAAGGATAGGAACATGTATGAATTGTCCAGCGGCGAACAACAAAGAGTCGCTTTTGCAGCTATTTATGCAACTGGGCCGGATATATTTCTTTTGGATGAGCCATCAGCGAATTTAGATGTCCGGTCCATAAAAAGTCTGAAAAATGCTCTGGCCGTCCTGAAAGATAAGGGAAAAACAATCGTTATTGCCGAACACAGGCTCTATTACCTCTCTGAATTGGTAGACAAAGTAGTGATTCTGGAAAATGGCAAAATAAAAAAAACCGTCTTGGGTCTGGAAGGGATGACTTCGGAAGCATTTTTTGATGAAGGATTGCGCCCACTGGATCTCTCTTCATTTGTTCATAGTTGTGACAACAGAAATAAGCAATTTGCTTCTGAACGTGGGGTTCAGATTTTTGAAGCTAGAGGTATTGAGTATAGATACCCTTCAAAAAAAGAAAAGACATTACGCGGTGTATCCGATTATTTTTCGCGTGGGGAGATACTGGCCTTAGTCGGTCCAAATGGCTCTGGGAAAACTACCTTTATTAAGCTCGCTTCCGGACTGCTAAAACCTCAAAATGGCGCTTTTTACGGTGAGCACGGCGGAAGCTTGGCGACTACCCAGAGGCGTAACACTTGCAGTTTAGTATTGCAGGAATGCAGTTGCCAATTGTTCTATCCTACCGTTCAAGAGGAATTGGTAGCCTCACAGGAGAGAGAACATGTCTCTTTTCAAGAGAATTTGTTGAAATGCTTAGGATTGGAGTCTTGTGCGC
>MVRP01000240.1 GCA_002067405.1 Syntrophorhabdaceae bacterium PtaU1.Bin034 | reverse complement strand
AGACATCCCGGTTCTATCTTCACTCCTGTTTCTTCGAGCATCTGCCTGGCCTTCCGATTGAGAGGCAGACAGTTCAATCGCTCAATACCCTCAAGATATTGTTCATTCATAAATTCCCCACATATGTGCTGATGGTGCCATTATAGCATGAATGAAGGCGCGGTATGAAAAAGGAGGGCCGAGGACAACCCTCGGCCCTGAAACGGGAGGAGTGAGATTTCGGTTTCTAGTACGGATTGACCGGCGACCAGACCCTATGCGACGGTACCCAGGCGCCGTTTACCCATCTGCCCGGAACAACGACCCATTCACCCGGAGGGTTCTCGGAGACATAGGCGGGTGCTGAAGGGTAAGCATAAGCGGACACGGGAGCAGGATATGCATAGACAGGTGCGGGAGCAACATAGCGAGGCTGACTTATGGCGCTGCCGATAACTGTCCCGAGGAGAAGTCCTCCTACGAGCGCCCCTGCCGCATAACCGGCACCACCTCCCCGATAGTGGTGGCCACCGCGGGCATGGGCATAGCTTGTCATGAAACTCATTGATAGTATCATTCCGATGATGAGGATGATTAACGTCTTCTTTTTCATCTTTTGCGCCTCCTTGGCGAGTTCCATACCCAAATAATAGCAAGGGTCGTGCCAACATGATACTCCTCGAATACTCCGTCCTTTAAAGGGAATAGACAGGACAGCCCGACAAGCCGCTACGGACAATGACAAGAAATGACGAATTCCGGCAGCGTCTCTCGACAATAAGGTCGAGATCCGTAGTAGGAGGTGCAGAGGGGCTGAGGGGCTGAGGAGCAGAGGAGCAGAGGTGAACAAGCACATTTTCTCCTCCGCCCCCCATCTCCTCCGCACCTCAGCATAGCAAGGGGCGACGCGAGCCCAGCGAATTACCGCCTCTTCCTTTTGTTGAGGGGGAGTCTCTGCGGGCTTCGCCCGTAGAGGGGGCGACGCGAGCCCCAACAAAAGAAGTGCGTTTCAGGGAGAGAATGTTTGTGGTAATATATCGTCATTCCCAAGAAGGAGTGAAGCCATGGCGAAAAGTCACGACGTCAAGAAGGACACAAAAAAGGCGCCCACAAAAACACTCAAAGAAAAGAAGGAAGCCAAAAAGCAGAAGAAGGCCGCCAAGGCTTGATATTACGCCAGGACTGCAAGAGAAAGGCAAAGATCAAAAAACAGACTGTTTCAACGGAGCTTGACGGTCTGAAGCACCACGTGTGCCGCCAAACAATATCGATATTCCGCTAATTTGCAAGGATAATTGCCAAAATATTTCAGGAAGGTTTAGTTGCCGCCCGTCCTTGGCCTGCCCGGCGAGACTGCAGGAAATCATTGAGATTGACTGAGCCTGTGGAATGATTAAATTTAACGAGATGCGAAAGCAAATAAGGAGGCAAACAGGCTGAAAAAAGACGATTCTCCTGTAAGCTGCCGGTTTCGATAGAGAGTAATCTTTAAGCTATTCCTTCCTTCTCCCGCATTGCAGCAGTGCCTGTTGGTTCGAACGCCTGTTCACCACCACCTTGCGGGTGTGCTTTTTTCAAAAAGACGCATACTTTCGCAACGCGAATCATGATTAGGGGCATAAAAAGATACTTGAGGACTATAGGTTTTATAGGTCTTTTGCGTGCGACAAAAGGCAAAGTCACAAAGTCCACCGTTCTTTTCGAACTGCAAAGACATGATTGTAAGTGTGCTTTTCACCTGCGTATCCCTTCGTCGGATGTCCTGGCGTATGAGCAGATATTCATCAACCAGGACTATGACTTTCATACAGAAACGCAGCCGAAGGTCATAGTCGACGCGGGAGCGAACATTGGCCTTGCTTCGATATATTTCGCGAACAAATATCCCCAGGCGAAGATTATTGCAATAGAACCGGAGCAAAGCAATTTTCAACTGCTTAAAGAAAATACAGTGCCGTACCCTCAGATCACGCCGGTTCAGGCCGCCTTATGGAACAGAGACGAGGAAATCAACGTGCTCGATCCCGGGCGCGGGAAGTGGGGTTTTACCACGGAGACGAAGGCCCACCCGGACAGCCGGCCGATTAACGGTATTTGCCACCCTGTAACGGGCGTCACAATGGATAAGATAATCAAGGACTATAATCTGACAAGAATAGATATCCTGAAAATAGACATCGAAGGAGCAGAGAAGGAGGTTTTCGGCAATACCTCGTCCTGGATCGAAACGATCGAGTCAATTGCCATAGAGCTTCATGAGCACATGAAAGCCGGATGCGCTCGCAGCTTTTACTGCGGCTCGAATGGTTTCGATCATGAATGGAGAAAGGGTGAAAACATCTATTTATCGAGAGGGAATTGCCGGGCAGCAGCATAGTCCGGAAAACCTTCCGTCAGTGACAGTGGCAGAAAGCAGATAAATTGACGCGTGTGGGTGGACACAGGAATGACGAAAGAGACTAACACACAGTCTCAAACGACGTTACCTCTCCCCTGTCGGCTGGGCCGAACCGCCTGCCAGAATCCCGCCATCAACATTCAGCTCTACGCCGGTCACGTACCCTGATTCGTCGGATGCCAGATAAAGCGCGGCATTTGCAACATCCAGGGGTGTACCCATTCTTCCGAGGGGAATCCTCCGGCACAACCTTCTGATTCTCTGTTCCCGCTCCTCACCTCCCCCGAGATCGTGGTCCCAGATCGGCGTGAGGATTGCGCCCGGATGGATTGAGTTGCAGCGAATATTGTACCCCTTCTCCGCGCAATAGAGGGCGACGCTTTTGGTATGGTTCCTCACGCCGGCCTTGCTGGAGGCGTATGCCACCAGGCGCGGAATGCCGATAATCCCTGAACGGGAAGACATATTGATGATGCTCCCCGACCTGTTTTTCTTCATAAGCCGTATTGCGTGCTTGCATCCCAGCGCTATACCGTCGAGGTTAACGGCATGCACGTGACGCCAGCTTTCCAGGTCCACGTGCTCCGCGTCATAAGGGCCGGCTGTCTCAAGGTAACCAAGTATTCCCGCATTGTTGACGAGAACGTCCAGGCGGCCGTACTTCTTATCGAGAATGGAGAACGCTTCTTTCCAATCGTCTTCCTTGCTTACATCGAGGTGATAATACGCCGACCGGTCCGAAAACCGGCTCGCCAGCACGTGTCCCGCAGTATCATTGATATCCGTCGCTATTACTATCGCGCATTCTGCATGAAAACGCGCCGTTATCGCGCTGCCTATGCCTCCGGCAGCTCCTGTTATCAGGCATACTTTGTCGCGCAGCCTGTCCATGCCTTCTCCTTCCGTATGTCATTGACTACTTCACTACCACATGGCGTGGCCGCCGTCAATGACGAGAGCCTGTCCGGATACGTTGTCTGCCCTGCAGAAAAACGCCACCGCTTCCCCGATCTCCGCGGGGGTCTGCGGCTTTCCTAAAGGACTGTTGGTCTTTGCAACGGTACCGATCAGCTCGGACGGCTCAACGCCGAAGGCAGGGGCGTATGCGGGGCTGAGATGGTCCTTCCACATGGGGGAATCAATGAAGCCGGGGCATACGGCATTGACGGTGATGTTGAACTGTCCCAGTTCCTGGCACCATACCTGGGTGAGTCCGAGTTGGCCGTGCTTCGATGCTGCATAGGCCGTCTGGAGGGGGCCCGGCCTCTTAGCCGCCACCGACGATATATTGATTATGCGCCCGCTTTTTCTCTCGATCATGTGGCCAACGACCGCCTGCGCGCACAGAAAAGAGCCTTTCAGGTTTACCGCAATTATCCTGTCAAAATCCTCTTCCCTATAAACCGCGAGCGGTGCGACGGCAATAACGCCGGCATTGTTCACAAGGGCATCGATCCGGCCGAAGGCCTGAAGCACTTTTTGGGCCATGTGCCGCGTCGATTCACGGGAGCTCACATCAACCCCGACTCCCAGTGCGCTTCCGCCGGACGCCTTTATCTCCTCGGCAAAATCATTACACTGCTCCTGAGACAGGTCAGCTACCGCCACATGCATGCCTTCACCGGCAAGGGTCCCGGAAATACCCCGCCCGATCACGCCGACAGCGCCTGTTACAATCGCTACCTTTCCTTTCAGATCCATCCTCGCCTCCTTTTATACCCCCTCTTACCTGTTGGCCCCCACGGTGCGTTACTCCGTGAGGGCCAGTCTGAGTAGTACCGGAGGTGTTTATAGGTGCTCAAATGCGCTTATTGGCGCCTGTTCTTCATCTCAGCCGATAACCGCAAATCCATCCGCCGTCCGCTACCAGGGTCGTTCCGGTTACGAAGGATGCGGCATCGGAGCACAGCCAGACAACGGCTGCTGCTATTTCCTCCGGTTTTGCCACCCTTCCGTTTGAGGAAAAAGCCCCCAAAGCCTTATAGAAGTCGTCTTTCGGCACTCCGCCTATCCGGGCTGCTTCGTCCATCATGGGTGTCTCCACAAAACCGGGACATACGGAAGCCACCCGGACGCCTTGGGCCGCATATTCCATCCCCGCAACTTTCGTCAATCCCACCACGCCGTGTTTCGCAGCAGCATAGCCGCAAACCAGGCTCAGGCCCGTCAATCCTACCACTGACGCCACGTTCACAATAACGCCCTTGCCTTGCCGCAGCATCTGCGGGATTTCGTACTTCATGCATAGCCAGACACCGGTGAGATTTACGGCGATTATTCTGTTCCAGTCATCTTCCGGATAATCGGCAGTCATCGCGTTGGCCCCGCCGATTCCTGCGTTATTGACTGCATAATCGAGTCTGCCGTAGGTCTCGACGGTCTTGTTTACGAGTGCCTGCACGGTGCCGGAGTCTGATACATCCGTTCTGACAAAGATCGCTTCGCCACCTTTTTCCTTGATCATCTGCGCTGTCTCTAATCCCTGTTCGACCAGCACGTCCGCGACCGCTACCTTTGCGCCCTTCTCTGCAAGAGCGACGGCCGAAGCCCGTCCGATCCCTCCGCCCGCCCCTGTGACCACTGCGACCTTCCCGTCGAACTCTCTCATACGACCTGCCTCCTTGAAGCCGAATTGGCGAAAGCGGACGCTTTCACGCTTCTATCTGTGGGCCGTCAGACCCCGGACGGAACCATGTTACCGGCCGGTGGTGACGGGGGACCATACCCTGCTGTTTGAATTTCGGATAACCGAGCCCGAGAACCGTTTCCACGCTCCACGGGTCCTCGAACCCGAGTCCGGACTTTATTTCCGGGATAAAATTGACTGCCTTCCCGAAGTTGCTCCAGCAGACGCCGAGCCCGAGCGAATGGGCCGTGAGATTCATATTCTGCCCGCAGATGCCGATCGCGGTTCCCGGATCATTCATTTTTGCGTTGCCGCCCATGAAGATCAGGGCGGGTGCGCCGAAGAATACGGGAAGCTCTTTCGTTGCTATACACCGCAGACCCCGTTGCGTCCTCGGGTCGAATACGCCTGTGGGGACCACTCCCACCATGTTCATTACCGTCTCGTCATTGATAAACACCGGATACATGCCCGCCCATACCGCCTGGGCGGCTGTCTCCAGCCGGGCAAGGAACTCCGGGTCGGTAACTAC
>MVRP01000239.1 GCA_002067405.1 Syntrophorhabdaceae bacterium PtaU1.Bin034 | reverse complement strand
TGGACCGTATGGGCTTCGATCGTTCATGCAAGGTCCAGATCCACGTGGGCGGCGTGTATGGGGATAAGATCGGCAGCATGAGAAGATTTGTCAAACGTTTCAGAGCGCTGGATCCCTCCATTTCCAGAAGGATCGTTATCGAGAACGATGAGCGGTTGTTCGGCCTCGAAGATTGTTTGTCCGTCCACGAAGAGGTCGGAGTTCCCGTCGTGCTCGACACCTTGCACTATGCGCTCTTCAACAATGGCGACCCTTTGATTTCTGCGGTGCGCCGGGCGGCGGCTACGTGGATGAAGGACGATGGTCTGCCAATCGTCGATTTCAGTCTCCAGGAAGAACAAGGAAGAAAAGGACGGCACGCTCTCACGATCGTGCCGTCAGAATTCCGTACGTTTCTCCTTCAAACGACATCGATCGATTTCGACATCATGCTGGAGATCAAGGACAAAGAGCGGAGTGCGATAGAGGCGATTCGCATTGCCCGGAAAGACCCGAGGTTCATGAAGCCGGTCACGCGGTGCGGCAAGGTGACGGAGCGATGACCTCAAGAGGCAATCTTCCTCTCACGGTCGCCCCTCCGTCGATCTCCGGAGATATTCGGGGACGTGGTATGAGGGACCTTTCCCGATCACCCCACTTCGTGCTCCTGCCTGTCAATGCCGTACTCTGCCCATCGTTCCCTGACCTTGTTGAGAATGGGCTCTGACAGCTTCACTTCCGTAGGCTTGTCTTTCCACTCGAAAGGTATGGTCGCATTCAGAATGATCCGCGAGGTGAGGAGCTTGTCGCTGGTGGGGTCGAGGGCCGGGTCGAGAGGCGTGGATCGTCCCCTGTTGAGAATCTGGGTGCCGCGGGCCGGATTGAACCGGGTGCCGAGGGCCCACCACACGCGGGGCAGATCGTCTGCGGCAATATCGTGATCGACGATGATGATCCCCTTACAGCAATAGGACGCCGTATTGGTTGCGGCGACTGCCGCACCCACCTGCTCCGCGTGGCCGGGATACATCTGCTCAACGGAGACTATCGACCAAAAGCGGCCTGCGGCTTCGGGAGGCATATAGACGGATTTGATGCCGGGTATCTGCATCCTGGCAAGTTCGGCCCACAACATGGCGTTCTGTATGAAGGAGAGAAGCATGTGGTTGTCGGTAACGGGTCTGCCTGCGCTCGTCTCCCAGAGGATGGGATTATTCCTGTGGTAAATCCTTTTCACCTCAAGGGCCGGCTTAGGGATCGGCCTGATAAGCTCGTCCGTATAATAACCGGTAAATTCACCAAAGGGACCTTCCGGCCGCAGGTTTTCGGGATCGATCTCTCCTTCCAGCACGATCTCCGCGAATGCGGGGATCGGCAGTCCCGTCAGCGTGCCCCTTACAATTTCAACCGGCTTTCCGCGCACCGCACCTGCTACCTCGTACTCGCTCGTTTTGGCCACCATGACGCTTCCCGCCAGCAGGAGCAGGGGGTCGCCACCGATAACGGCGCATGCAGGCATCTTCCTGCCTGCCTTGCGGTACTTCTCCAGGATCCGGTCGCCCCTCTTCCCCTTCAGTATCTGCACACCGACCGTTTTGCTGTCCAGGACTTGCATCCGGTACGTCCCCAGGTTTATCTCGCCGGTCTCGGGGTCCTCCACCACGAGAAAGACCGTCGTGCCGAAGTAGCGGCCGCCGTCCAGTTCGTAAAACCGCGGTGAAGGGAACATGAAGACATCGACATCATCCCCGCTCAGGGTATTTTCGAAGATCGGCCCGTCTTCCTGTTCTTTCGGTGGAATCGGTTTCTGATTGGCAAGCTTCATCCACTCCTGCGTAAGCTCTACCATGGACAGATGGTTCCGCTTTCCAAGAAGCAAGCCGAGCCGCCGGGGGGTGGCAAAGGCCCCGGTGAAAACCGGGATGGTATAACCCTTTACCTTCTCAAACAGGAGGGCCGGTCCACCTTGCCCTTCAACGATCTTTGACACGTGCGAAAGTTCGAGGTCCCAATCCACCTCGGTCGCGATCCTTTTCAGTTGCCCTTCTTTCTCGCATATCTCTATAAAGTCCCTTAGATCCATACGCCTCCTCATTTACAAAGTTTTGGCGATTGTCCTCAGTCTGCACTCATTTGAGCCGCCCGACACGAACATGGAACTTCTCGTTCCCGGTATTCCTCCATCGTACTCGCCTCTTCAACAATTCACAAGATAAATCCATGAAGAAAAAACCTTACATTCAGCGGCTTCAAACTGACGAACAACGAAACTATTTGACATGCTCCACTCGATTATATATCTTCGTGGATGCTTTTCCGCTCCGAGAACGGGACAGGGTTTCGGATGAGTACGGCCGGGCGTTCCCTTGTCCGGCGTTATGCAGATCGCAGGACCAATAATTCATCTCATTAAAGGATTGTACGAATGAAACCTGTATCCACCACCTCGGCATTCGAATGGCTTGACAGGCTCCGCTTTACCTCCTTTCATAAACGGCTCACCATCCTGTCGATCCTCGTCACTATCTTCGGCGGGTACAGCTCACAGATAATCGCCTACATAGTGCCCCTTGCGCTGAAGGAGTGGGACCTCACGCCGGTGAAGGCGGGTACCATGATATCCTACGGCTTTCTCGGTCTCACGGTCGGTGCGGTCGGGTTCGGGATGGTGTCGGACCGGCTGGGGAGGAAGAAACTTATCATGCTTGTGGTCCTGGTCTTTTCCGTCTTCAACGGGGCCGCCTATTTTGCCCCTAATTTCGAGATTTTCTGTTTGTTCCGGTTTCTTGCCGGCCTCGGTATAGGGGGTGTCATACCCCTTACCGTCACGCTCGCATCAGAATTTTCACCCTCGGGTGTGAGGGCCAAAGTCGTCACTGCCGTAGGCGGCAGCTTCACTATCGGCTGGGCCTTAGCCGGCGTTGTCGCCATGGTGCTCATTCCGCGTTTCGGCTGGCGCGTCGTTCTTCTCGTCGGGACCGCTCCGGTGCTCATCCTTCCTGCGCTCCATGCCTACCTGCCTGAATCGGTTCGTTTTCTTGCATCGAAAGGACGTTATCCGGAGGCCATCGGCCTGATGCGCAAAATCGAGAAGATTACAGGGCTTCAACCGGGTAAGTGGTATCCTGAGAGCTTTGCGCAACAGGGTATGCAGCAGGACGGCAACTTACGGGATCTTCTCCGTCCTGACCTGAGGCTCATGACTGTTCTCGTCTGGGGCACCTATCTCTTCAGCATGCTCGCCCTTTACGGGCTTTCCACCTGGCTGCCCGCGCTCCTTACCGGCGCAGGATTCTCGCTCGTCAAAAGCTACGGCTATACGATCGTGCAGTCCGTCGGAGCCATGGTGGGAGGAATTGCTCTCGGATGCTGCATGGATGCCTTCGGACGCAAGCTCGGCCTTTGCCTATCTTTCTTCATGGGAGGTTTGTCTCTCCTGCTGTTTGCGTACGTTACCTCAGAGGCATGGCTCTATGTGGCCGGTGCCGCGAGCGGACTGTTCATGGTCGGTATCCCGGCCGCGCTCCATGTGGTCGCCAACGAGATTTATCCGACCCGCATTCGTTCAACCGGCGCGGGCTGGGCATACGCGATGGGCCGGTTCGGGTCGATTGTAGGCCCCGTTATGGGAGGGGTTGTCCAGACGGCAGGATTCTCCACCCATCAATTCTTCCTGTTTTTTTCCCTTCCCTGTTTCGTTTGTATGGTTCTGGTCGCGTTCTACCCCATTGGCGTCAAGAACGAGGGCTTGGAAGCCGTGGTCGTGAAGCTCCTCAAGTAGGCGCTCACAAAGGATAAGCCGAGCTTTCGGCATCGTTCGAGGAAGCCGAAAAGCACTTCCTGCTCCGGCATAAAGACCCTCCTTGATCTCCGGCTGGCCGAAAACTGCTCCCTGTAACTTCTGCATAAATATGGCTCTAATTCTCTGTGATAATTTTTCTTGACATTTTGCTCGCTGAAAACATAATCTGAAAAAAGTTTAATTGTCGAACAGATGAATAAATTAACTACAGGGAGAGACTGGGTGAGCAAACCTATCGATGAACGTAAATCCCCGGAAAGAGCGGATAAAGAAAAGAAGAGTCCCACGTTATTTACACCACTCAGGCCTAAAAGAGCCTTCGAAGAAATCTCCGCTGAGATAAAAAGGTTGATTTTTTCGGGTGTGCTCAAACCAGGAGACAGGCTGCCTTCAGAGGCAGAACTGGCAGGTCAATTTGGCGTGAGCCGGCAAACACTTCGCGAGGCCCTCCGGCGTCTGGAACTTTCAGGGTTTATCGCAACACAGAAGGGCGCATACGGGGGTCCACTTATTGTCGACACCATACTGGTTTCCATGGGGGAGCTCTTTGTAGACGCCTTTCAGGCAAGAAAAATCACAACGGACGAACTGACCAAAGCCCGGCTCGATATTGAGAAAATGGTGTTGACAAATATCTTCGAGGTGAAGGACAGGGAAAGCATCGCAGTGATCAGGGAGAAGGTGGACGAAACAACAAAGAAGTTGGAACAGGGCATAAGGTGTTTCGAAGATAATATCCAATTCCACCGGCTCCTTGCAGGAGCGACAAAGAATTCAGTATTTGTCATCCTGATGGAGTCGATGATGACCGTCGTTGCCCATTTTCATAGTGTCCTCAAGATGGACATGAAGACGATCAGGAATGCGCACAGGGCTCACGAACGCATTCTCCAGGCCATCGAAAGCGGTGACGAGCAGCGCGCCCAGGAGGAGCTGAAGAAGGATATTCTTAATGTGGATCGTACCTATAGGAGCCTGAAGAAAAGTTCTCCGGAAGGGCAGGAAGACGCCGAAGAGGAAATATTCTGATTCCGGGACTTTTCGTCATTCATGAGGTAAGCCGTTAGTAAGACAACAGTCGTTACGTTGACCTGAAACGCTTTTATTAACTCCCAAAGGAGTATGGGTGAAAGACATAACAGCGGACGGGATACCTTTGCGTCAAAACCATCACTTCTTATTCATAAGCGATTTCATCAGTGATTTCTTCTGTATACCCGCCACACCACTGAAGGCGGCTAACAAATAGAGAGGTTAAGAAACCGATCTGTTGACAGGGCTAAAACCTTGAAGCATCGGGAACAGCAGGAGAATCAAATATAAATCCAAAGGAGGAGTACCATGAAAAAGAATCTGGACATGCGTGATTGGATCGAGATACTGGAAAAAGCGGGCGAACTCGTGACACTGACCAAGCCCGTCGATCCGAGTACGGAGATGGGAGCATTGCTCTACGGAGCACGAGACAAAGCACTCTTCTTCCAAAACGTCAAAGGTTTTCCCGGATGGAAGGCCTTAGGCATGGCTCCGGGCAACCTCAGGCAGGCGGCGCTGGCTTTCAATCTGCCCATAGAGGGCGTTATTAAGGAATTTTCGCGGCGGTCAAAGACTCCAAGAAAACCGATTCTCATTGATGACGGTCCTGTGAACGAGGTCGTGCGCACCGGCGACGAGGTGGATGTGACGCAGCTGCCGGCCCACATAGCCGGCGAACGTGACGGAGGACGTTACATAACCTCAGGCCTGGTAATGGCCCGTGACCCTGATACGGGTATCGCTAATATGAGTTTTCACCGCATGCAGATCAAGGGACCACGGAGACTGGGCATACTCATGGT
>MVRP01000238.1 GCA_002067405.1 Syntrophorhabdaceae bacterium PtaU1.Bin034 | reverse complement strand
CTCAGCGAGCAGGGGAACCACCCGATTGCGAATAAAGTTGCGTTCATAAGCATCTTTCAGATTTGATGAATCCTGCACGTAGGCTACCGAGTAATGATGCGCATAAGCCTCGATCTCCGCACGGTAGGAGCGAAGGAGCGGCCTGATGATGAGGCCCCTTTTTATTGGAATGGAAGAAAGGCCGTTTATGCCTGTCCCCTTAACAACCCGAAGCAGGAAGGTCTCGACTTGGTCGTCACGGTTGTGCGCGATCGCAATCTTGCTATACCCGTGACTCCTGCATATTTCATCAAAATAGCGATACCTGACATCTCTGCCTGCGTGCTGTAATGAAAGGCCGTTCCTGAGAGCATAGTCTCTGATATCAGCGCGGGTAACATGGAAGGGCAGGTCGTATTTCCCGGCGAGCTCCCTGACAAAAGTCTCATCCCGTTCAGATTCCTTCCCCCGCAGTTGATGATTGACATGGGCCACAGCCAGCCCGCACGGTATCCGGTCCTTGATCCTGTTCAGGATAAACAGAAGGGTTGCGGAATCCAGCCCGCCAGACACACCGACTAGGACCGTTTCGCCTCCGGAAATCAGCCCCTCTTCTCTGATGACCTTTGATACCGCGTATTCAAGATCCATTCATATTTCGTTAAGAGCAGGAGGAACAATCCGAAGAAGAACATCCGGCACAACCCGAGCCGGAGCCAGCAGACTTGAATTTGGAGCCGACGGAGAATCCGAACGAGGACATCTTTTTCGTCGGCGCCTCGTTCCCGCATTTCGGGCATGAAACAGGTTCATCCGTCCTGAAGACTATACACTCAAAATCATCGCCACAGTTTTGGCAGTTATACTCATAAATAGGCACTTCCTTTTTCCTCCTCCCGTTGTCCCGTCTTTTTCATCTCCTTTTCCACATCGGAAAGGAGTGCACGGAGCGATTCGGCGTATTTCTGTATCTCCTCATGTCCGTCAATAGGCATTGCCAGAGCTTCTTCAGCGAAAATTTTCGACATGGAGAACCTGTTCCTGAAGTAACAGTTGTAGCAAGAGGCGTAAAGAAAAAGAAACTTTGCAGGGACATTGTCCCGATCAAGGTTGACGACCTTATGAAAAAGGCCCCGGGATATCTGAAAGTACTCGCTATCGAGATAGCTTACCGCTGCCTTGAACATAAGGGTTGCCCGGCCTTCTTCATAAATTTCGTTGAGCAGGTCCTGGTAGCCTTTTTTTCCGTAAATGCTGATGAACGACCTCTCGTTCTCCAAGATAAAGCGGGGCAGCAGGTAGTTATTCCGGTAGATTTTTATCAGGTCTTTTACGTGGGCCATCAGCTCGTTCAGCAGCACCTTGACCTCTTTCAATCCCTCGGCCAGCCTCTTCTGGGCTTTGCTGATCAGTATATCAAACTCGTGAATCAGCTTTCTTTCTCCGGGCGTCAGCTCGCTCGACGTGACAAGCGTATGGTATTCAGGCTTGTAGTATTCCAGTTGATAAATGCACTCTCTCAGTTTCATTGCTTCATGAAAAATATAGCCGACAGCGATATCGTAGAATTTCTCCTTGTACGCAGCCTCTACCGTGTTCCTGAAAAGTTCATGGCACATCTGTTTCAGTCTGTAGAGGCAGCTCTTCCCTCTGTCGTCAACAAACTCTCCGACTTCCGAAAAGCTCAGCTGACCCTTCTTATGCAGATCTATGCAATGATTGCAGGTTTTATAGACACAGATTGATTCGTTAATTAGGTCTATCTGTTTCTTTTCGATATTCAAGTTCATCACTTTGTTCGAGGCGTTCTCTCTCGGAATACTCTCTTATGAGTCTTCTCAATTCTTCTCCCTCGATAACCTCCTTTTCAAGCAGAATTTGAGCCACGCTTTCCAGGAGCATCTTCTTCTCGCTAAGGGTCCGCTTCACCTCCTGATACGTATTTTCTACTATCCGCTTGATCTCATTGTCTATCTCACGCGCGGTCTCCTCGCTGTAGTCCTTTGAATGAGAATCGGAATTAATGTCGAGGAACATCGATTTCCTCTCCTTTTCGTAAGTAATGTGTCCGATTTCCTCGCTCATGCCGAACTCTTTCACCATGGATTTCGCAATATCCGTCGCCTTGGAAAGGTCGTCGTGCGCGCCGGTCGAAACTTCTCCGAAGGTGATTTCCTCCGCCACCCTGCCCGCAAGAAGCATCGCAAGCCTGTCTAGAAGCTCCTTCTTTGTCATAAGGTAGCGATCTTCCGTCGGTCTCTGCATCGTATAACCAAGGGCCGCAATCCCGCGAGGGATGATAGAGATCTTGTGAACCGGGTCCGTCGTTTGCAGCAGGGAGGCCATCAGGGCATGCCCTGATTCGTGATATGCCACAATCTCCTTTTCCTTTCTGCTCATGACCTTCTTCTTCTTTTCAAGTCCGGCCAATATCCGGTCTATGGCCTCGTCGAACTCCTCGCTTGTCACCTCGGACTTTCCTTTTCTCGCCGTAAGGAGCGCCGCCTCGTTCACGAGATTGGCAAGATCGGCACCGACAAACCCCGGCGTTCTTGCGGCAATCACGCTAAGGTCCACTTCTTTAGCGATCTTCACTCCTTTGGAGTGCACCCTGAGGATCGCTTCCCTTCCATGGATATCAGGTCTGTCAACGAGGACATGTCTATCGAACCTCCCCGGTCTCAAAAGCGCCGGATCCAGTATCTCGGGCCTATTCGTGGCCGCCATGATGATAACGCCCTTCTTCGTGTCAAAACCATCCATTTCCGCAAGAAGCTGATTCAGGGTCTGCTCCCGCTCGTCGTGCGAGGCGAGAGGATTGAGGCCACGCGCCTTGCCTAACGCATCAAGCTCATCGATAAAGATAATACACGGCGCCTTCTCCTGCGCCTGCGCGAACAGATCTCTCACCCTTGCCGCACCCACGCCGACAAACATTTCGACAAAATCGGACCCGCTCATACTGAAGAAGGGAACCTTCGCCTCCCCTGCAACAGCCTTCGCCAGAAGGGTTTTCCCTGTTCCGGGGGCACCCACAAGAAGAATTCCTTTCGGTATCTTTCCTCCAATATTGAGGAATTTCTGCGGAGTTCTTAAAAACTCGATGATCTCTTTCAGTTCCTCCTTGGCCTCTTCCACGTCCGCCACATCCTCGAACGTGACCGTCATCTCGTTCTGGCCGAATATCTTGCCGCGGCTCTTGCCAAAATTGAGCACGCTAGATGGGGCGCCTCCCATCCTCTTCATCAGGAGATTCCAGATAATGATAATAATGACAAAGGGCAATACCCAGGAAATAATCCCCTTCAAAAGTTTATTCTCGTATTGACCGGTGAACTTCACATTCTGTTTCTGCAGATCCTTGATCAGTTCGGGATCGTCTACCCGCGCAGTAAGAAATTTCACCTGTTTACCGTCTTCCTGTGTGAGCATCCCTTGGACACTGTCGTTGTTGACGGTAACATCACTGACCCTGCCTCTCGCCAATTCCTGTTTAAAGTCGCTATAGTGAATGGTTTTGACTTCCGAGCTGGACAAATAGCTGTTGATGACAATGATGGCGACGAAAGCTATGATGAAATAGAGAAAGGTAAAGTTTCTCGTCTTCTTGTCCTTACCGAGTTTCTCGTTCGATTTTAGATCCAGAAAGGGCTTTTTGTTCCTTTTCTTTGTAACTCTCCTTTTCGGCATGCTAAGATTTTAGCAGAAATCAGATTCTATTGGAACACCCCTCCCTCTTTTCCGGCTTCTTTCTAGGTAGAATATCGTCATTGGCATACTCCTTGTCAACAATGTCCGGTATGGTGCCGAACTTCCCGTCGTATTCCCTTGCAATAGCTCGTAATCCTTGACAATTCCTCGAAAAAACTGTATTTTCAATACGGCTATGGACCGTACGCTCCTTCTCAATACTACTTTCGAGCCCCTCGCGATTGTATCCTGGAAAAAAGCCGTTACTCTTATGTTCCTGGAAAAGGTCGAAGTAATTAAAGAGTACGACAGGGAGATAAAGAGCGTATCAAGAGGAATAAGGCTGCCGGCCGTTGTCAAGCTCCGGAGGTTCGTTCGAAATAATCACATTAATGTCCGGTTTTCCAGAAGGAACATCTTCCTCCGCGACGATCACACGTGCCAGTACTGTGGCGAGCGATTCGAACCACGGCTGTTGACATGCGACCACATTATTCCTAAATCAAGAGGAGGAATAACCGAATGGACAAATATCGTTACATCTTGCATTTACTGTAATCTGAAAAAAGCAGACAAGCTTCCGGAAGAGATGAAGATGTTTCCCAGAAAGAAGCCTCGCCGTCCAAGCGGTTTCCATATACTTTTGTTCAATTTGGGGATCAAAGCATTTCCTGACTACTGGAAAGAGTATGTATTTTTGAGGGATTGATATGAATAGAATATGGGCGCCGTGGAGGATGGAGTATATTACAAGCACAAAAGAACCGGGTGAAAATAAGTGTTTTCTTTGCCTCACGGGCGATATGGACGAATCCTCGCTCGTTCTCCTTAGAAAGCCTGCCGCCTTTGCCATTATGAACAGATATCCTTATTCCAATGGACACGTAATGGTCGTCCCCACCAGGCACGTCGGCAGGATCGAGGAATTGACCGACGAGGAGCTTCTTGACATGATGGGTCTGGTCCGGATTGTCTCAACAGTGTTCCAAGAGGAACTGAGCGTCGACGGACTCAACGTGGGAATTAACATGGGTAAGGCCGCAGGGGCAGGCCTTGAGGAGCACATACATATTCATGTGGTCCCCCGCTGGTTCGGCGATACGAATTTCATGCCCGTATTGGGTGAGACAAGGGTGATCTCCGAGCACCTTCTCGCTACATATCGAAAATTGAAGGAAAAGATGCGTGCGAAGGTTCTTTGATCCTTCCGCGCCTGTCCTGACCCCGGCGGATGTTGTACGTGCCTTTACTCATAAGCAACCGGAAGAGCTTAGCCTCCCGGAAAGAGCGGTCATAGTTTTTTCTTCCCCGGACCTCAAGGTGCTCGTTAAAGAATCGGGGGCTGTACTCATCCCCGCGTGGAGCCCTTTCAAGGCTCTCTATCTGCCCGGGGGAAAGAAAACTATTCTCACCCGCTCTCACTTCGGCGGTCCGAGCATCGCTGCCCTCGTCGAGGAACTTGCCGCATTCGGGGTAACTGAACTATGCCTTTGGGGCTACTGCGGCGCAATCAGCCGGAAGGTTGCCGTTGGCGACATCCTGCTGGCGACCGGGGCCCTCCGGGAAGACGGCATTTCTCACCACTACCTTGACACACAGGACGAGTTTGTGAAATCCGAGTGGGCCGCCGAATGGGAAGAGAGTGCACTGAGGGCAGGCTTTCTGCCGGGCACGATCTGGACCAGCGACGCAATTTACAGGGAAACAAGGGATAAAGTTGAGGACAATGCCCGGAAGGGAATAATAGGCGTGGAAATGGAGGCCGCTTCCTTTTACGCGGTCTGCAATCACAAAGGTCTAAGGTCAGTCGCCTTTCTCGTGGTATCCGATCTTCTCAGCCCCGATGGCTGGTCAGGAGGTTTTGGAAGTCCGGCGTTGAAGAGAGGCGCGAGGACAATGGCGGACTTCGTAGAACAAAGCCTGATAATTTAGCGCAGAGAGGGATACACGCGG
>MVRP01000237.1 GCA_002067405.1 Syntrophorhabdaceae bacterium PtaU1.Bin034 | reverse complement strand
ACCTTCCACGCGATTGCCATAAGCTGATCGTAACGCGGCCTCGGGAGCGTTGCACGGAGCAGGACGAACAGGAAGACGAAGGCAAAGGTCTTGATCAGGAACCAGACAATCCCGGGGAGCAGCGGTCCCTTCCACCCCCCGAAGAAAAGAGTCGCAATGAACGCGGAGACGAGGGCAATGCCCAGGTATTCGCCCACATAGAACATGCCGAATTTGAGCGACGAGTATTCCGTGTGATACCCGGCAACGAGCTCGCTCTCAGCCTCCGGAAGATCGAAGGGCACGCGCCTGGTCTCGGCGATCCCCGCCATGAGAAACGTCACAAACCCCACGAACTGGGGGACGACAAACCACATGCGGCTCTGCGCCTCGACTATGTCGGACAGATTAAAGGAACGGGCAAGCATCACCACGCCCATGAGAGAAAGACCCATGAAGACTTCGTAACTCAGCATCTGGGCCACCCCCCTTATGCCGCCGAGGAGTCCGTACTTGTTTGCCGACGACCATCCTGCGAGCGCTACGCTGTAGACGCCGAGGGACGAAAAAGCAAGGAAGAAAAGCAGGCCTGCGTTAAGGTTCACTACCATGACGCGGGGTGCGAACGGGACGACGGCGAAGGCCATGAGCACCGTAACGATGATGATGGCCGGGGCAATGACGAATACGACCTTGTCGGCGAAGGGCGGAACCCAGTCCTGTTTGAAAAAAATCTTGATCATGTCCGCAAGGACCTGAAACAGTCCGAACGGGCCCACTCTGTTCGGTCCGTACCTGTCCTGCCAGAGTGCCAGCAGCCTCCGCTCCAGCCAGATGAGGCCGGCGGCGATGGAGAGCATCCCGATCAGTACGGCAGCAACCGTCACAAGGGAAACCGCGGCAGCGCTCATGGGGTCCTGTCAACCTTTGCCCAGGCCGGAAGCGCAAGCACCGGGCACCGTGGAAGACCGTACGGCAAGCCCCCGACGTGGGGCGGCAGATCGGGCGCCGACTTTACACGAAACCGGTGGATTTGAGATTCCGCGTGCAATCCCACGACATCGCCGTCCTTAACCCTGAGCCTGTCCATATCTGCCGGTGAGAGCGCCAGGTACGGCTCGGGGGCCCTGTCCGCGATCCCCGGGGCCAGCATACTCAGTTCATCAGAACCGAAAATATGGTAGAACGGCACAATCAGTAACAGACCGTTTTGGGATGCGAAGGCCTCGGGTATACCCGTGAAGTAGCCCAACTGCCCGGTCCGTAACGGCTCCAGCAGTCTCTCACCCGGATCGCCTCCATGAAGCGCGCCTCCGATCTCAGCCTGGAACTTGTTCACCGATTGATCAGAATTCCAGCCGGGCGCCCAGAAGCGGGGTATGAGCGGAGCGGGCGGCGCGCCTCCGAAACCCTCCATGGAGAACGTGAGGGCCGAGTCGATATCGTCCAGCGGTTTCGGCTCATGCACGGTCTTGTCCGCATGCATTGCAGTCCTTCCACTGTAGCGCTGATGCTCTCTCGCCACCTTCAAACCGGCGATCCTGAACGCAGCCGAAGGCGCCGCCCGGCTTGCCGGTTCAAAAACGGGCAAAGACCGCGCCATTGACGCATTCACCTGGTCCAGGCTGTGCCACCGTCTCACCTCCGGGCGGCCTCCCTCCTTCATGATGTCCCGCATCCAGCGCCAGCTTTCCTGTACCTCGCCCCTGCCCGGAAATACCCGGAAGAACCGCTGTGCCCGTCCCTCGTTGTTCACCAGCGTCCCTTCCGATTCCGCGAAGGTCGTCGCAGGCAGCAGCATATCCGCCCACAAGGACGTGGCATGAAAGAGGTGATCCATGACCACGACGGTACGCACGGCGCGAAGGAACTCATGCACATCCACCTGGTCGGCCCGCCGGTAAAGATCGTTCTCGAGAATGATCGCGAGGTCTGCCTTTCCCTCTGCCGCAACATGGAGGGCTTCATCGAGGGGTTTTGCGGGCATAAGACCGAGCCCGAAGCTGTTGCATTCGGGCATCACGAGGCAGAGATAAGACTCTCTGCCGGTCCGTGACAATGCCCCGGCGATGTTGGACGCAGCCTCAAGCACCGCCTTGCTCCCGCAGTTGACACCCGATATGACAAGGGGCCGCTTTGCCTCCTTCAGGTCCCGGACAATCTTTTCCACAAGGAGCCGCGTGCTTTGCCGCAAATCTTCCACCGGCGGCGCATCCGGGTCGATTTCGTGCGCAATGGCGAAGCCTGTACGGGCGATGTCCGATGGAGTGAGCCGCCTCGCTTCCGTCGCATGGCCGTCGAGGCCCGTGTTCCCGGTGGTCACCACAAACAAGGGCCCCCTCTGCTGGCCTGTTGCAACCCTCACCGCCGTGTCGTCCCAGTAAGGAATCCCGGCCGCTCCCGCCGCCTCCAGGGGCTTTTGGCGGACCGATTGGAGCACGTTAAGGCTCAGCACAGGCGCCGTGTTTGAGATGTCCTCTCCGAGAACGAGCACCGCATCGCAGACCGCCACCTGGGCGAGCGAGGGGATCGAGGCAGGCGTGCCCTTGATGATGTCGATAGCCGCAACGACAAGCTCCTGCTCTTTCCGGGGAACGCCCGAATAAAACCGGTCGGCCCCTACGAGCGTGCTCAAGGCAAAATTAGCCTCAAGGGACGCGCGGGGAGAACCGATGCCGATGATTCCCCGCGAAGAAGCGAGAAGATCCGACAGATGCTCCACCACATCTTCTCTTTTGGCCGATTCGAGCCCCGAAGACCTGTCTTTTCTCATTCTCGGCTCATGGATCCTCCTGTCGCTATTCACGAACTCATAACCGTAGCGCCCCCTGTCGCAGAGAAAATAGCCGTTTACCCGGCCGTTATACCGGTTTCGTATCCTCCTCAAGGATCCATAACGCTCACCGGGGATGGTGTTGCACCCGAGGCTGCAGTGAACGCATACGGAGGGTGCGGTCTGAAGGTCCCATTTGCGCGTGTAGTGCTGCACAAGAGTTTTATCGGTGAATACGCCGGTCGGGCAGATTTCGACCAGATTGCCCGCAAATTCGCTTTCCAGGGTGCCGCTTTCCGCCCTTCCGAAATAGACGTCGTTGTGGCAGGCGAACACGCCGAAATCCCGCCCCCTGGCATAATCGTTATAGAACCTGGTGCACCGGTAGCATGCGATGCACCTGTTCATCTCGTGGGTCACGAAAGGACCCAAATCCTGGTTGCGATGCGTCCTTTTCCTGAATCGGAACCGCCGGTAGGAGTGGCCGGTCATTACCGTCATGTCCTGGAGGTGGCACTCGCCGCCTTCGTCACAGACCGGGCAGTCGTGGGGATGATTCGTCATCAGCCATTCAATGACACCTGCGCGGAACTTTCGCGCCTCGGGGTCGTCAATCGAGATATGCATGCCCTCTTTGACCGGCGTCATGCACGCCATTACGATTCTGCCTTTTGTATCCCGGTCGTCCCTGAAATGTTTTATCGCGCACTGCCTGCAGGCACCGACCGAGTGAAGTGCCGGATGCCAGCAGAAATAGGGCAGATCAAAGCCGAGCCCGAGACAGGCATGGAGGAGGTTATCCCCTTCCTTCACTTCGTACGGTTTTTTATCTATGTAAATGGTAGCCATGTGTGCTTAAACGCAGTTGAGTAAGTTGAATAAGGCCGCCTGCGCAACTGTCTGTTTCCCTCTCAACCGTTTGTCCCTGCCTTTACATAAGGACATCGTTTCTCCTCGATGTGCCGCTCGAAATCTTCTCTGAAGAACTTGAGGGCCGCCTGGAGAGGCTCCATGGCTCCGGGCGCCAAAGCGCAATAGGTGTGATGCATCTTCAGGAACCACGTGTGCTCCTGCAACAGGTCCAGGTCCTCGGGCCGCCCCCTGCCGTCTTCTATTGCACCGAGTATGTTCGTAATCCAGGGCAGCCCGTCCCTGCACGGCGTACACCAGCCGCAGGATTCCCGGGCAAAGAACTTTTCCAGACTATGAACCATGCCTATCGGGCAGGTCTTGTCATCGAGCACAATAACGGTGCCCGTTCCGAGGCGGCTTGCCGCCTTTTTCTCCATCGATCCGTAATCCATGGGGGTGTCAAAATGATCGGGTAACACAAATTCCGTTGAGCCGCCTCCGGGGATCACTGCCCGCATTTTGTACCCTTCGGCCATGCCTCCCGCATGCTCTTCGAGTATCTCGCCGAGGGGCGTGCCCATGGGGAGTTCCCAGAATCCAGGCTTCTTTACCCTGCCGCTCACCGTATAGATCTTGGTCCCCCCGTCCTCGCTACGGCTCAAGCTTTTGAACCAATCCGCCCCGTTCCTGATGATGTGGGGGATATTCGAGAGAGTCTCCGCATTGTTCACGACCGTGGGCATTCCCCAGAGCCCGTTTGTCTGCGGATAAGGCGGCTTTGCCCGCGGTACGCCGCGCCTCCCCTCCAGGGCGTTCAGCAACGCCGTTTCTTCCCCGCATATATACCTGCCTGCGCTTGTGTGCAGCCGCATTTCGAGACTATATTTCGACCCGGCGATGCCCTTTCCCAGGTAACCGGCCGCGTAGGCCTCATCTATCGCCCGGCTGATCGCGCGCCCGGACCCTCCGTATGCCCACCTCAGAAAGACGTAAGCCATGTCAGCCTCTATCGCGTAGGCGCTTATGATCATCCCTTCTATCATCTGGTGGGGGTTCCGCTCCAAAAGCACCCTGTCCTTGAAGGCGCCCGGCTCCATTTCATCGGAGTTCGAGATCAGGAACTTCGGATGAGGGGCCTTGTCACCCATGGGCACCACACTCCACTTCAGCCCCGCGGGAAAACCTGCCCCTCCCCGCCCCCTGAGCCCTGACGCCTTCACCGCCTCCTGGACCTCTGCCGGGGTCATAGTTTCAAGCGCTTTCCGAAGGGCCTGATAGCCTCCCTTTTCTTCATACTCCTTTATGCTCAACGGTTTTCCGTCACTTCTCATCATGCTGGTAAGCGGCTTCTCCACGGGCGCCCCTTTTGTTCGATCTTTAGATATAGCGGCTCAGGATGGATTCTATCTGCCCGGGCTCCAGGTCCCCGTAAACATCGTCGTCGATTATAATGGCCGGCGCGTGATTGCATTCTCCAATGCACGAGACCGGCAGCAGCGTAAAACGGCCGTCCCCGGTTGTCCCGCCCAGGGATATCCCGAGGCGTTCCTTCAGGGTTGCAAACAGCTCCTCATACCCCATCACCCAGCAGCTCACGCTGTCGCAGAGGTAAATGACATGGCGACCGGCCGGCCTGCGAAAGATGAAGGGGTAGAAAGTGGCGACTCCGTCAAGCTCGTCAACCGTCATGCCAAGGAGTGCCGAAAGATCCGCAATCTGCTCATCTGCCACCCAGCCACGGTACTTCTGCACCACCTTGAGGGCTTCCACACACGCGGCCCGGCGGTATGGATAATGGCTCAGCTCAACCTCTATCTCGCTTCTTTCCTCGTCAGTCAGCAAGAGACACCCCTTAAAGCGGAAGATGAGAAGATAAGAAGTTGAGAAGTTGAGCAACAAGCGAGACGGCCTGGATTCCGAGCGACCCGCAAGCGGGTGCCCCGACCGGAACGACGGGCAGAGCCTACCCGGAAATGCCACCATCCGGGGAAGGAACGGCCGAAAGGAGCAGAATAACGAATAGACCTGACCGAAC
>MVRP01000236.1 GCA_002067405.1 Syntrophorhabdaceae bacterium PtaU1.Bin034 | reverse complement strand
CGGCGGTATCCCTGACGGTGTGGTCATGGTTGCCGGTATTCTCAACAGGATCGAGAGAGCATTTGTGGATATGATCTACACCGCTGTTACACCGGACAGTTACCAGGTCCAGGCGGGTGGAATCGGGTTCGACATGCTCTATGGGCTGGGCAGCAGAGGGATCATGCTGTCCGACAAGAACGTGCAGGCATCACTCCGAAAGTATACGGAAGACTGTGTCATGTTCGAGATCCAGCGACCGGGCACCACTCTCACCATCAACTCGTTTGCGAGTAACACCGATTTCGCAGCCCTTTTCTCTCAAGCTGCCAGTCCTGCCATCTACACGATTTATTATGACAGCAGCGGAGACTCGACAATGACCTGTGCTCAGTCCTGGACCAACATCCAGGCCCGGCTCAGCGATAGTAGTACCTTCGACGAATCGCTGAGGGCGCGATGCGCGGAGGCAGGGTTTGATCCGACAATTCCTGTTGAACTCACACAGTGCCAGGATACGCTTGCCGATACCGTCAATTGGCTGCAGGGAGCCACCTACTCCGCAATAGATGTCCATAGACAGATGCTCTTCGGCCAGACCATGAACGACGTGCTCACCCAGGCGAGCCCCGATATGGCCATGGCGGTCCTTGCCTCCCGGAATACCGGATCGGCCCTCGTAGGAACGGGGGTTACCGCCAACCAGTGGATACCGGCCGTGAGGGCAGTCATAACGGCCGTCACTATAGGTCTCATCCCCTTCCTTGTGATCTTCATCCCCACGCCCCTTATGAGCAAGGCAGTCCTCACCATGTGCGGGTTCTTCATATGGCTGACCGCCTGGGGCGTTACCGATGCAATCGTTCATTCCTTCGGGATGGACTTTGCAAAAAAGGCGCTCTACGAGGTGACTCAGAACCAACTCGGTCTCACCTCTCTTCTTAACTTCTCTACCGAAGGACTGAAAGCCCTTGCGGTCTTCGGCGCCATACGGTGGTCAGGCATCATGCTGGCTACCGTCATTACCGGCATGCTCGTGAGGGTTGGAGGATCCGTTCTCGGTCGACTGTCGGCCCAGGTGATAGCAACGCCCATGGGACAGGGCCAAACGGCGGGCAGCACGGTAGGAACGCCGGAGGGACTATCGAGGGAAATGAACGCCCTGGAAGTGGCGCCCGCAACGATGGCGAACGCCCATAAGTTCAGCTATGCAGACAGAGCGAATGTTTCATCCGCCGAAAGGATGGGAAAGACGGGCTATGGTGTCACCGGAATGGACACTTTCGGAGGGGCCGAGGGCTTCTCCGAGATGATCGCCTCAGGAAACATGGCAAGAACCGTCAGATTCGGGAACGAAGGTTTAGCGATGAAGGACAGCGATGGCGGGTACAAGGGAGCATCCGACGTCTACAATTTCAAATCGACTGCCGGACTGGGAGAAATGGCCCTCACGAGGGACCAGTACGAAAACGACCCCGAAGCTCTGGCACAGAGAAAGGTCGCTGCGGAGGGCGCGTTCATCTCGATGGCAAAAGAAAAGGGTATGACGCCTGCAGAACTGCAAAGGTCCATGACAACGATGGATCTGGCTGCGACCGCCGACTTCGTCGATAAGTATGCCACTAACCGGGGAATCGGGTTTGCCCAGGGCGCAAGGGAACTCGGGGAGTTGTCCGGCAGTCAGCGGTACATAGGAGCACACTCATTCGAGAACGCCCGGGGCGTTGTGGGCGAGGACGGACTGATCTTCACCGATACGAACAAACACCTCAACGAGGCGGCCAAATTCGAGATGTCTTACCAACTCGCCCACAATCTTGGTCTGGCGAAGGACAGAAGCGACTTCCAGGGCATGTACGCTCTCCACAAGCAGCATCATGGGGAGGATTCTTTGACCTTAAGCGATTCGGAGGCCGTTCGCCTGCTCAATACCCGTATGAAGGATATGGGGTATTCTACCAGATTCAAAACAGACGACCGGATCAGGCTGAATTTCGATGATAGAGGGAACGTTGTATCGGCTTTTGCGGTCAGAGGCGCGAGCAGGGAAAGCAGTGACATCACGAGCGAAATCAAAGGGTATCAATCCAATTATCTGAACGTGAGCCGGCAGACGACGGGGTTCAGGGGAGAGCATGGTACGAGGGATATCACCTACGGAGAGCGTACGTATGTCGGGACAAGACAGTTGAGTCTACCAGGCGGCGAAAAAGTGGTTGCTTATGGAACCTTCCAATATGATGGAAAGGGCAAACTGGTCGCCGGTGACTTCAAGTACGGGCAGCAAGGGACCGGTGTTTCCATGCGCTCATACAACACGGGGAAGATGGATGACGCTGGTAACCCTATAATGGATAAGCAGGTGACGTTTACCGAGCACAAGCTGGACAGCAGGGGCATCTTTAGCGTGGAATCCTCCAACAGCGTCTCGGTAAGGCAGTACAACAAGAACGGTTACAACACGACCGATTATGTCAATCCAGCGACCAACCAGGTGCTGTTCAGCAGGTCGGATCAGGGCCAGGCCGTCACCGATCACGATACATACCTCAGGGATCACCGGAAGAGTGCGGAGGTTAATTCAGGGGCAATCATAGTCGGGAAGGATTTGACCACGCTTACAGACGGGCAGCAACTCTTTCTTTCGGGTATGGGCGGGCTGGATTGGGCCTCAGAAACGGTTTCCAGGAGCCTGGGATTGCTCGGCGGGGCCAAGAACCTTGGGCTGTCGAAGAAGCCCGGGTCGCCGATGCCAAACGTACCGTCTGCGGGGCCGATGCCCCACAAGAACCCGAATATCAACCATGAGGCCTGGGAATACCTTATAAATGGAGAATGAAATGATTGTGAGTAATTGTCTGAAAACCGAGGAAGGAATCATTGTCCCCATCTATTCAGTACCCACAAAGATCGACAGGAAGGAAGTTGCCTGCAAAGCCATCGAAATGGGCATTCTGCTTTCCATAGGAGATATCGAAATACCCATTCCCGAGGATATGGTCGATTATATAACCACTCATCGGAAAGTCCTGATCTACTTTCTGGATGGCGAGAAATACCTTAATGAACCGGCCGTCAAACTGGAAATACCGCAGGAATTGATATACGAGGCAAAGGGAGTATACAAGCACTTCAAAAACGATCAGAGGTGACCGATCTCGCGCTTATGCCAAGCGTTTCCCTTCCATCGCTTAAAGGCGGGGTTGAGGACGACGTCGTAGCTGTAGTCGTACGGGATATCTATAAGAAGACCCAGGGTAAAAAGGCCTTCGCAAAAGAGGAGAATCATGATGATAAAGGCCGCGACCGGGTGATTCTCTATGATGTTCATCTTGTAGCCGACTATTCCGACTAAGGCAGTCATTGGCATCATCGCAACAACGATTTTCCCAATAATACTGTATCGAGTCAGCCTGTCGAACCAATTCCAGAGACCACCTTTCCGTTGCCTCTGTCCCGGCTGATTTGCACGCATGGCCGCACAGGCGCCGCAGGGGAGACTGACCGGCTCCTTAACCTGCTTGAGATTGACGAATCTCTTCACTTTGTCGATGGGTACATACCCTTCCTTCAAGCAATAAGGGCACTTCAGATGAATTTGTCTCATGTTATCCCTCGAAAAATGTTTGCACCAAAGAACGATATTGTCAAGCTTTTCGAAAAACCACTTGAGAAGTAACCATGCGACGGGAATCGATTTGGCGGCTCTCCCGGCTATTCCCTCAGGAACCTGGAAAAGAACCTCGCCAGAAAGAAGATTTGTGCGTCGCTAGGGTATTACTCAGTCTGCCGCAGATGAGGTCACTCAAGGTAATATCAAGGTGAAGTCCCAATGCATTACTCATTGGAGGTCCCCGATGCCGTACCTTCTGAACGTGGTGAAGGGAAAAGAGAAACGGGTGATAGAGGTGTTCGGTTACCACGGCGTGGCGTCGAAAAAGGCTCTCATCGGGGAATACGTGGTCGCCTATGACCCGAAATGCGAGGAACTCCGCTATCTCGACTCGATT
Source organism: Syntrophorhabdaceae bacterium PtaU1.Bin034 (assembly GCA_002067405.1). Next base: position 1,661 of record MVRP01000236.1, on the reverse strand, counting down.
TCCGGATATGTCCGTAACATATCCAAGATAGAGGATGGTGAGGTAGGCAGATTCCTCGGCCTTAGCGACGTCGTCTTTCCCAAGGTGAACATAGAGACCGGTGCCATAGTTCGCATTTTGGCCGGAGAATACCAAGATTTCCGGGGAGTTGTTCGACGACTTGCGAACGACAAGGTGGAGGTGGACGTCATCATCTTCGGGAGATTGAGGCCGATTATCGTGGACCGCGAAGACGTCGTTCCAGACTCCCTTCCCGAGGGGTTCAGGCTGTGAAAGGCAGGGGGAAGATAGTCGGCTACGCGGTGAACAGGAAGACCATTTCCATACGAATAGATCTGGTTGAACCGGCATCCGTGACCGAGGAGCTTGAACGGTGCAAGGGCAGGCAGAAAACGATCAGGCTCGATACCTTCCAGATAGTGGGCAAAATTGAATCCATCACCATAAGTAAGAACGTCGGATTCCTCGTCCACACGGCAAGGCTCGATTTCATCAATCGCAGACTTTTACGTATGATGGAGAAGGAATCTCTCGGCATCGAGATAAGCACCGCTCACCAGGATAAGCTGCTCTACTTCCTAGATACCGTGGCAAAGAAGCGCGACCAGAGACCCGGGGATCTCCTTTTCGAACTTTCTTCGTTCAACAAGACAGGCGCAAACGGAACAGGAAAAACGATACCCGGCAAGAGGTCTGTCTTCGACCTTTCCGAAGCCCAGTCGAATGTTGTGCTCAACAAAATCAGCCGGCTCTCAGCTGGCTTGTAGGGCTTACATGTTCGAAACGGTGCGGACGATATTCGCGATACTGCGGGAGAAGGACCGTTCTCGGGAGAGTATCGTTCTATCTCTTGACGACCTCTGCCCACTGTGGATCAAGTACAACAGTTCGTTCAAGCAGGAAGACGTCATTAAAGAAACAGCGGAACTGCCGAAGCCGCAATCGGACAAGGTAGCTCCGGATACGCATGACGCGGCGGCTGACCAAGCCGGAAACAGAAAGGCCCACATTCCGGTCCAGGCGTTCTACAGCGAGGTGATCGAACCGAACCGGGAGGCGCTTGTAGGTATGCTGGAGGGGGTCAACAAAGTAATGGAGATTCTCGAACTGTACGGCGACTGCCCGTCGGTGGTTACTGTAGTAACCGACGTGGAAAGGACAGAGGTGACGCGAATAGGAGACATGCTTTCGAAAGTCACCCTTCGGGATCACACCTTCAACGTCACCCGCATCGCTCTCCAACTTCTGAAAGACACTTACCACGACCCGGTCGGGTATATCCCCGTCGTGATCGTTGCGGCCCTCGGTCATGACCTGGGGAAGATCCCTGAGATGAGGAGCCGGGACGGCTATGTAAAGGCGGATCACCCCCGAACGAGCGTATCCATCATGGAAGACATCTTCCAGAAGGAAATGGGCGCTCATTGGCTCAAGCTTGTGACCAAGGTCATAGGAGAGCACCATCAATCAACCACCGAGCCCTTGTCAGAGCTGCTGAAGGAGGCGGACGGAAAAGCGAGGCAGGTAGAGATCGAACAGGCGGAGAGAAAGGCTTCGCTCTCCTGGGAAGAGTGGTTCGATTGCAAGGGGTTTCTCAGTAAGGTGGGGGAGACGGTGAACGTCACCCAGACGGGAAGCGCCTTTCGGGCCTTCTCGATGGA
>MVRP01000235.1 GCA_002067405.1 Syntrophorhabdaceae bacterium PtaU1.Bin034 | reverse complement strand
TTCGCCTGCGTGGATGAGAAAGAGCCCGACAAAGCACAATGGGAGAAGGAGAAGGAGACCTACAAACGCATATTCACGGCAATGTCGAAGGATGCATATCTTGGCAAGTTTAAAGAGGATCTGAGGAAGAGCATTAAGGTCAAGATCGACTGGAATTCCATATAAAACAGTAGGGGCGGCGAGTAGAAAGCCTCTATACTTGTGGTGCGGCTCCCCCGGGATTTCCGACGTTGCTACCTGCGAATGGCACCGTCGCTGCTAACAAGGTTAGTAAATCGCGGGTGCCCCGCGAAAACGATTGCGTGGTCTTTAATCGTGGCCTCCGTTCTTTGCGCTTGCATGCCTCGTCTCTGGACTTTCTGCTCGCCGCTCGCTATTGTTTATGCTGCATGTTAATTAGTAACAGATGCCGGAGCTTCGGAGGAAATAGAAATTACATGAGAACTTTGGCGGCCGGAAAAAAAGTCATGTCTGTTGCTGGACCGGTCAGCGGCCGGGAATCATGATCATTCTCGGCATAGATACTTCTTGCGATGATACGTCCATCGCGGTGCTGGACGATACGAAAGTGCTGTCAAACGTGGTGTCCAGCCAGGTTTCTCTCCATAGCCGCTTCGGCGGGGTGGTGCCGGAGATCGCGTCGAGGAAGCATGTGGAGCTTATCGATCGTATATATGAGGAGGCACTTGGGGAGGCCGGCCTTGCGCTAAGGGACATAGAAGCAGTGGCAGTGACACAGGGTCCGGGACTCGTTGGATCTCTCCTGGTGGGTCTCTGTTTCTCCAAGGGCCTCGTCCTCGGTACCGGAAAGCCTTTTGTCGGCGTGAATCACCTGGAAGCCCACGCAATGAGCATCTTCCTGGAGCGGGAAGTGGAATTCCCCTTTTTGTCCCTGATTGTCTCCGGGGGGCACAGCGTGATCCTTCTGTTCTCGAAGCCCGGTCAATTCAGAATGATCGGGACTACCAGGGACGACGCGGTGGGCGAGGCTTTCGATAAGATCGCAAAATACCTGAATTTGGGGTATCCGGGCGGAAAGATTATTGAGGATTTGGCGCGGGAGGGGCGAGCTGATTACGTGGCATTTCCCAGACCGATGGAGGATGAGAGGAATTATGATTTTTCCTTCAGCGGTCTGAAGACAGCCTTCATAAACCACGTGAAGAAACATGGGATAAGTGACGGCACCCGTTCCCATATCCTCGCCTCATTCCAGGAAGCGGCATGCGATGTTCTTTCCCGCAAGACCGTGAGGGCCGCGAAGGATTTGGGCATCAACCGGCTCGTGATCGGCGGAGGGGTTGCATCGAACGGGAGGTTGAGAGAAGTCCTGAGGGAGAGATGTACTGCCGAAGGAGTAGCGGTCTTTTTCCCCTCTGTCCGATTCTGCACTGACAATGCTGCGATGGTTGCCGTCACCGCCTGTTTTCACGTACGGCAAAACCTCTTTTCCGGTCTTGATATGAAGGCGTTTTCGCGGATGAAATGGAGCTGAAACCGGTGCTGAAAAAGAGCCTCGGGCAGCATCTCCTTAAAGACAAAAACCTCCTGAAGAAGATGGTGCGGTTGGCGGGGATCGGCAGCGAGGACGAAGTGGTGGAGATAGGGCCAGGGCAAGGTGATCTGACGCGATGTATCGCAGCCACTGCCCGCTCCGTCCATGCTATCGAGCTGGACGAACGGTTCAGGGATTTCCTTGAAGGTCTCGAGCGTGAAATGCCGAACGTGAAAGTTGTTTTTTCTGACGTTTTGAGCGTCAGGCTTGCGGATTTCCGGAGAGGACCGGAATTGACGGTAATGGGGAATATACCCTACAACATAACGGGCGATATCCTTTTTAAGCTCATGGAGGAGAAGGCCTGTCTGAGGGGCGCCTATCTTACCATGCAGAAGGAGGTGGCGGAAAGGCTTGCGAGCAGGTCTCATTCCAGGACATACGGCGCCTTGTCGGTCATTTTTCAGCTCTATGCCTCAGTCAAGATGCTCCTTGTGCTCAAGCCTGCCCTTTTTGTTCCACCTCCGAAGGTCGACAGCGCTTTCGTCTCGATCATTTTCAAGGACGGCACGGAAGCGGACCCGGAACTCCTTGCCTTCGTTAAGGCCTGCTTCCGCTATAAGAGGAAGTACCTGCGCCATTCTCTTGAAGATCGATATGGCGCGGGTCTCTTAAACGACCTGTACCGCTACATGGCCTTCTCTGCCTCAATCCGGGCTGAGGAGATAGAACCGGAGGGCTTTGTCAGAATGCATCAATTCCTCCGGCAAGGACAAAGGCATGAATAGTAACGACATCGTTGGCTTCACCACAACGATCCCTGTTGAAATCCTTTTTGCCGCGGGTCGCAGGCCCTGCGACCTCAACAATATCTTCGTGACCCATCCTGACCCGCTTCACTACGTTGCATTGGCTGAGAAGGAAGGGTTTCCAAAGAGTATGTGCAACTGGATAAAGGGCATCTACGGGGTCGTCCGGGAGTCGAACATCAAAACCGTAGTAACGGTTCTGGAAGGTGATTGCAGCAACACCAGGGCGCTGGCGGAGATATTGACCTACAGGGGCGTTCGTACTATTCCCTTCTCGTTTCCCTATGACAGGGACAGGGAGAGCCTCGAGAGAGAGATCAACAAATTCATGGCGACTTTCGGGGTCGATAAGCAGGCGCTCAGGGCCATTGATGAGCGGCTGACTGCCGTGAGACAGGACCTCGAGCGCATCGACCGCATGACGTGGATGGATAGGCGGGTTACGGGCCAGGAAAACCATTTATGGCAGCTCTGTGCATCGGATATGGAAGGCGATCACGAAGGATACAGGAGAAAAGCCGAGGCTTTCATCGCAGATGTGGAACGAAGAGAGCCGTTCCGGGGCCTGCCTGTCGGATATGTGGGCGTCCCGCCCATCAGCCCCGATCTTTACGAGTTCGTGGAGGAGAATGGCTGCCACGTCATTTATAACGAAGTGCAACGCCAATTCTCTCTGCCCTATTTCTCCGGCGATATGGTGGATCGTTATCTGAACTACACCTATCCTTACGGGATATTTGCACGGCTGCATGACATCAGGGAGGAGATACGGCGGAGAAACCTGAAGGGTATCATCCACTATGTCCAGGCGTTCTGCTACCGGGTGATCGAAGATATTATATTGAAAGAGACCCTCGGGGTGCCGGTGATTACCATCGAGGGGGATCTTCCGAAGCGCCTCGACACGAGGACCAAGCTGCGGCTGGAGGCATTCATGGAGATGTTAAAGGCGAGGAAGCGTGGAGAGGACTAGAAGATTCACGATCAACAGGGAAGGTATCGGTTTTTTCAAGGCTATACTCGAATCCTACGAGGAGGTCGCTCTTCTCACTGTCCTCAATGGAAAAGCAGGCGAGATAGAAGTTATCTATCCGTGCCATGCGGAAGAAGTGGTAACAGGCATAATCGAAGACATGAAAAGGTTCGATGTCGTGCTGAAGGAGGAGGTTGGAAATGTTTGATGATACGAAGGTGCTGAAAGCCCTGAAGACCGGCAATGCGGTCTATGCAGAGACATTTGCCGAGGAGACGAGATATACTCTTATCCAGCTTGAGTCGGAAAAGATCGAGAAGTTGGAGAAAGGACTCGACAAGGGCGTCGGTCTTCGGGTAATACGACCTTGGCAGACCTTTTTTGCCTCGACTAATTCTCACGAAGAGAGCCACCTGATAGAACTCGCAAAAGAACTCGTCCGATCAGCCAGGGAGGGAAGAGGAGAGGTAAAGGAGGGTTCACTCCAGTTGGCACGATATCCTTTTGCCATTGAAACGCCGCCCCGGGATGTGGGCACTGAAAGAAAACTGCGCCTGGTCCGCTCTGTTGAAGCAGCGGCCCGAAAAATGGAAAAGAGGATCAAGCAGGTCAAGGTGCTTTACCGTGATACCGACCAGAACATACGGATCGCGGCGAGTGACGGGACACAGGTGGAGGAGAACAGAACACAGCTCGTTATGACCCTCCTTGTTGTCGGGGAGGAGGACGGAGAATTGCAAACCGCCTACGAAGCCATCGGCGGCTTTTGCGGTTTTGAGTTTTTTACGGATGAAAGGATTGATGCATTTGTGAAGACCACGGTACAGAGGCTCTCGGGACTTCTGGGTGCCATGGAAGCGCCGATGGGTACAAAGACGGTTGTCCTTGCCTCAGAGGCCGGAGGGACCATGATACACGAAGCCATCGGTCACGGTCTGGAGGCGGACCTCGCCATGGAGGGTCTCTCGTGCTATAAGGGGATGCTCGGCCAGACCATGGCAGCGCCCCTCATTGATATTGTTGACGACAAAACCCTGCCTTTTAAAAGAGGCACCTATGCGTATGATGACGAAGGAACTGCATCAGAGAGGACAATACTCGTAGAGAAAGGCGTGTTGAAGAATTATCTTTTTGACCGTTTCCACGCGATGAAGTACGGCATGCGCTCGACCGGGAACGGCAGGCGGGAATCCTTTCGCTACAAACCGATCCCCCGTATGAGCAATACAATGATCCTCTCCGGTCCTCATGATCCGGCCAAGATCATCGCTTCCGTTGATGACGGTCTCCTTGTAAAGAAGATGGGAGGAGGGCAGGTGGATACGGTGCGGGGCGATTTTGTGTTCGAAATTCAGGAAGGGTACCTGATCGAAAAAGGCCAGATCGGACCGATGGTACGGAATGCGACAATGATGGGGAACGGACCCAAGGTGCTTCGAGAGATCGATATGGTGGGCACCGATCTCGGCTTCGGCATCGGCACCTGCGGCAAGGACGGCCAGGGTGTTCCCGTCGCCGATGCACAGCCTACGCTCCGCATGCCCGAGATCGTCGTCGGGGGCAGAGGGGAATAAAGCCTTTTCCTTTTGTTGAGGGGAAGGCTCCACGGACTTGCTCGTGGAGGGGGCGACGCAAGCCCCGATAATTGCAGCACAGCCTACGCTCCGCATGCCCGAGATCGTCGTCGGGGGCAGAGGGGAATAAGCCCCTTCCTTTTGTTGAGGGGAAGGCTTTACTGAAGCAGAGGAGCAGAGGTGAACAAGCATTTTCTCCTCCGCTCCCTATCTCCTCCGCCCCTCTGCATAGCAGGAGGGGGGCTCCACCTCTGCCTCATTTTCGAAAGAGTTCATGAAAGAATTCATCCATTCAAAGCCGTCGGAACGGTGTTCGTCAATAGTCTTGACTACTTGCCGCTATCCCTTCCTGAGCGCCTGGTGAAAATCGGCTATCATATCCTCCGGATCCTCAAGCCCGACTGAAAGCCTTACGAGGCTGTCCGTGACGCCTCTCGCGAGCCGCTCTTCCGGCGGCACGAATGCATGAGACATGGCAGAGGGGTAGGAGAGGATGCTCTCAACGCCCCCAAGACTCGGGGCAAGGAGGGGAAGCGTCACGGAGCGAAGGAAAGATCTTGTGCCCTCCGCATTGGCCAATTCGAAGGAGATAACCGCCCCCGGTCCCGACGCTTGCCTGAAGTGCAGGTCCCGACCGGGATGAGAGGGAAGTCCCGGGTAGTAGACCTTTTTCACCTCCGGTTGTTCCGAAAGCCACGACGCGATCACCTCTGCATTTCTCTGCTGTATTTCCATTCGGGCAGCAAGGCTCTTGATGCCTCTCATCAAGAGCCATGAATCCTGGGGCCCAAGAACTGCACCAAAGGAAACCTGAATGCTTTTGAGCTTATCTCCCCATTCTTCGTTCCTTGTTGCCACCACCCCTGCAATAAGATCG
>MVRP01000234.1 GCA_002067405.1 Syntrophorhabdaceae bacterium PtaU1.Bin034 | reverse complement strand
TTCTCTTTTTCCCTCTCGGAGAATCTCATGTGCGCTCTCCTCTGGTCACTACAGGGTCTCTTCCCCCTGTTCCCCGGTCCGTATGCGAATCGCTTCTTCGATATCCATGACGAAGATTTTTCCATCCCCTATGTGACCGGTTTTTCCCGCATCGGTAACAATGCCCGTAATTGTCTTCACGTCCCCGTCTTTTGCCACTATGAGAAGACAGGATTTCGGCAGTTTTTCATAGTGCATGTCGCCTATGGTAATGCCTTTCTGCCTGCCTCTGCCCCTCACGCTGAATTCCGTCAGCGAGGGGAAGCCTGCTTCCTTAAGCCGGTCTTCAACATCCTTCAACCTGTCCGGTCTCAAGATGGCAACGATCATTTTCATTGTCCGATCCCCCTTTTTCAGATAGCCATGTGGTTCTTTATATCGTCCCTGCTGAGGTCCCCGACATTGCCGTGAAAGGCGATCGATCCTTTTTCCATGATGTAGCAGAAATCGGCAAGCCTCAGCGCAAACTCCATGTATTGTTCCACAAGGAGAATGGATAGCTTCCCCTGCTCTTTGATGAACCGTATGGTGTTCTCTATCTCGAAGACAATTGACGGCTGTATGCCCTCGGTCGGCTCGTCAAGAAGGAGCAGTTTCGGTTCCGTGATCAGGATGCGTGCTATGGCAAGCTGCTGTTGTTGGCCGCCGCTCAGGTCGCCGCCCTTCCTGTTCTGTATATCCCTGAGGCCCGGAAACAGCGCAAAAATCCCCTCCGGCACGGTGGCCTTCTTTCCCCGGGCTTCCAACCCGACCATAAGGTTCTCTTCGACGGTAAGGAACGGGAATATTTCCCGGCCCTGGGGAACGTAGCCGATACCTTCGAGCGCCCTTGCCTCCGGTTTCAAATGGGTGATGTCGCTGCCGTTATAGGTAATGGCGCCTTTCAGGGGACGGATCAGCCCCATCAATGTCTTGAGCAGCGTCGTCTTTCCGACGCCGTTCCGGCCCATAAGAGCGACAACGGAACCCTCGGGGATCTCGATATCGACGTCCCTCAGGATCACCGTTTCTCCATAGGAGCTTGTGATATTTTTAATGGAAAGCATTTTCCGGCGCCTCCCCGCCTCTTCCCAGGTATACGTCGATCACGGTCGGGTCGTTGCCGACCTCTTCGAAAGTCCCCTCGCAAAGGAGTCTTCCTTCGTGCAGTACCGTGACCGTTTTCGCGAACCTCTTCACGAAATTCATATCGTGTTCCACCACGAGTACCGATCGTTCTTCTGCGGTTTCCATCAGGATTTCCCCGGTCCTGTTCCTTTCCCGCCCGGTCATGCCGGCCACCGGCTCATCGACAAGGAGGAGTTTCGGCTCCTGCGTGATCGTCATGGCGATCTCGAGCCATTGCTTCTCCCCGTGAGACAAGTAACCGGCCTTCTGGTCGGCCTTTTCATCAAGATCAACGTTCCGGAGCACTGCATGAATCCGGTCCCGCGCCGCACTGTCGGGTTTGCGAAAACAGGAAGAGACCAGGCCGCGGCCGCTCTTCAGCGAAAGTTCCATGTTTTCCAAAACGGTAAGATTTTCAAAGATCGAGGGCGTCTGGAATTTTCTGCTCACCCCGCATCGCGCTATGTGGTATTCGCTCAGCTTCCCGATATCGATATTATCCCCGAACAATACCTCGCCCTCGGTCGGCTTCACCTTGCCGCAGATAACGTCCAGCAACGTTGTCTTCCCCGCGCCGTTCGGCCCGATAAGAAAGCGGAGCTCTCCGGTGTCCATGTAAAAGTTCACTTTATTAAGCGCCTTGAAGCCGCTGAAATCGACCGAAACATTGTTTACCTGCACTATTGTCACAGCCATTGTCATCCCCTCGCCACCGGTGCCGGAACTTTCTTTCGCAGTGCGATCCTGCTGCGCCTGCCCCTGAGCCTGTCAAGGAGACCGATTATGCCCTGCGGGAACAGGAGCACGACGGCAACAAACAAAGCGCCCTGGAAATAGAGCCAACTGTCGGGAAACGTCTCGCTCAGGTACGTTTTTGCAAAATTCACCACGAGGGCACCGAGAACAGCGCCGGCAAGGTTCCCCCGTCCTCCTACTGCAACCCATATTGCCATTTCGACCGAAGGGAGGATCCCCATCATGGACGGCGAGATAATGCCGACCTGCGGCACGTAAAGGGCGCCCGCGAGACCGGCAAGGCCGGCGGACAGCGAAAAGACGGCAACTTTGAAAAGGGTCGAGTTGTATCCGAGGAACCTGAAGCGGTTCTCACCATCCCTGATAGCGATGAAGATCTTGCCCATCTGCGTGGATACGAGCCATTTTGCGAAGAGGAAGACAAGCATCAGGATTATCGCGGTGACTATATAAAGACCGCGCATGGTCGACGGTTCGGACAACGAATAACCGAAGACGTCCTGAAGATTGGTGACCCCGTTGGTCCCACCCGTATAGGGCTGCTGGCCGATGAACAGGATGGAGAATACAAGGGCCAGTGCCTGGGTCAGGATAGCGAAATAGGGTCCCTTGATCCGCGCGGTGAAGGTGGGGATTCCGATGATGACGGCAAGGATGACAGGCACCAGGACAGCCATGGGGAGGGCAAACCAGGCGTGCGAAAAGGGTTTCCAGAACCAGGGAAGCTCTGTTAATCCGCTCCACATCATGAAATCGGGCAGGCTCTCCGACTGGAGTTTCAGGTACATGCCCATGGCATAGGCGCCGAGACTGAAGAACACGCCGTGCCCGAGGCTCAGTATGCCCGTGTAGCCCCAGATGAGGTCTATCCCGATTGCAACGATGGCGAAGGAGAGGAATTTTCCGAGAAGGTTCAGGCGGAAATCGGAAAGCACAAGAGGCAGGACGAGAAGGACCGCGCAGAAGATGAGGAAGGAAAAGGAGCTTTGACCGCTGGACAGGGAGTGAAGGATTTTTTTTGTCTTCGTCATCATGCCGACCTCAATCCAGGGCCCTTGTTTTTATCGCAAAGAGGCCCGAAGGCTTCCGCTGAAGGAAGATGATTACCAGGGTAAAGACGATCACCTTTCCCATGCTCGACGTGGTCACATATTCAAAAAGCGGATTTGTGAGGCCTATCATCAGTGCCCCGGCAATGGTGCCGGACAGGCTGCCCACACCCCCGAGCACGACTACCATGAACGCGTCGACAATATAGTTCTGGCCCGTGGAGGGACCGATCGATCCGAGCAGGCTCACCGCGCAGCCCGCGACCCCTGCGATGCCCGAACCGATGGCGAAGGTGAGAGAGTCGACCTTTCTTGTCTTGATACCCATGCAGGCGCTCATATCCCTGTTTTGCATGACTGCCCGCATTCTCCTCCCGCTTGAAGAGTAGTTGACATAGAAATACATGCCCGCTACGGCAAAAACAGCCAGGGACAGGATGAATATCCTGCTGTAGGGAAGCTGGAAGCCGTCGAGGAGCTGAATGCCGCCTTGCAGCCAGTGCGGTGCCGTGACCTCCACGTTGTTGGCCCCGAAAATACTGCGTGCTCCCTGCTGGAGGATCAGGCTCAGGCCCCAGGTGGCGAGAATGCTTTCATACGGTCTTCCGTAAAGGAAACGTATGAGGAACTTTTCGACGATCAGGCCGAGAAGGTATGCAATGACGAATGCAATGGGCAGGGCCAGGAGGAAGTAGATGCCTGTCTGATCCCCGTGAGACAGCCTTTGCATCACATAGGCGGTGTATGCCCCGACCATCAGGTATTCGCCGTGGGCGAAATTGATCACCCCCATGATGCCGAAGGTGATGGAGAGACCCAGGGCGACAAGGAGAAGGATCGAGCTCAGGCTTAATCCGTTAAAGAGTTGGGAGAGAAGAGCTTCCATATACGCCTCTTAGGATGCAAGGGGGTGGGGAGGGGAGGAACCCACCCCCTTGCGGTGTGTTACTTGTCCACTATCTTGCCCGGGGCAAGGACTTTCTTCTTTGATACGAGAGAAGGGAAGGGGTCGGGTTCCACGAACTTGCCCGAGGTCCAGACGATATCGAACTGGCCGTCGCTTCTCACCTTCCCGATCTGTACGAGCTTGGACGTATGGTTGTTGATCTTGCTTATGCTCACCAGCCCTTCCGGTGCTTTGTAGGAGATGCCCTTCACCGATTCCCTGACTTTCGCGACATCGGTGGTCCCCGCCTTCTTGACTGCTTCCGACCACAGGTACACGCCGAAGTAAGCCGCCTCGATGGGGTCGTCGGTTACCCGGTTCGTGCCGTATTTTGCCTTGTAGTTCTTCACGAACGTGTCATTTTCCGGTGTCTTCATGCTCATGAAGTAGTTCCAGGCAGCATAGTGGCCGAGCAGGTTGTCGGCTCCGATTCCTCTGATCTCGTCTTCCGCGATGCTCACCGACATGGTGGGGATATCCTTGGCGGAAATGCCTGCCGCCCGAAGCTGCTTGAAGAAGGCCACGTTGCTGTCGCCGTTCAAGGTATTGAAAACGACGTCCGGCTTTGCCGCCTTGATCTTGTTTATGACCGTGCTGTATTCGGTGTGGCCGAGGGGCGTATATTCCTCGCCTGCAAGTGTTCCGCCTTCCGCTTTCAATTGCGCCTTAATGATGAGATTTGCGGTCCTGGGGAATACGTAGTCCGAGCCGAGAAGGAACACCTTCTTCTTGTTCTGTTTGAGGAGCCATGTCACCGCCGGCATGATCTGCTGATTAGGGGCTGCTCCTGTGTAGACTATGTTCTTCGACGCCTCCAGTCCTTCATACTGGACGGGGTAGAACAACAGGTGGTCCGCTTTTTCAAAGACCGGCAGCACCGCCTTGCGGCTTGCCGAGGTCCAGCACCCGAAAACCACGTCTACCTTATCCTTCGATATCAGTTTTTTGGCCTTCTCCGCGAAGGTCGGCCAATCCGACGCTCCGTCCTCGACGATCGGCACGATCTGCCTGCCCAGGAGCCCGCCTTTTGCGTTGATCTCCGCTATTGCCATCAGCGTTGCGTCTTTCACCGCCACTTCGCTGATCGACATGGTGCCGCTGAGAGAATGAAGCACCCCGACCTTTATCGGTTCCGCCGAAGAGGCGATGTTCCACATTCCAAGTGACAGGACAAACATGACGGTCAGGATTACCCCTGCCATCCTTCCCATTACGCGACTATTCACCATTTTCAAGACCTCCTTGATCAGGTTCATTTCCCGGTTTCTCCGGGAAATGAGGTTAAGATTTTTAGTTCAACGTGTTGGTACTAAAGGAGACGTCTCCCGATCCCCAAATAAAAAAGGCGACTTATGTCCCTTCCTTTCAGTGGACAAAAGACGCCTGGGTCACGCGTACAAACAAAAATGACGCTCCGAACCGGAACGTCATCGTCTTACGCACTTCTATGTGCGATCACTCGCTGTACAAACAGTACAAGTAAACATGGTTGCCTTTTGGTAACCCGGTAACGTTACGAGCGGTTAAGGCTGCGCCGGCGAGAATGCCCGGAATGTCCTTCCGGATCAGGCTTCGCTGCTGCACATTCTTTTCCTGCCCTGTGTGCCCCCAGGTATTCCTTCTCCCAGACAGGGTCGATGAAGTCGGCATACCTTCTGGCGTACTCGTTTACACCACAGGTCTCGGCAAAAGTAATGCTTTTCAGGAAAGGGCCTGAGGAGGGCACCGGCTCATTGCCGACAACGTCGTGTTCGCCGGCTTTAGACTGTTTTGCGGAGGACTTCGAGCAGTTCTTCCCCGAAGGCCTCGATCTTATGCGGGCCCAGTCCGTATA
>MVRP01000233.1 GCA_002067405.1 Syntrophorhabdaceae bacterium PtaU1.Bin034 | reverse complement strand
AATGCCCCCGGCATGACTCGAACATGCGGCACCAGGATTAGGAATCCTGTGCTCTATCCACCTGAGCTACGGGGGCGAAAGGTTGATTATAGCATAGTTGGAGGCGAAAATCGCTCCCTTTTTGCGGGGCGCCTCAACAAAAACCTGTCAACGTTCTACCGATCGAGCCCGGCAAAAGCTCCTCTCCCGTCCGGTCGGGTGCTCTAAACCGGAAATGGGTACTGTCCCGTCAGGCACGCATCGCAGAAATGCGTCCGGGTCAATTGTCGCAGGTCTTCGCTCCTCAAGTATTGGAACGTTTCAACACCGAGCAATATCCTCAGTTGCTCATCGGTCCTGTTTGTCCCCAGCAGCTCTCCGGGTTTCGCCATTGCCATTCCCATGTAGCACGGAAAACGGGGCGGCGGCGCCGTGAGACGCAAATGAATTTTGGTTGCTCCTGCCTCGCGTAATTTGGGAATCAGGATTGTCGCGGTAGATCCTCTCACGAGGAGCGTATCGACCAGCAAAACCTCCTTCCCACTTATCAGCTCCCGGTTGATCTGGAACTTCTTTTCGGCCTTTTCCAGCCTTTCTTTCTCTTTGGAAATTATGAAGATCCTGCCTATTTCGCTGATCGTGCTGATCACTTCCCTGTAGGGGATATTGGTAACAGCATGAAAACCGAGTGCTGCAGGGACGGCTGCGCGAGGAACGGGAATAATCATGTCTGCCTTCTGGTGTTCGTTCTGTCCGAGCAGTGCCCCTACCGTCTCCCGGAATTCGTAGATGTTCCTTGAAAAAACGCGGCTTGCGGGTGAGGCGTAGTCAAGGCATTCCAGGATACAGGGACGGGGATCGGGAGAGGCGAAAGAGAATGTCCTTGCCTCCTCTCCGTCAATTACCACCATTTCGCCGGGCTCGACATCCCCCATCATTTCAAAATGATCGTGAAAAGCACAAGTCTCGGAGGCTATTGCCCATTCGTAGTCTCCCTCCTCGCCCCTTCTTGCCACGGAAAGGGGCCGAAAGCCGAAGGGGTCCCGTGCTGCAATAAGTTTCCCTTTATTGAGAATTATCAGGCTGAAAGCGGAGTGCCTGCTCAGTAACGCCAAAGTCTTTCTTGCCTTTTCCACAGGATTGGAGCCTTCTGCGCGGGCAATCATCTGCAGGATAACTTCCGTATCGGTCTCCGTTTGAAAGAGCCCGCCTATTTCTTCCATCAATTGCTTGTACTTCGGAATATGGCCGTTGTGGACCAGGGCAATCCTCTCTTTTTTGAAGCTTCCGACAATCGGCTGGGAATTACGCTCGGTCGCTTCTCCTGCCGTGGGATAACGGACCTGCCCGATAGCGACCGAACCGTAATGCATTCGATTGAGCGGGGAAGACTGAAAGATTGAGCCGACCCGCCTCACTTCCGAAAGGGAGCCATCTTTCAGCCCTGAAACAATGCCCCAGCTTTCCTGTCCCCGGTGGGAGAGATTCTCCAGACCGTTCTTTACCTCGACGAACGCGTTGCCTTTGCCGCTGAACCCAAAGATTCCGCTCACCGTATCTCCTTTCTTGCCTTGCAAGCCGGCCGGGACCCAAGTAAAGATCTGAAATCAGTCTGCTTCGTTCGGCCCGGCCTATTTTGGGACCTGACCATCGTTTCTTTTCGATGTCAACAATAATATTAACAGAGAGTAAAGATACTTTCCACCGTACGGCCCGGCACTTCTTCTGCTTGACGAACGGTTGCCGGCAAATTACATTGAGGGACAGAAGCGTGAACAATGGAGGGCGACGGCGAAAATGACTGCAGGACATGAGAATAAGGATACCGGAATAAAGGCCGATTTTGATGCGTTGCTCAGGGAATACTGGGAGTGGCAGTTGCGCGAATTTCCCGAGCTTTCTACCTGGACGGGAGACAACCGATACAATGACCGGTTCACGGATCTTTCCCTTGAGGCGATCGACAGGCGCAATGCCGATGAGCGGCGCATGCTGGAACGAGTGCGCAGGATCGATCCCTCCCGGCTCTCGGGACAGGACGTCCTGTCCCACGCGCTCCTTCTCTGGGAGCTTGATCTCGCTGTTCGCGCACAGAGGTTCCCGCCGGTCATGGTGCTTACGCAGATAGCCGGACCGCAGTTGATCCTCCCTCAATTGATATCCGTGACGCCGTTTCTCACCCAGTCCGACTACTACTGCTTTCTGGACCGGCTCTCGGCATTTCCCCGGTATCTCGAACAGGTGACCCGCCTGCTCAGCAGAGGAATGGAGCTTGGCTGGGTGCAGCCCGCCGGACCGCTTGGCGCCGTACCGGACCAGATCGAAGGTCAGCTCGCCACGGACGTGACGAAAAGTGTTTTCTATGCACCCTTTGATCGGATCCCGCAGAACATCGGCGAGACGGAGGCAGCGCAGTTGCGGTCGAAGGGCAGGTCTTTGATTGCAGATTCCGTATTCCCGGCCCTGGCGAGATTTCGCGACTTTGTCAGGGAGACGTACCTGCTTGCCGGTGACAGACCGATCGCAGCTGTCACGCTGCCCGACGGAGAGGCGTACTACGCGCATTGCATCCGGGAGTTCACTACGACCGACCTTGACCCCAAGGACATCAACCGGATCGGGCTCGAGGAGGTGGCGCGCATCCGTGCAGAAATGGGCCGCGTTATAGAACAGGCAGGATTTAAGGGTTCCTTGCAGGAGTTTGCCTCTTTCCTCCGTACTGACCCGCGCTTCTACTTCACGAAGGCCGAGGACCTGGTGACGGCCTACCGTGATGTGGCGAAGCGGGCAGATGCCGAATTGCCCATGCTCTTTGCCGAACTGCCCCGAACACCTTACGGTGTCCGCCCTTTCCCTGACCATGAGGCGCCGAGCCAGACAACCGCCATGTACTACCCCGGCGCATCGGACGGCTCGCGGGCGGGATATTTCCTGGTGAACACCTATTGTCTCGACATGAGGCCGAAATACGAAATAGAGGCACTCACCCTCCACGAAGCAGTACCCGGACACCACCTCCAGATCGCGAGGGCTCAGGAACTGAGCCACCTGCCCGATTTCCGGCGCAATGCCTCCTATACGGCTTATATCGAGGGGTGGGCGCTCTATGCGGAGAGCCTTGGTTCGAGCGTGGGCTTTTATACCGATCCGTACTCAATATTCGGTCAACTGACGTACGAGATGTGGCGGGCATGCAGGCTCGTGGTAGATACGGGCATGCACCGGTTCGGTTGGAGCCGTCAGCAGGCCATAAACTACATCCGGGAGAATACGGCGAAGACCGAGCAGGATATTGCGGTGGAGGTAGACCGCTACATCGTGTGGCCGGGTCAGGCCCTAGCCTATAAGATCGGAGAGCTTGAGATCCGGAGACTGAGGAGAGAAGCAGAGAAAGAGCTGGGCGCGAAGTTCGATCTGCGAAAGTTCCACAACGCCGTTCTCGACAACGGCCCGCTTCCGCTGCCGGTGCTCAGTGAGCAGATCACGGGATGGATCAGGAATCAGAAAAAGGATTAACTTCCGGATAGCTTCTCGAAACAGGCTCTTCCGGACCGGCTTCTAAGAACGCTCAAATGCCTCCCGGAGTGCGGTTGAAGCGGCTTCAAGCGCTTTCTTTCTGCTATCCGACGATTTGAACAGTATGAGGAAAGCGTGGATCATGTCCTCAAAACACAGGTATTTGGCCGGCACTCCTGCGTCCTGCAACCGTTTCGCATATGCTTCACCCCCATCCCTCAAGGGGTCGCATCCGGAGGTGATGATGATCGCAGGGGGAAGGCCGGACAGGTCCGGTGCGAGCAGCGGGGATACGTAGGGGCTTGTCCAGTCCTGTTCGTTGGGTACATAAAGCGTGCGTGAGCCTTCCATGTCAGCCCTGCTGATAAAGAACCCCTCACCGAAGACCTGCTCGGATTGCCTTCGGTAGCTGCTCAGATCGGTCGCAGGATAGAAAAGCGCCTGGAAAGAGATCGCGGGGCCTCCTCTCTCTTTCGTCATCAGCGCAACTGCGATCGCGAGGTTCCCGCCCGCGCTTTCTCCGCTGACGCCGATCCGCCCCGGATCGCCTCCGACGGCTGCGGCATTTTGAGCGACCCATTCGAGAGCGGCGTAACAGTCTTCGAGACCCGCAGGATAAGGATGCTCAGGGGCGAGCCGGTAGTCAACCGACAGCACAATACAGGGCGTTTGCCGGGCAAGGGGGATACATGTATCTTCTTCGGTGTCGAGATTCCCCACGACCCAGGCGCCGCCGTGAAAATAGAGAAGAACAGGAAGCGGCCGTCCGCCTTCGGGCATGTAGAGGCGGACAGGTATTTCCCCCCTCGGTCCCGGTATGACCCTGTCCTCGATGGTACCCGCAAATCGCGCCGCCTCTTCTTTTCTCACCATGGAAATGATGAATCGCCTCCTGGCTTTGTATGTCTGCATCGACATCGGCGGAGTGGCGGCTTTGTTCAATTGGTTGAGAAAGCGTTTTACCTCCGGCGCGAGCCGGTTGTAGCATTCATCCCTGTCATAAGCTGTCATAACTGCCTCCCCCTATTCGGCAATCGATCTGATGGTGGCGCTATCCCGTGTAGCCTTCCATGGACCGATTGTGCTGCCGGACGGGTCCGTCATTTTACCCTCGATCACGTTGCCTTTCACGCGCCCGCTGAAAAGGATGACCCTATCCTTTTGGGGGCCGACTCCTTTTGCCGAAAAGCTCAATGCATCTCCCTGAAGGTTCGGTTTGGTAATGCGAACCTTCAGGCCTCCGGCTGCTATTGAACCTTCGATCTTCTGGAATCGCTGTTTCACCTCAAGGGATGTCCTGCTTCCGTCTTGGTCGGCCCACTCCCACACGCCTGTCACATTTGCCGGAATGATGAACAGGTACAGGTTATGAGATTCCACCCTCCTTTTCGCATTGGGCTCCCAGTCCTTCATGGTGTGGCTGTGAGATACGACCCGGGTCCCGGGCCTGAGGTCGCTCAGGAGCTTTGGCCTGAGCCTCAGGTTTACCTCCGGCCAAAGATAGAGCATTACCGCAGTCGCCTGCGAGATATCGGTATCGAAGAGATTTTGTTCGTAGAACCGGACCAAACGGCTTACCCCTGCAGCCTTGGCGTTCTTTTTGGCTTCGGCGACACGCTCCGGGTCCAGATCTACCCCCACGCCTCGCGCTCCACGCTCTTTTGCCGCCATGACCAGTATCCGTCCGTCACCGCATCCCAGATCGTAGACAAGATCTTTGGAGTTTACCTCTGCCATTGAAAGCATGGCTTCGGCAATTCCGTAACTTGTCGGCTCATAAGGGACATCGAGGTCAGGCTTCTTCTGAGTGGAATCCTTATCACCTTCCCCGTGAACCGGGTATACCGTTAAGATGGTCATTACCAGGACCAGGAAAATTGCAGCAAGACTTTTCTTCATTTATTATTCTCCTCTCTTCTTAAGGGGTACCCGGTATACCGGGCCGGGCAAGTGGTGTCCTTAACGCTGATCCCGCTCAACGCGCCTGAGCGCGAGCTCGGCCCTGGCCAGATTTCTGGAAAGATCAAGAAAAAACCATTCGTCTATAAGCGGCTCAAGCCGGTCGATAAGCTTATCCCGTGAGAGGGACAGTTGACGCACCATAAACCAGAAACTGTGGCTGTACCGCGTGAGCTTATCCGCGTCTTTCACTATCTCGTCATTGAGGGAAAGGGACGACGTTCGAGTGTCGTGCCCGCTTATTATCGTTGCGATCTCCGTCGTCGTTCCCTGGTCATAGCCTGCTTGGTGCAGGATCTGCCGAGC
>MVRP01000232.1 GCA_002067405.1 Syntrophorhabdaceae bacterium PtaU1.Bin034 | reverse complement strand
TTCCTTCGTTACGATCAGCACAACAGCCACTATTCCCTTGGCTTGAAGCTGTTCGAACTGGGGAGTGTTGTCTACGCCAGCTTCTCGCTGAGGAGAGTCGTGTCGCCCTACATTACCCAACTGCAGCTGAAGGTTGCCAAGACGGTTTTCCTGGGCATCCTCCAGGACGACGAAGTCATATACATAGACAAGAGGGAAGACCCGAGGAGTGAGATACTCTTCGCATCCAATATAGGGACCCGGCGCCCGCCCTATTTCGGCATGCTCGGACAGGTCCTGATGGCGTTCCTTCCTGATATCGAGGTCAACAGGATACTTCTGAGAAAACCCCTGACAGCTTCCACCAGGAAATCCATCACGGATGAGGACCGTTTCAGGGAAAGACTGCGTACCATCCGGAAGAACGGGTTTCTTGTGGAGGAGGGAGAGGCGATTGACGGAATAACCGGGATCTCGGCTCCTATCCGCGCCATAGGAGGCAAGGTAGTTGCAGCCATAGGGGTAAGCCTTATTTCGTCCTCCGAGGATGAAAACGGAAAGTACGGAATTATAAAGGAAGTTGTCAATACGGCCCACGAAATTTCCCAACGGCTGGGACTTTCGGAGGGAACAGGAAAAAACGGCTTCAATGAGTTTACGAAAGAGGCAAGGTGAAGCGATAACGGCCGTTTCTCCTCCCTCACCCGCCCGGAGCTATTTATGTAGCCGGCATTCCGCCCAGGCTTCGTCGGCAACTCTTTTAAAGACTGTCCGGTCATGGCCACAGTCTTTTTCGGTGTTCGCACGGTGATCCCTGTCAATCGATTCCCGAGCCCCTAGCCGCGAGTGCATCCCCGCCTTGCTCGTCGGGTTCGAGAAATCTTCGAGTGATATACGATTCGCATTATGATAACTTCTTGAAGATGATGGAGAGCTGAAGTACTTTATCCGACAGGAGGGATGTTTGTGAGATTAGGCGATTTTCAGCTGCACGAGCCTCTTCCCGAGTGCAGCGAACCTTACGTTCTGGCCGCCCTTAACCCCTGGATAGATGTGAACAATGTGGGGACCCTCGTTCTCAAGGAATTGTCGGCACGATTTGAGGCCAGGGAGCTGGGAAGGCTGTCCAAGCCGGGGCTGTTTTACGATTTCACCAGATACCGCCCCACTGTCCGTATCGAAGAAGGCATACGCGATATGTCGGTTCCCAACACCACGATTCGCCTTGCAAAAAGGGAAGGACAGAACGATCTTCTCCTGCTTCGCCTCCTCGAACCCCATGCCCATTCGGAGCAGTACATCAGTTCTGTCCTGAAGGTTCTCAAGACCTTCAAAGCGAAAAAGTACATCCTTCTGGGAAGTATGTACGATTCGGTTCCCCACACGAGGCCGTTGCTGATAAGCGGCTATGGAATGGGAGAGAAAGCCCGCCAGGATGTGAGAAAAGCGGGTGTTCTTCCGATTACCTACCATGGTCCTTCGACCATTGCCCACCTGATCACCACGAAAGCAGCGCGGGCAGGGATCGATGCAACCGTGTTCATCGTCTCGCTGCCCCAGTATGTGGTCCTCACAGAGGATTATCTGGGCAAGGTCAGGCTGATGGAATTGCTGAACGCGCTTTATGACATTCCTGTCGATACGGAAGAATTCGCAAAAGCCCTGGAGCAGCGCAATCTGATAAGCGAACGGCTGGAAAGCTCGCAGGAAATCAAGAACGTTCTGCCCCAGCTCGAAACAGCCTACGACATGCGCGTCAACGCGATGGAGGTGGAAGGAACGCCGCGCCTGACTTCCGAAGTGGAGGAGATCTTCTGGAAGAACATGGGAGAAGATATAGGGAAAGCATAGGTTCGGAAAGACGCGCTGTGGCGTGACCGCTGCATGGCGGTGTTCAGGAGAGCCTTTTCTTGAACCGCATTGCGCTGATCATTATAATGCCCGTGCCGAGGAGGAGAAGGGCAAGGACCTGGGGCCAGAGCACGTCCAGGCCGACGCCTTTCAGGAATATGCCCCTCACGATTACCAGGAAGTAGCGGAGAGGACTCAGGTACGTGATGTACTGGAACAGGGCCGGCATGTTCTCTATGGGCGTGGCGAAGCCCGAGAGCAGAATGGCGGGCTGGAAGAAGAAAAAGCTCGCCATCATGGCCTGCTGTTGCGTCTTTGATACGGTCGAGATGAAGAGGCCTATCCCGAGGACCGGCAGGAGATAGACCGCCGTGCAGAGAAAGAGAAACAAAAAGGCTCCTTTGATGGGGATATGGAACCAGAGCACCGCAACGGCGGTTACAATGACCATATCGCCGAAACCTATGGCGGCAAAGGGGATCGTCTTGCCCAGCATCAACTCGAGCGGCCGGATAGGCGTGACCATGAGTTGCTCTATCGTGCCCAGCTCCCGCTCCCGCACCACCGCCATTGACGTGAGCATGAGGCAGGTGAGCATAATGATCAGGGCTATCACTCCGGGCAGATAGTAGTTCCTGCTTCTCAGGTCGGGATTGTACCAGACCCTGGTCCGAAAATCGACGGCAGCCGTCCTGACCACCGGTGGGGGCGAACCTGCGTCTCGTGCATATCGCGCAATGATCGCAGCGCCATAATTCATCGCAATCAAGCCCGTGTTCGAATCGGTTCCGTCCACGATCAACTGTACCTCGGCCGGCACACCTTTCTTTAAATCCTTCGAGAACCCCCTGTTGACCTGAATGGCGCAGAGCACCTTTCCCCTGTCCAGAAGCTCCCGGATATCACCGGGCGAATCCGGCCGGCTGACGATGGTGAAGTAGCCCGACCCTTCGAGCCTGCGCGCAAGCTCCCGGCTCTCCTGCGATCTGTCCAGGTCTACAAACGCGGTGGCAACGTTGTTCACATCCATTGTTGCAATATAGCCGAAAAGAAAGAGCTGGATCACCGGAGCGACCAGTATGAGAAAGACCCTTCTCTTTTCCCGAAATGTCTGGACGAATTCCTTCGCAACCAGGTGTCTGGTCCGCTCTATCATGGCTAGTCGATCCTCTTCCGGAGCTTTTTGTTGGCCAGCACAAAAACCGCGACCGCATAAAGGGAGAGCAGGATTATCTCGACCGACAGGAACCTGAGGCCGGTGCCTTTCAGGAATATCGCCTTCAGACACGAGACGAAATACCGGGCGGGAACGACGTACGTGATCGGCTGTAACGGCACGGGCATATTGCTGATGCTGAAGATAAACCCGGAGAGAAGGAACGCGGGGAGAAAGGACGTAAGCATGGCCGCCTGGCTGGCCATGAGCTGGTTTCTGGCAACTATCGAGAGCAATATACCGAAACAGAGCCCTCCAAAGAGAAAAATACAGGAGATGACGAGCAATAAAGAAATGCTGCCCCGCAGGGGGACTTTGAAGAGGATCGTGCTCATAACCAGGGAAAGGATAGTGTCGGCCAGGCCTATGAGGAAGTAGGGGGTTAATTTCCCCAGGATCAGTTCGGCCGGCTTGACCGGTGTCGATATGAGCTGCTCCATGGTCCCGCGGTCCCATTCCCTGGCGACGGTGAGGGACGTGAGAAGAGAGATGATGACGGACATTATGATGGCGATGAGCCCCGGGATGATAAAATTGCGCGACTTCAGCTCGGGGTTGTACCAGACCCGGTTCCTGAGGTCGATTCGTGGGGTAATCCGTGCTATTTCCAGCCGGTCGCCGAACCGGGAAGCTATGGCGGTGATGTAGCCTTGCGCTATTGTCGCAGTATTCGCGTCGCTGCCGTCGATAATGGCCTCGACAGACCCGGTCCGGGCAATGCGCACGTTCTTCGAAAAATCGACCGGTATGACAAGTGCGACTTTTGCATCGCCCGCATCCACGTGGCGGTCTATTTCCGGGTAGGAATCGATGTAGGAGACAATATTGAAGTAGCCCGATTCCCTGAACTCCGCAACGAGTTCCCGGCTGATGCTGCTCTTGTCCGCATCGTAGACCACGGTGCTTATCTTGTCCACGTCAAACGAGATGGCGTAACCATAAATGAGAAGAAGTATGGCGGGCAGGGCAAACGCCAGGGCCAGGCTGAGCGGGTCCCTTTTTATCTGGATCCACTCTTTTCTTGCGATCGCTCTTACTCGAAGCAGACGCATTTCAGGCGACCTCGACTAGGGTCACGAAGACATCTTCGAGGGAAGGGGAGATCCTTTCCATCCTCCCTACCGACCTGCCGGCCGATTCCAGGATGTTCCTAATGCGGGGAGCGGCAGTGCCGGCGTTCTCCACAGTGGCGTGAAGGGTGCTCCCGAAAATAGCCGATTCTACCCCGTTCTTCAGAAGAGCTTCCAGGCCTTCGGCGACGTTGTCTACCTCTATCTCCAGTATTTCCCGCTTCATGTGCTTTTGCCTCAACTCGGTGGGCGTGCCCTCGGCGATGATCCTGCCCCGGTAAATGAGGGCAAGCTTGTCGCAGTAATCGGCCTCCTCCATGTAGTGGGTCGTGACAAAGACCGTGGAGCCCGAGTCTGCAAGGTTTCGGATGAGATCCCAGAAATTGCGCCGGGATATAGGGTCTACCCCGGACGTGGGCTCGTCGAGAAAGAGGATCGGAGGTTCATGGAGGACGGCACATCCGAGGGCGAGACGCTGTTTGAACCCGGTGGCGAGGGTTCCGGTGAGGGCCCTGCTCCTCTCTTCGAGCCCTGCCATCTTCAGGACCCACTCCTTGCGGTCAACCATTCCGGACCTCGATACGCCGTAGATGCCCCCGAAGAAATTGATGTTCTCCTCGACCGTCAGGTCGTCGTAAAGAGAAAAACGTTGCGACATGTACCCGATGATCCGCTTGATGGACTCCGACTGGGTAATGATGTCAAAACCGCCGACCGTCCCGCTTCCTCCCGTAGGCATCAGGAGGCCGCAGAGCATGCGAATGGTGGTCGATTTCCCGGCACCGTTCGGCCCGAGAAACCCGAATATTCGGCCCTTGCCCACTTCAAGGCTGATATTGTCGACGGCGACGAAGCTGCCGAACGTGCGGCGCAGGTCCCTGACCTCTACCGCTATTTCGTTTCTGCCCATGGGCGGTCTCTTTCAGAGGCGGTGCTTTCCGATCTTTCGACGAGATGGATAAAGACGTCCTCAAGAGAAGGCATTATCGGCCTGGGGTCCATCACTTCGATGCCCCGTGATCTAAGTAGCCCCGCGATCTCGTCGGCCCTTTCTTTCCTGTCCAGCCCGATGTGCAGCTTGTCACCGTAGACGCTCACCGTGAGAACCCCTTCACTTGAAGCGGCCAATTCACGGGCACGGCGAGCATCGGGCGTCAGCACCTCGATCATGGGTACACGAAGGCTGCCTCTGATCTTTCGCGGCTCATCCATTGCCAGCAATCTCCCCCTGTTGATCAGCCCTACCCTTGCACAGCGCTCCGCTTCGTCAAGGTATGCGGTCGATACGAGGATTGTCACCCCTTCCCTCATCAGGCTGTAGAGTATTCTCCAGAAATCCCGCCGGGAGACCGGGTCCACGCCACCGGTCGGCTCATCGAGCAGAAGGACCTCCGGGGTGTGGATGAGCGCACACGCCAGCCCGAGCTTCTGCTTCATGCCTCCTGAGAGATTGCCTGCGAGGCGGCTTTTGAAGGGGGTCAGGTTGCTGAAGCCGAGCAGTCTTTCGATCCGCGCCGGTCTTTCCCGGCCGGGCACCCCGTAGAGATCGGCATAGAAGAGAATATTTTCCATGACCGTCAGGTCTTCGTAGAGGCCGAACCTCTGCGACATATAACCGATCTTTTCTTTGATCTGCTCCTCTTCGTGGAGGATCGAATGCCCGGCGACCCACGCCTCGCCGCCGCTCGGGCGCAGAACGGCTGCGAGAAGCCTCATGGTGGTGGTCTTTCCCGCCCCGTCGGGTCCCACAAGACCAAAAAGCTC
>MVRP01000231.1 GCA_002067405.1 Syntrophorhabdaceae bacterium PtaU1.Bin034 | reverse complement strand
AGTGGCGGGTCTTCAGGGAGATCTTCAGGTACCCGAGGAACGCAGCGTAGACACCGCCGTGGAGAAAGTAATTCGCGGCAATAAGAATGACGACCTGGACGCCGATGAAGATAGCCAGCAGGTACAGATACATCTTGATCGACATCCGGATGCCGTTGAACCATGTCTCGAATCCCTTGTACGAGGCGCTGTTTTTCAAAGGCATTTCGTCAACCCTTCAGGTCCGCCTTGAGCTTCTGTGAAAGCTCTTGGAGCTTGTCCGTGTAGTTCGCATAGGCGGGCGGGTTGGATATCCTTACGACTTCCTTCACGTAATCGGCGAGGGCGATCAGGGCCTTTTGATCGGGGAGCTCGTCCGATAAGACGACGAGCGTTTCCCGGATCGTCCTCACGTCGTGAAAGAGCTTCGTGAAGTCGGATACCTCTTTTTTTGTCTCATCCCGCTGCGAGGCAATGAGCTTCCTGATGTAGTCGGAGACCGTCATATTACCGCGAAGAATGTGCAGTTGTTCATAGTCCGAATCAGGCAATCTGATCGATAGTCTCGGCACTATTCCCTCCTTTCAGGGTGTCGGACATGTCAGACACAACAAGCCCGACAGCGTCCGACAGCCTTCCTCCTTGATATTGCCGGCATTACCGGCTATTTCGTCCCATGGTGTCGGCCATGGTGTCAGACATGGGTCCCGTTGCGGGGCCGCGCTTTGTGGCTTATCTGTCCGACACCCTGCCAAGGAACACCTTGCGTTAGGTGTGTCACCTGTTAGTGCGCGACTGGCGGCGCGGGATAACCTCGCCTCGATGAGCGGGCTTCGCCATTGGTAACGCTTCTTTTGCATCACGAGACGACCCCAGCGATCTCCTTTTTGAACTGCTCCAGGTCGAACCCGGAGAAGTCCGCACGGTAGTATTTCATGGTAATCCTGCCCACCCTCTCGAAGGTCTCCCGTTCGAGCTTTTCAGCCTGTTGTATCAACTGCTGTGCCTTCTCCCGGAGCTTGGCGGGGTCATTGACTTTCGCTTTCATCGTCCCTCCTTCGCTTTTTGTATGGTCGGTTGTGAGCGTTCTCCGGGGATGGACTTGTCGATGGTGGCCACATGGTCAAGACTTGAGGTCTTATGGTTTTCCCTTTTCACCTGTTCCCTGAGCCGGTTGACCGAATCGGTGTAGATGTGAAGATTATCCCTGCCCCTTGTGGTGGCCACGTAGAACGAATTGTAGGACGTAGTTCTTTCGGCGGTGACCGCGTGAAAGATTACCTCCCGGCTGGTCTGTCCCTGGCCCTTGTAGTCGGTCACCGCGTAGCCGTGATCGAGATAATTGTACGCGTGCCTCATGTTCCAGGTAAGGTCTTTCCCCGTGTCTTTGGTGACCGTGATATTGCCTCTCTCGTCGATATGTTTTATCTCCCCGGTAAGACCGTTCTGCACGCCAAGGTTTCTATCATTCTTTAGGAAGACCACCTTGTCTCCCTCCGCAAAGCGAAGCACCTTCTCCCGGTAAATGCCGAGCTTGTGACCATGGGCGCTCACGTCGATAGCGATGTTATGCCCCAACAGGGTGGAGACGTTCACGGACTGTGTATGCGGATCGACGGAAAGTACCCTGGCTTGGTCGCCCACCTTGAAGCCGGGCAGGCCCGTGTGAACGGCAACGATGTCATCCCGTGAATAGGACTCTGCAAGATGCCGCTCGATAGGCGAAAGAACCTTCGGCTCCTTGACTATGTGGCTGTGTTCCTGGACATTCAGGGTGCCCTTCTCCTTGAGCCTGTCCCTGATTCGTTCATTCAATTCGTTGCGGTTCCTGTTAAGGGGGGTGACGACCAGGGTGTTGCGATAATCCTTCTTCGATACAAATTCTTTGACGATTGCTGAATGTCTGTCTCCGTCATCTGCAATCTCGTGGACCTTCCCTTTCTGCTCCATCATCCGGAAGGCGTTGTCTATCCTTTTGGCTGCGATCTCCGCGACCATGGCCTTGTAGTCTTCGTCCTTCTGCCGAAGCGTTTCTTTCATGTGGACCGTTTTCATCGCCCCTATTTCCTGCAATTTGGAGAACATCTTTCCCGCCTGTATCGACTGAAGTTGTTTCGTGTCTCCCACAAGAACAAGCCTGGCATTTGCCTTCTCTGCCGCCTTGATCAAGTCACTCATTTGCCTTGATCCAACCATCGATACTTCGTCGATGAACCATGCTTCCCTGGGTGAAGGAACAAACTCCGGAGAATCGAGCTTCGGCAAGAAACTGTGAAGCGTCTGTGACTCCACCCCCGCCCCGCCCTGAAGCTCTTTTGCAGCCTTGCCGGTAAAGGTAAACCCCCTTATCGTGAACCCTTGCGCTTCCAGTTGTTCACGGGCCGCGCCGAGCATGGTTGTCTTTCCAGTGCCGGCGTCTCCCTGGATTCCTATTACTCTGTCTCTCGATGTGAGGATGTGTTCGAGGGCTATTTGTTGATCCGATATAAGATGGTCATAGCGGCCAACGAGCCCTTGTCTATTATCCTCTCCGAGAACAGCAGGAACGGTGTCATGGCCGTCCATTACCATTGCCACGATACCCCGCTCTGTCTTCTGCATGGCCTTCGTAGTGTAGATGCCCGTGCCCCTATCAAGGGTGACGATGCTTCTTCCTTTGAGATCATGAAAGGCACGCTCAAGGTCAGCGTTCCGGTGATCGCCTCCGGAGATTCGCGCGGCGGTCTTGATCACGTCCTCGCGCGTGAAAGTCGATTCCTGTTCGTTTATGGCAAGGCACGCCGTATTGATTATCTCTTTCGCGCCGCCCGGCCCGGGCTGTCGCGTTTCCCTTGCAAGGGATGCCCGTAAACTCTCCCGGGCGTAGCCGAGGCCTTCGAGCTGTCTGTTCCATGAGTCGTGCAGTACCTCGCGATCGATGGTCTGTTTCGGCTGCCTCGTCTCAAGGCACGCCATTTGGCGCAGCTCTCCCGGGGTGGCCTGGGGGTAGCGTTCCTTAAGGGATGCGACGGCCTTGTCGATTTGATCCTGCCTTTTGCTGAAGTGCTCTATCACCTTATCGTCTATCCCCTCGATGCGGACATACCTCGAATTACCTGTATCGTGCTTTTCCATACTAACGGCATAGCCCCGTTCCTTGAGTCCGGCAGCGAGTTCGTTCTCGTACAGGGCGGTAAGGAGTTCCCGCGCGAATATCTTTTCGTTGGCGACGGCCCGCCACTGACCATCGGGGCGACGCGTCATGTTGGCGACGACCACATGGCTGTGGAGTTGCGGGTCCAACTCGCGGGAGGTGAAGTGATCGAAGCGGGCGGCGATCATGTTGCCCGTGGCGATCCGGACGGTGTTCCCCTTGTCGGTGGCCCTCGCTTCTATGAGGTTGTCTTCGATGTATCGCATGACCGATTCCACGGCCTCGTGATGTGATGACAACATATCTTGTCGCTGCTGCTCGTCGCCGAAGGCCCACGCGAGGCTGATGCTCTTCGAGGGGGCAAAGTGCAGATCCCATCCCGCACGGTGCTCGCCGTTCGAGGCGGCGGCGACCAGGGTGTTGCCGGCCAAATCCTTGCCCTCCAGGACCGCCTGGAATGCATCGGGATCGACTTCCGCGAGCCCAAGGGTCATTGACCCCTTCCCCATCCACGTGCGGCCTCCTGAGGCGTCTCGCGTGTAATAATCGTCCTTCTCGAAGTAGGTCCTGGCTCCGCCCGCATTGGTGAGCGGTGTGGTTGTCTGCGTAATCCCCCCCTTAGAGGCCGGTGAACCTCTTCTTCTCCGGATCGTAGTAGATCTCCGTGATATGCCGGCCTCGGGCTCCTGTGGTGTCGTTGTGAATGTGAACGATCACATCGACCACGAGGTATAAAAGGCGTTTTATCACATCGAACGGTATTTCCTGACCCTGCTCGTTTTGCAGCACCATGAGGGCCAGACGCTCGAAGGTCAGCTCACACGATCCCGCATGACAGCTCGTGATGCTTCCGCCATGGCCGGAAGCGGCGATATTGATAAAATCGAAGGTCTCGCCCCCTCGCAGCTCCGCCAACATGATGCGATCAGGCTTCATCCGGAGCGTGCTTTTCAAAAGCTTTTGGGCGTTTACCGTCGAATCGTTCGTTGCTTCAGAGGGATAGAACAGGTGCACCCGATTGGGGTGATTCGGCAGGAAGAGCTCCGGAACATCCTCGATGGTGATAATACGTTCGTGCAAGGGCACGTGTTGCATGAGTCCCTTCATAAACGTGGTTTTTCCCGAACCCGTCTCGCCGGCGATGACGATCACCTTTTTCGCCTTGACGGCCTCAATAAGGAAATTCATATGCCGTTCTTGATTCAAAAGTTCCATGAGATGCTTCTCTTCATCGGTCAGCCCTTGAACGGCCGGCTTGACGTGATCGAAGAACCCTTGGCTCTCAAAGTCGTCAACGGTAATGATCCTTCGCGACGGCTTCCGGATCGTGACGGAGATGGTCTCCCGCTCGCAGGCGGGCGGGAAAATGACCTGTATCCTCTCGCCCTCGGGGAGCACAGCGGAGAGGATCGGGTGACCCTCGGATATCTCGTTTGACGAGTAATTGGCCACGGCCACACCCAGAGAACGGCAGTGCGCCAGGTCAAGGGCGGGTGCCTCGTGATACTCCCACGCTGATTGCCGCTCGCAATAGACTTCTCCCGGGCGGTTGACGCATACTTCTGTGATGTCAGGATCTTCCAGAAACAAGCCGAAGGGCTGAAGCAGGAAGCGCACCGACGTATCCTGCCCGAACTGACGGGCGGCCTTGCCGTTGCCTCCCTGGGGGGTTTCGACGGCATTACCGGAGCTTAACATCATAGACCCCTTCGAAGCTCAAATCCCTGGCCACGATGACGTTTATCCGCTCGCCCTGGTTCTTGTAGAGGGTGGGCGGGATGTTGATGGTATTGCGCAGCGCCTCCGCGGCCATCTGGTTGGCGTTCGAGGCCGTGTTGTTGTACACGATGGTCTGGTTGTCTACCGCACGGCTCGCGAGGTTCCCCCCTATGAGCAGCCCGTCGCTGATGACGCTCAGAAGGATCGCCCCGCCGAACCGCTGGCCGAAGTGGTTGTCCACGTACCCGGGCATACCCCCGCCGCCCAAGGCATCGGTACCGGGAGAATCCAGATTGACGACTACGCCGTGCGGGGTTTTCACGCGGCTCCACAAGACGAAGATGCGGGCCTGGCCCTGCTGCATGCCGCCCTGGTATTCCCCCGTGAGCTTCGAGCCCCGTTCGATCAAAACCACCTTGCCGTTGTCCCCGTAAATGTTCCTCGTGACCACGCAGCTCGTCATTCCCGGCACGTCACTCGCGACGCGTGTTTCCAGGGCGCAATCGATAAAGGTTCCCTTCGCGATGGTGAGGTTCCTGTCGGCGATCACGGCGGCTGCCCGGGCAGGGGTCTCGGTGGGTTGGAGATGGGAAGCAAGGGTCCCGGGTTTGGGAGGGCCGGCGACGTCCGTGACAGGCTCTTGTTGCCTGGTTGCAGTTGCTCCCGTGGGCGCTAAGGCCTGCCCGTGCATCAGGGGTGACGCAAGCCGCTTTGCGTAAAGCTCGTCTTCCGGGCCGGGCTTGTCGTTCGGACCGGCAAGGACCTGCGGTCCCGTTCGATCGGGAGGTCCTGCGGCGGGGGGCGCTGGCGGCGCAGGGAGAAAAGTCTTCTGGGGTACGGCCGCCTCGTTCGTCACCAGTTCCCCGGCGTTGACTTCCGGGGCTTTGTGGTGTCTTATCAAAGCCATGTAGGCTATGGAGGCAGCCGCCACGGACAGCAGGACGATGGAGGTAAAGGCTATCATGGACGACTTGCGGAGCTTCCAGAGGGGCACGGTCGCGGGCCCCCGCTCGCCTTCGAGGTATTCCCGCTCTTCCACGGCGTTGCTATCTTCCATGCGATCCCCC
>MVRP01000230.1 GCA_002067405.1 Syntrophorhabdaceae bacterium PtaU1.Bin034 | reverse complement strand
CTCCCCGACTTCCTCGGTCTCAGGGCGAAGATCCTGGAAATATTACATTTCGCAAGGGAGCTGGCAGTTGATTACTACCTATGAGGGAGCAATGTTCTTGAGGTTTACACGATAATGTACGGAATCACCTTAAACAACGTCAACTTTGCCTACGAAAAGCAACTGATCCTTTCCGAGGTGGACCTGACTATTGAGCCGGGGGATTTCTTCTGCCTTCTCGGACAATCGGGATCGGGCAAAAGCACGTTGCTGAGAATAATTGCCGGTCTTTCGGTTCCCCTTTCCGGCCGGATCACGTTAGATGAAAAACCAATATATGGCCCGGGGATAGATCGGGGAATAGTGTTCCAGGATTACAGCCTCTTTCCGTGGCTGCGCGTCGGTCCGAATATCGTCCTTGCTTTGGAGCAGGCATACCCGCATATGAAAAAGGCCGAGCGCAACCAACTGGCATCCGATTACCTTGAAATGGTCGGCCTTCCCGAGGTTTTTCATAAGCTGCCCGGCGAACTTTCGGGCGGTATGCGCCAAAGGGCAGCCATCGCAAGGGTGTTCGCCCTCAACTCTCCCATTCTTCTGATGGACGAACCATTCGGGGCCCTTGACGCCATCACCAGGGTCCGGCTCCAGGATCTCCTTCTTGAGCTGTGGCAGCAAAAGGGCCGGGACAGAAAAACCGTCGTCTTTGTGACGCACGATGTGGAGGAGGCCCTGTTCATGGCAAACAAGATCGCCGTGATGAGCTCAAATCCGGGAAGAATAAAAGAGGTCATATCCGTCAACCTTCCCCGCCCGCGCGTGAGAAAACAACTCTACACCAACAAGGAATTTCAAACCCTTCGAGATCATCTCATCGGCCTTCTCTATGAAGACATATTCTCGGTTTTAGAAGAAGACCACACGGTCGCATCGCAGGGAGACTTTATTTAATGTATTTCAAGGAGCATACCATGCATACAGTTTTAAGATCCCTTCTATTGTTCTTTCTTTTCACGATAGTGGCCTTTCCCCACAATGTGTCTGCAAAAACGCCCAGACTGAAGGTGGGCTATTCGGCAGGAGGCGGCAGCATTCTTACCTTTATCGCCCAGGACCAGAAGTTTTTTCAGAAAGAAGGCATCGAGGTCGAGCTCATCCCCTTTACCAGCTCCGCCGACGGACTGAACGCGCTGAACAGCGGCAAGATCGATATAGGCATTTCTTTCGGCACCGCAGGCCCCCTGACCTTCATCACGAAAGGCTCCGACTTCCTCATCATAGGCGGGCACCTGTCGGGCGGACACCCTGTCATCACCCTTCCGGCGAAAGCGTCGCAGTTCAAGACCATACAGGACTACAAGGGCAAGAAGGTCGGAACTCCCAGGATTTATACCGCAGACGTGGTGTGGCGCGGGGCAATGAAACGAGCAGGCTTCAACCTCGAAAAGGACGTGGAGATCATCGAGATGAAAAACCCGCCGGCCCTTCTTGAAGCAGTGAAAGCAGGGAGAGTCGACGTCGGCATCGGTGCCTCGTCGCTCTATATGAAAGCGAAGCAGGCCAAGCTTGCCATTGTCGGGTGGAGCAACGACTTCCAGCCCGATCACCCGTGCTGCCGGGCCGTTGCAAAAGGCAAAGCGGTGAAAAATGATCCGGAAACGTACAAGGCGTTCCTGAGGGCCCTCATACAGGCCGAAAAGATACGGTACGCCAAGCCGGAGCTTGCGGTCGACATTAACAGGCGATTTCTCGAAATTGATGAAGACATGGCACGGGACTATACCCTTGAGCCTCATCAAAGCCATCACGCAGACCCGAACAGAAAGGGTGTCATCGACATGTGGGAAGACATGAATGCCGTGGGCTACATAAAGTCCGATATCGATATCGACAGGCATATAAACATCGACCTGTACCGGGCGGCCCTCGACGAGCTCATCAAGAAAAATCCGGGAGATAAATTTTATGGCGAGCTGAAAAAACGATTCGCCCAGCAGAACCTTTAGTCCGTGCGGGGTACACGGTGAAAATAGCACATTTCCTGAAGAGTTATTATCGCACTTTGATCATTATAGGCGTAGCCGTTCTGCTATTCGAAGGGGTTACCGACCTTACCCGGTGGCTGGAACCGGTGCTCTTCCCGGGGCTGACGAAGATCGTGCCCGCCCTTTTCGGGTCAACGCCCAAGTTATTCAAGGGACTCCTCAGTTCCTTCGGACTTTTGCTGCCCGCTTACGGGCTTGCCTTCGTGCTCGGCGTATCCCTCGGATTGACGGTGGGCTGGTATGAGCCGCTCCGTAAAGCATTGGTGCCCATATTCCGGGGATTAGCCCCTGTCCCCCCTACCCTGCTCATACCCTACGCCATCGCCGTCCTGCCCACCTTTTGGCTTTCGTCGGCATTCATCATACTGGTTGGTTCTTTTTGGCCGATTCTCATAAGCACGATCCACGGCGTTGTCCTGCTCGAAGACCGCTATCTCGATAACGCCCGCAGCCTTGGGCTGACAGGGTTCAAGCTGCTGAGAAAAGTGATTTTCCCCGCCACCCTTCCCATGATCTTCACCGGAGCGGGAATGGCGCTGGTTTTCAGTTTCATGCTTCTCACCGTCGCGGAGATGTTCGGCGCCAAGTCGGGTCTCGGGCACTTCATCCAGTACTACGCCGATTTTTCCGATTATCCGAGGGTGCTGGCAGGGATGATCTTCATGGCCCTCTGCATCATCCTCGTCATGGAGCTTTTTGATTTCATCCAGCGCAAGGTACTGTACTGGGCAGCGAAACGATAGGAGAAAAAGAATGTCCCATCTTACCAAGGATTTGAAAGAGTATGCATATTCCCAGGGCGCCGATCTTTGCGGCATCGCGCGGGCCGAAGATTTGAATGAAACCTTTACCCCGCCCCACCGGCCGATCGACCTCCTGCCCGAGGTGAAGACCATTGTGGTGGCGTCCCTGCACATCCCCGACGGCGCCCTTGAAGCGCAGAGGGCCGGCATTACCAATTACTCCTACAATATGTTCGGCTATGCCTACCTCAACAGGGAGATGGACTTTGTGGCATATCGCATTACCCGCTTTCTGGAACGCCAGGGTTATCAGGCCCTTCCCATTCCGGCACGGGGCATGCATTACTGGGAAAAAAAGAAGTATCATGGACCTTTTTCGTTCCGTCATGCGGCAGTCGCTGCCGGCCTCGGAAACTTCGGATGGAGCGGCATAGTCCTGACGCCCGAGTTCGGGTCGCGTCAGCGGTTCATTGCAATCCTCACGGACGCTCCCCTCACCCCCGACCCCCAGCGCGAAAATGAAGATAATCCGTGCGAGAAATGCTACGAGTGCGTGAAGAACTGTCCGGCCGGGGCCGTGACGAAAAAACCGTGGTCGTGCGTGATCGGCGGAAAGACGCACACCTACGGCGTTGTCGAGGCTGACCGCTGCTACTGGGTGTGCAAGGGGCTCACCACAAAGGCCTGGCCCGGCGCCCCCTTTAACCCTGCGGTGAATGTTGAAAAGCCGGAAAATATGACGGGTGAAGAGAAATTCAAGGCCATCTGGGAAAAACGCGATGCCCGCATCCGCCTGAGCGAACACGATGAGGGCAATTACGGCGCCACGCTCTGCGGCCGGTGCATGATCTTCTGCAGCGCAGGAAGGACCGCCATGGAGCGCAGGCTCAAAAAACCGAAAGGTAATGCGAGCAATGGATAGGAGTATATATGACCGGTAGACAAGCACTGCTCGATACGCTGGCGGGCAAAAAGACGGAGCAGACCCCTGTCGTCCTCTTCTCCGCAGGCGCCTGGACATTCAACTCCCTAGGCCTGCCCCTGGAGACGGTCATCGGAAAGCCCGGGCTCATGGCGGACGCGATCTCCCAAACCTTTCTCAACAAGGCCGCGTCCGCTGCAATCTGGGCGGGCTCGGGATTCAATAATCTCCCGGTGAAGGCGCTTGGAGGAGCAATTGTCTATCCGAAGCAGGGGACGCCGCGGGTCACCAGGACGGCCTTCGAAGAGGTGTCCGAACTGGACGCAATCGATATAGGCCGGATCGCCCTGGACCCGGATGTGCAAAGCCTCTGGGAAACAACCGCAAAAGTGAAAGCGACCATCGGAAAACAGACGGTAATAGGCGCATGCGGGTGGGGTCCCTTCACTCTTGCAGGACAGATGTACGGCACAGAGAAACTGATGTCAAAGATCTATAAGGAGCCTGATGTGGTGCGCCGGGTCCTCGATTTTTCCGTTGACGCCTCGTCCCGTTATTATCGGGGTTTTATAGAAAACGGGGCGGAGATCATCTCGATAGCCGAGCCGATTGCATCGGGCGACATGATTTCACGAAAGCACTTCGAGGCTTTTGTAGTCCCTGTCATCAAAAATTTTCTCGATCGGCTGAAGGACCTGTCCGTCTACAATCTCCTCCACATCTGCGGCAACATCACCAATCGGCTGGACCTTATCCCCGGTATGGGGGTCGACGTGCTTTCCGTCGATTACAAAGTGGACCTCACGAAGGTGCGGTCGGTAATCGGGACGAAGATCGCCTTTGGCGGCAACGTCAACCCCGCCGGAATCCTGCAGCAGGGGACGCCGGAAGAGGTGACTGCCGCATCGCATCAATGCATAAGAGACGCCGGCGACGATACCAATTTCATCCTCATGCCGGGCTGCGATATTCCGCCAAACGTGCCGTTAGCGAATATCAGGGCATTTTTTGGAGCCCCGGCAAGCTATAAGGAGAGCAATAAATGAGTTACTTCGACCAAAAAGAACCGCCAAAACGGGAAGACAGGCTGAACGCCTGCATTGCCCATGGAAGCACGATTTGCAGCCTCGCAAACAGGAAGAACTGCAAGTGCATG
The DNA here is from genome assembly GCA_002067405.1 of Syntrophorhabdaceae bacterium PtaU1.Bin034. The sequence continues at coordinate 1,080 of MVRP01000230.1, read as the reverse complement.
AACGATGGAGACCGGCTGTTTACCCAAGGGTCGATCTGCCAGCTCCTCCCGGCCCTTGCGATCATGAACAGCTTTGCCGACAGCGCGATCCTTCTTCACGGGGCTGTCGGGTGCGGGTCATGCGTCCACTCGCAGAACGCCGTTATCAAGACCGGCAACGCCGCCAGGCAGCGGCCCGTGAAAGACGGGTTGTGGTTCAGTACGGCCCTTGATGAGACCGATGTCATAAGCGGAGGGGAGACAAAGCTCGAAGAAGCCATACGAGAGATCGACCGGAGGCACAGGCCGGGAAACATCTTCGTTGTTGCCACCTGCATACCTGCGCTCACCGGCGACGATATCGATACGCTGATCCAGAACCTTCAGCCGCAGGTGGCTGCCCGCCTTCACCCCGTCCATTGTGAGGGGTTCAAGACGAAGATTTGGGCAACCGCCTACGATTCCGTCTACCATTCGGTAGGAAGGGGCCTGCTCGACTGGGAAGAAGAAGACCTGCTGCAATTTACCAGGGATGAGTTTGATGACCTGAAAGAGGAATTCCTCCGCAAACGGACGGTAAATGTCATGACCGTTTCGTCAATGGGCCGGGTGGATGAGCTCGAATTGCAGCGCATCCTGGAAAGCCTTCGTCTCGTGCCCAATTTCTTCCCCCTCTTTGCCAGGCCGGAAGAAATGTACAAGGTCACCCAGGCAGCCGTGTCGATAAGCACGTGCCCCACGCACGACGACTATCTCCTCTACCATCTCAAAGAAAAATACAACATCCCTTACCTCATCAGCACCATGCCCATCGGCATCGAGAACACGAACCAATGGATACGGGAGCTTGCCGCCTTTTTCGGACTCCAGGAGCAGGCCGAGCGCTTCATTGAACAGGAGGTGGCTGAGCTGAAGGGCGCCTTGAAGGAATTCGAGCCTGTCTTCGCAGGCAAACGGGCCTTCGTGAGCGCGGGTGAGATCAGGGCGTTTGTCACTTCCAGTCTTCTTACCGAGCTCGGCTTTGAGATCGCCGGCATCCGCTCCTTCCACCACGACGAGTATGCCGACGTGGAATACCAGAAACTCGCTGCAAAAACTGAA
>MVRP01000229.1 GCA_002067405.1 Syntrophorhabdaceae bacterium PtaU1.Bin034 | reverse complement strand
GCCCTGACCGGCATCGTCGGCGTAAACAGGGACCCCTTCGGGTCCGGAAAAGGCGCGCGTCTCCTGTTCAATACGGATATCTTCTGCTTTGCCCCTCCCGACTGGAAGGCGGAAATACCGCCCCGGCTCCTTCATCCCAAGAGGGTCCTTGAAGGCGTCCGGGAAGGCGTCGAACATGGCGGCAACAAGAGCGGCATCCCGACCATAAACGGCTCTCTGGTGTTCGATGATAGTTTTCTCGGCAAGCCGCTCGTCTATTGCGGCACCTGCGGCGTCATGCCGGCCACGATCAACGGTGAGCCGAGCCACACAAAGAAGGTGCAGAACGGCGATTATATCGTCATGTCGGGCGGCAGGATAGGAAAGGACGGCATCCACGGCGCTACCTTCTCGTCAGAAGAGCTGTCTGAAGCATCTCCGACCAGCGCGGTACAGATAGGAGACCCGATCACGCAAAAGAGGATGACCGATTTTCTCCTTATTGCGCGGGACGAAGGCCTCTACAATTCGATAACCGACGACGGCGCCGGCGGGCTCTCCTCATCCGTCGGAGAAATGGCGGAAGATACGAACGGCTGCGTGATCGACCTTGAAAAGGCGCCGCTCAAATATCACGGCCTCGACCCCTGGGAAATCCTCTTGAGCGAGGCCCAGGAGCGGATGACCCTCGCCGTGCCCCCGGACAAGATCGACCGGTTCCTGGAGCTTTCGCGGAAGATGGGTGTCCTTTCCACGGTCCTCGGCACGTTCACGGATACAGGAAAGTTCCATGCCCTTTACCGGGGAAGAACAGTTGCGTACCTCGACATGGATTTCCTCCATAACGGCTATCCGAGGATGAACCTCAAGGCCACATGGGAGAGGAGAATCTACGACGAGACCCCTCCCGAGGAACCGAAGGACTATGAAGCAGCGCTCCTTGCCGTGCTCGGCCGCTGGAACGTGTGCAGCAAGCAATATGTCGTGCGGCAGTACGACCACGAGGTGCAGGCAGGGAGTGTCATGAAGCCGTTGACCGGCAAGAACAACGACGGTCCGAGTGATGCCGGGGTAGTCAGACCGGATCTGTCGAGCCTCCAGGGGATCGTGGTGAGCCACGGGATCTGCCCCAAATACAGCAAATATGACGCCTACCACATGGCTGCCTGCGCGATAGACGAAGCGGTGAGGAACAACATCGCCGCCGGAGGAAGCCTCGACCGCATGGCCCTCCTCGACAACTTTTGCTGGTGCGATCCGGTTGCCTCTGAAAGAAACCCGGACGGCGAGTATAAGCTGGCCCAACTGGTAAGGACCAATATGGCCCTTTACGATTATACGGTGCGCTTCGGCACGCCTCTCATTTCCGGAAAGGACAGCATGAAAAACGACTACGTGAACGGAGATACGAGGATATCGATACCTCCTACGCTGCTTGTCTCCGCAATCTCCAGGACCAACGACGTGAGGAAAGCGGTCACTATGGATTTCAAGGAAGAGGGCGATCTCATCGTCGTCCTCGGAAAGACCTATGCAGAGATGGCGGGCTCGGAGTATTTTTCGGAATTGGGACTCAACGGGAACATCCCGCCGAAAGTTGACGGCGAACAGGCGCTGAAGACCTACCGCGCTCTGGAAAAGGCCATCAGGGCGGGTATTGTAAGATCTGCCCATGATATGTCCGACGGCGGCCTCGCGGTTGCCCTTTCGGAAAGTGCCTTTGCCGGTGACCTCGGTGCCGAAGTCGATCTTGCCCTCGTGCCCCAGGCCGGTATATTCAGGGACGACTATCTTCTCTTTTCCGAATCTCAGAGCAGGTTTGTTCTCTCACTAAAGGAAGCAAATCTTGAACGGTTCCGCAAGCTTTTCAAATCAGTTTCCTACGCGGTGATAGGCAAGGTCACGAGGATGCCCCGCCTCACGGTTCGGGGCATCTATGGGAGAACGGTCCTCGAAGCCGAGCTTTCCCGTCTCAAAAAAGCATGGCTCGCCCCGTTCCAGAGGCTTTTTGACTAATTCGTACAATCAATGAATTTAATTGTGATTAAGAACTGAAGCGGCAGGACCGGCTTATTCCCGGTAGAACTGATCTTCGGGCATCATCCGTAGCTGAAGCTTTTCGACTTCTTCATGAAGGTCGTCTATGGATTTGCTCACTGTGGCGATGGTTTCCATGACCATTCCGAAGCTTCTCGACAAGCTCTCCAGATTTTGCCTTGCCACCCGGGAGGCCTCCCTGATCTGACGTTCTCTCGTACGACATTCCTCAATAATGTCGTGAAGCTGATCTTCTTCTTCGGGGGTCAGTGCTTTTGCTTTGAGAAGGCCATCCACTGTCTTTATTCCATCCATTTTCTCTCACCTCGGTTATCTTTGTGCTCGAGATATGACCTTCCAAAGAGAAGAGATGTTAACTTCGTTGTAACATCCGAGAATACTATATTTTATAGCTGAGCCGAGCTTCTTTCAAGACCCATGGACAAAAGGCCGTTCCTCTTGCCCCTATTCGCCGCCCGCCTGATGGCAAGGCCCGCTTTACCGGCGGTCGGGCTGACACCGGTGGAGGCTCACGCCGTCATCTCACGGTTATTCGCATCCACAAATACTACTTTCGGCTTAAAGCCTTCCAGCTCGTTGTCCTGGAAACCGGCATAGGAAACGATGATCACAAGATCACCCTTCTTGGCTTTGTGGGCCGCTGCCCCGTTAATACAGATAACGCCCGACCCTTTTGAGCCGACGATTGCATACGTGGTAAACCGCTCTCCGTTGGTGATGTTGTAGATGTCCACCTGCTCGTAAGGGATAATACCTGCCTTCTCGAGCAAGGTTTCATCTATGGTAATACTCCCCTGATAGTCGAGGTTGCTATCCGTAACTGTTGCACGGTGGATTTTCCCTTTCATCATCGTTCTTAGCATGGTTTACGACTCCATTAATATAGTATTGTCGATGAGCCTGGTTTTACCCACTCGAACGGCAATTGCAAGGAGAGCGTTCTTGTCGATGTCTTCCAGGTCATTCAGGGTTTCGGTATCGCATATAGTTACATACTCTATGTCGATACCGTTTTTCGAGCTTAGTATCTTTCGGGCTTCGTCCTTCAGTGTCGCGACTTTCTTTTCGCCGCCCCTGACCATCTCCTCCAGCCTTTTCATAGAGGCGTAGATGAGAAGCGCCTTATCCCGTTCTTCTGCGCTGAGATAAGTGTTCCTCGAGCTCATGGCAAGCCCCCCTTCCTCCCTGACAGTCGGGAAGCCTATGACCTCGAGATCCATGTTGAGATCCCTCGTCATCCTTTGGATGATTTTCAGTTGCTGATAGTCTTTCTGCCCGAATACTGCGACGTGTGGTTTGACCGCGTTGAAGAGCTTTGCTACGACAGTGGCAACGCCCATAAAATGGCCCTCCCTGTGGAGTCCGCACAGATGATCTCCCAGTTCCCGCACCTCAACATATGTTGAATAGCCCTCGGGATACATCTCGGAAACGTCCGGGAAGAAAATAATATCGTTTTTCTCCTGCTCCAGCAGTCTGCTGTCGCGGTCGAAGTCCCTTGGATAGCGGCCGAAATCCTCTTTCGGGCCGAACTGCTTCGGGTTTACGAATATGCTTGTCACAACCACATCCGCAAGCTCTCTCGCCTTCCGTACAAGTGCCAGGTGCCCCTCATGGAGATACCCCATGGTAGGCACGAGCGCTATACGCCGCCCTTCCTTTCTAAAGCCCTCGGAACTCTCGTGCATCTCCTTGACAGTCCGTATGATTTTCATAGATTAATGAAAAGAATGGGTATCGTCGGGAAAGGCACCCATTCGTACCTCCTCGATGTAATCCTTCACGCCCTTCTCTATCTGTTCCCGCAAATTAACGTACGTTTTTACGAATTTTGGCCGGAACCCGGAAAGAAGGCCGAGCAGGTCGTGGATAACGAGGACCTGGCCGTCGCAGTCCGGTCCCGCGCCAATTCCGATTGTGGGAATCGAAAGCATTTCTGTGATGGTTTTTGCAACGTCTCTCGGCACGGCTTCCAAAACGACGGAGAAGGCGCCTGCCTCTTCCACCGCTTTGGCGTCCTCGATGAGCATCTCCTCCGCGGCGCCCTTTCCCTGAACCTTGAATCCGCCCATTCGGTTAACCGATTGAGGCGTGAGGCCGATGTGAGCCATGACAGGGATGTCGATGTCCACGATCGCCCTGATCACCTCCTTCATCCTTGTGCCGCCTTCGAGCTTGACGGCTTCGGCGCCACTCTCTTTAATCATCAGACCTGCATTTCTGCGCGCCTGTTCAATACTTTCGTGATATGACATGAAGGGCATGTCGATGACGACCAGGGACCTTTTTGCGCCCTTTGTCACCGCTTTGGTGTGGTGGATCATCTCGTCCACGGTGACGGGCAAGGTATTCGGATAACCGAGCATTACATTCCCGAGGGAATCCCCGACGAGAAGAACGTCGATGCCCGCTTCATCCATGATGTGCGCAAAGGGAAAATCATACGCCGTAAGCATGGTGATTTTCTCTTTGCCTTTTCTATCCCGTATCCCCGGTACAGTGATCTTTTCCATCCGGCCCCCCCTAAAAAACAAAAAGCCTTCTGAACTGCAATTTCAGAAGGCAATCCCAAAAATCTCCTTCCGTCTCAGTCCAGTTCTGGATCTAAGCGGCATTTGATAACTCATGATATACCTAATCCTGCACTTCCGTCAAGAGGTTTTCACAAAAAGTTTTTGTATGCAATTTTGTTGATTCTTAAAGGGGAGGAGAGGTAACTTGTCCCTCTTAAATGTAGTTTTCCAGGAGCAAGGAGAGGTGTCTCTCGACCGATCCGGGTTCCTTTTCCTCCATCTCCCGGATAGCCTTTCTTACCCGTGCATAGGTCAGCTCATCCTGCAGGTCGTCCGTGCTCCGGTAAATGCCGGCCCTTCTGCCCATACGGTATACGAGCCTCTGCTCGGGACTGAGCTCAAAATAGCGGTCGATGACGGACAGGATTTTCTCCCTGTCTTCCGGCAGCTTACCGTCAACCTCCTCAAGCAGGTTGAGGATGTGATCACTCTTGATGTAGCTGGTTATACCTTCGAGATGTTCAATGAGCAGCCTCAGCTCCTTCAGTATTTCCTCGTCATGCTCTATGATGAAATCACCGCTCTCCAGCTTCTTGTAGAGGAGCATGCTCCTCGTCACTTTGAGCGTCCGGAGCCTGATAAAATCGGGATTGATCCTGTTGAGCGCGTCCGCAGATTCCAGTGCGTGTTCCTGCCACCACTTCTTCCCGCCAAGACCCGGAATAATGTACTCGGAAAGCTCTATTCCCGATTCCTTGACGCGTTGGCCCGCAATGATATGCTGTTCTTTTGTGACGCCCTTTCTCATGTATTTGAGAATGAAATCCGATCCGCTCTCCATGCCGAGATGAAGCCTCGTGAGCCCCGCTTCCCTGAGCCGCCTTAAATCATCGACGCTCAGCAATTGCGCAATAGTCTGAGAACGGCCATAGGAAGTAATGCGGTCGATGGTGGGGAAAGTGCGCGTGAGATAGTGGAGAACCTCTACGAGGTCGTCCAGCTTCATGACCAGAGAGTTGCCGTCCTGTATAAAAACGTACTTGCCGCCGAAATACATCCAGGCGGCAACGCTTCTAAAACAGTCATTAAAGCGCGAGCTGGCGAATATCTCTTCGATCAGGGGTTGAGACAGCTTTCCCCCGTCACCCTTCTGCCAGGACAAGGCCCTTATCTCGTCCTGAATCTTCTTGATCGTATCGATGTCTTCTTTTATTTCGGCGACCGGCCTTCTCTCGAACTTCGAGCCTTTGAAGAGATGGCAGAATTCACACTTGTTCCAGGGACAGTTCCGGGTAAAGCGGACGAGGAGGCTGTAAGCCTCGCTCGGTGGCCGTATGGGCCCTATCTCATATTGGAGACCGTCAGGCATCCTTTTCTGT
>MVRP01000228.1 GCA_002067405.1 Syntrophorhabdaceae bacterium PtaU1.Bin034 | reverse complement strand
GAGCATGCGGCTCATATCCGCAGTGTCCGGGGTTCAATTCCCTGCACCGCCATATGCAAACCGTTATCCGGAGGCACCCAAAATACACGTGCTGAGAAGGAAGGGGGCGCTGGCTCCTTTTCTCGTTCTGCTGGCAGTCGCACTCATCTGGCCCCATTGCCTTTTTGCCGCTGAAAAGAAAGCAAGGAAGCCAGGCAGCTCGTCCTCGCCGTCCGCCCAGGCAGTTGCAGGCGTCAACGACATCAACCTTCTCGATTATTTCCAGGCAGGTGAAGAGCAGTTGAAAAAGGGAAGGACCGATGACGCGCTCAGGGCATTCCTCGGCGTCTACGCCTATACGAGGGACAATCTGGTGTTTATGAAATGTGTCGGAGACGCTTACGAGAAGGCCCTGAACGACCCGAACCTTAAACAAAGCCAGAAAGAGGACCTCTACCTCAAACTTCAAAGGATAAACGGCCTTTCAAACAGGTATTTCGTACTGAAAGGGGAGTCTGCCTATAACATCGGGCTCCTCTACAAGAAGAAGGGTGATGCTGAACAGGCGAGGAAATATCTGCTCGAAACCTGTCAGACCGTGCCGTTCTCGCCTGACCCTGCGTCTGTGTGGATGAAGTCAAAAAACCTTCTCCTCAGCCTTGCCGGACTGGAAGGCACCTTTTGAATGGAGCAGAACCGGGCTGTCTTTAGCAGCGTCCTGGAATCCCAGGGTATTTCCGACTACATACACCGCATACGCATAGAAGCAATCGACAACCCGTGGAATGAAAAGGTCCTGGTAAAAAAGAAGACGGCTGACCGGCTGGATGTGGCGTTGCGGGTATGGGACAACAACCTCTTCCTGTACGGACGCATCTATCGCCTCTTCCTGTACGTGTACGATCTGCTGAATCCGGATTTCAATTACCAGTCAGTCGATGTTCCGAAAGAAGACGCCGAACCGGAGAGAAGAGAACACTATGTCCAGGTGTGGAGTATTTTTGTCGATAGCCGGCTGGAGCGAAAATCCGTTCCCAACTTCTATGACAGGGCCTTGCGAAGGAGCATATTTGTCAATGCTCTGCCACGGCTTTCCTGGAACGAGGCCTTCAGGCTGTTTGGCGAATTGTGGAACAGGTCATCCTATACCCACTCTGATATCGTGCGTGAGGCCACAAACCTTGCCAACTACGGACGCGCCCGGAAGCCGGCTACCCCAACGGAGCCGGAAGTGGAAATAGGCTCCTTTCTCAAGGATCATTCGGTATCCCGCCACCTGGACCGGGTTGCGCCCTCACGGCTCAACGACCTGACCCGTGAACTCCTGAATTCTACCGTTGCCGACCATAAGGACGCCGTGGTCCGCTCCTGTTACTACGGCATCCATGTTGAATGCAGAAAGAGGTTGGTCGGGGAGATAATCCCCATGAAGGAGCGCGTATCGCTCACCCTGATCGACAGCTCCCAGAAGCGCACTACCTTCGAAGTGACCGAGACCTGCGATCTCGAACCGTTACAGACGGCCGTGCAGGAAGCGATTCGAACCTACAACGATCCCTCCTCTCCCTTGTGATGCCCCTTTTGCCCGGAAGGAAAGTATTCCATGCGTGCGGCCTCGTGATCCCGCTTGTCCTGCTCACTGCCGGCAAAGTAACAGCCCTCGCCCTGACAGCCTGCCTTCTTGCGCTTGTGGGAGGGCTGGACATATTGCGGATAAAGGGCTATTTCAAATGGGAATTTCTTCAAAAGCAGCTAAAAAAGGAAGAGTCGGCGCGGCCGACAGGAAGCCTTTTCTTTCTCGTCTCCGCATTGGCGACGATACTCCTTTTTGAGCGATCCGTCGCTGCGGCCTCCCTCTTTGTCCTTTGCCTGTCGGATCCGTTAGCTTCCGTTATAGGCGTAAGATGGGGCAAAAGACGGCTGCTCCCGGGAAAATCGATGGAGGGTACGGCTGCCTTCTTCCTCTCTTCCCTGATTATCCTCGCAGCATTCTCCTTCAGGGCTCAGGCAGTCATCGGGGCTGCAGGCGCCGCAACGCTTACGGAGCTCTTCTCGTTAAGATTTGTTGACGATAATCTATCGATACCGCTGATAACGGCCGTTTCGCTGACCGTTCTCACCCGGTAGGAGACAGCCCTACGCCCTCCGCAGCCGCTTGAGCGCGAGGGCAAATGAGTATTCGTAGAGGTGCAGGCCCTTGCTCACCGCTACGATAGAACCGTCTTCAACGCCGACCTCCTGGCACATGTACTCCTTGAGGAGCTGTATGGCCGCAAGATTGGACGGGAAACCGGCCCAGAGGTCCCAACTCCGAAAATAGAGGACGAAATTGAGTTTTCCCTCCATGAGGCGGGTATCTATCAGCCTCAGGCAGGGAGGGTCTTCAAGCACAATGTCCTGCGGCATTCCCACTTCCATGATCGCCTGGTTCGTTCCGTGCTTGTTGTCCCTGTAAGTCCTGATGACTTCTTCTACAGGATTGATGCCGAAGGAAACCTCCTGACCGTTGATTGATACCTTCGGGTTCGTGAGCCTCTCGCCGTACGTGTAGACCTCATTTTCCTTCTTCTTGTCCGTCATCAGGTATTGCAGGTAGTTCTCCACGTACTCCATGCTGGTCGGCTGAGGTATCCCGAGCTCGATAGGAATATCGGGGATGAGCGGTCTCGTGCCGGGATGGTTGATGTTCACCATTATGATATCGAACTGCCGTCTCTTGATGCCTTCGAAGGAACCCTTCTGCACCTCGTACTCACGGGCGCAGTCGTCTTCGAAGATCCGGTAGATACATTGAAACCACGCATCAGGGAGGTCTCGGGCTTCTATCAGAACCGACGTCATCCTTCCTCCTGGCATTTATTTATTGGGGCTCGCGTCGCCCCCCTCTGCGCGACCGCTTGGCGGTGCCCGGCCGGCAGAGGCTCCCTCATAAAAAGAAAGAGGTATTTTGAATCGCTGGCTCTTCTTTCGGGTCCGAATATCGGATTACCAATCACATTCCAACCATCGGCCGAAACCGAGGGCGGCGATCCTAAAATTTGAAAAACTATAACTGAAAATAGTATGATAAGGCAAATTGATTATCCGGGGAGAAATATGTTTACACGACAGATGCAAGTAGGCAGTTTTGCAGTGTTCGCATATATTGTGGGCTCCGAGGAGACGGGGGAGGCCCTGGTCATAGACCCCGCAGCGAACGGGGAACTGCTGGTCAGGGAAGCTGAGAAGAACAAGCTCAAGATAAAATACATCGTCAACACCCATTCCCACATCGACCATATAATGGGCAACAAGCTGATGAAGGAGCTGACAGGGGCGAAGATCATCATTCACGAGGCGGAAGCGAGATGGCTCACCGCGCAGTCACCGCAGATGATGAACATGTTCGGCGCAGAGGCTTCACCTCCGGCCGACATCACGGTGAAAGAAAACGACCTGATCACCGTTGGCGATATCTCCCTGAAAGTGCTCCATACCCCCGGTCATTCCCCGGGGAGCATCTGTCTCTATGTTGACGGTCTCGTTTTTACCGGCGACACACTCTTCGTGGGCGGCGTGGGAAGAACCGACCTTCAAGGGGGTTCCTGGCAAACACTCGTTTCTTCTATTCGCACCAAGCTCTTCACCTTGTCGGATGCAACGGTAGTCCTTCCGGGCCATAATTACGGTATGGCGCCGAAAAGCACCATCGGATTGGAAAAGGTCAATAATCCATATGTTGGTTCACGGTAACATACGCAAATTTCTCGTCGCGGTTTTGGTCCTTTTTTCCCTTTTTTCGTGCGAGACGGCCTTCCGGACGGCAAAACCACTGGGGACACCAACGGAGGCCTCTATCAAGAGGCAGCCGAAGATCGCCCTCGTGCTCGGGGGAGGATCAGCCAAAGGATTTGCCCATGTAGGTGTCATAAGGGTGCTCGAACAGGAGAAGATACCTGTGAGCATGATCATAGGCACGAGCGTGGGCAGCTTGATCGGCGGCATGTACGCTGCCAATCCTGACAGTTTTCAGCTTGAATGGATGGCGTACAGGATCGATCGCAATGATATACTCGACTTCTCCATCGTCTATTCCAAGCTCGGTCCGGTCCAGGGGGCGCGGCTGGAGAGCTTCGTGGAGCAGAACGTAAAGGTCCGAAAGATAGAGGACACCAAAATCCCTTTTTGTCCCATTGCAACCGATCTGAATACGGGCGAGACAGTGACGCTCGAGAAAGGCTCGCTCGCCAGGGGCATCCGGGCGTCAAGCGCGATCCCCGGCATCTTTGTGCCCGTTGCGTTCGGCAACCGGACCCTCGTTGACGGCGGCGTGACGAATAACGTAGCCTGTGATATCGCACGGGCAAGGGGAGCCGACATCGTCATAGCGGTCAACCTGCAAAAGGACGTGAAAAACTATCAGATCGAATCACTGGTGGATATCATCGCCCAGTCGGTGAATATCATGATGCGCGAGTCGAGCCGGCCGAAGATCCAAACGGCTGATGTGATCATAGAGCCTGACACGAAGGGCGTCTCCCTTTTTGATTTCACCCAGAAGAAGCTCCTGATGGAAGAGGGGATACGGGCTGCAAAGAAAGCCATACCAAAGATCAGAGAGTTGATGGCCCGGTACCAGCAACTGTAAAGCGCAGCAGTTTAATTCGTCTCCGTCTTCTTCTCCACTACGCAACCTATGCTGCCCCGGTAAAGTCTGACCGATACCTCATCGCCTTTCCGGACCTGACCGGCTTCGGTCACCACGGCCCTCGTATCCGAACGTACGGTGATGCTGTAGCCCCGCTTCAGTATATTCTCCGGATTGAGGTCCTCGAGCCGCTGGATGCATCCCTTCAATTTCGTCTTCCTGTTGTTCAAAAGCGTGGAAAAGCTGTACTGCAGTGTATTGGAAAGCTCATCGAGATACATTTTGTACTTAACGACAAAATCCTTTTTCTCCTTGAGTTCCAGCAGATTTTTGTAAAGAAGGAGCTTCGATGCCTCCAGCCTTTTTGTCATCAGGTGGCCGAGTCTCTGCTCCATCCCGCGCAACATCTCCGAGAGCTCCCTTTTATCTCTCACGACCATATCCGCCGCCGCAGTCGGCGTGGGAGCACGCACATCCGCGACGAAATCCGCAATGGTAATGTCGATTTCGTGGCCGATGCCGGACACTATCGGTATAGCCGAAGCGAAAATGGCCCTCGCCACGGCCTCCTCATTGAAACAGGCGAGGTCTTCGTATGACCCCCCTCCCCGCCCGAGGATGATCACATCCACATCCCTTTCGAGGTTGAAATGCTCGATGGCTGCCACGACCTCGTCGCACGCCCGGTCACCCTGCACGCGCACCGGAAATATCCGCACATCCATATTCTCGAACTTCCCGAATACGATCTTCAGCATGTCCCTGATTGCCGCTCCAACGGGCGAGGTAATGATTCCGATCCTCCTCGGCAAAAGCGGCAAGGGGCGCTTGCGGGTTGCATCGAAAAGCCCCTCTTTATAGAGTTTTTCCTTAAGCAGTTCGAACTTGATCTGGAGGAGGCCCTGCCCCTTCACCTCGATCTCGTCGGCCAGGAGCCTGTACTCGCCCCTTTTCTCGTAAACGTCGACCCTGCCCCTGCATATGACGGCCGTCCCGTCCTTGATGAGGCCGTCCGGGTATTTCCCGTAGTAGTTGAACATGACGGCCTTGAGGGAAGCCGAGTCGTCTTTCAGGGTAAAGTAGAGGTGGCCGGAAGGGTAGACCTTGAAATTGGAGACTTCTCCTTCCACCACAACATCCCTGAACTGGCGGTAAATGGCGTCCCGGATGCGCGAGGTGAGTTGCGCCACCGTGTATATCCGGACAGGCCATTCAGAAGGATATTCCATCTATTTCTTAAAGTACTCGGTTATTATTTTCATCGCGCAGTATTCCCCGCACATACTGCACACTGCAATTATTGGGGCTCGCGTCGCCCCCTCTGCCAGCAAAGCTGCCGGAGCCTCCCCCTTGTATCTTATATCCATGCTTCCCTACCCACAGGTACCTGGCTATACTTATTCCCGGAAGCACCGGGA
>MVRP01000227.1 GCA_002067405.1 Syntrophorhabdaceae bacterium PtaU1.Bin034 | reverse complement strand
TGAGCTACTTCTTTGCTTCCTCTTTTTTCGCTCTTAAGGCCCGCCACATCTTTTCGGGCGTCGCCGGCATGTTTTTGATCATCACGCCTGTTGCATCGTAGATTGCGCTGATGACTGCAGGCGCTCCGGTACAATTGGTCGCCTCGCTGCATTCCTTCACGCCGAACGGACCAAACGGATCATGGGTAATGACATGGGCGAATTTGGGGAACGGCGCTTCGTACGCACGAGGCCGCTTGTAGTCGACGAAGTTCGGGTTCAGCGTGCTGCCGTTATCCATGTAAAACTCCTCGTAAAGCCCCGGAGCGATAGCCTGATGGTAGGATCCGCCAATGCACTGGGTCTCGACGATATCCGGGTTCAGAGGGAATCCGCAGTCATCGGCCATCGAACTCTTTTCGGTGCACTTCACCACACCGGTTTCGAGGTCGACTTCAACCTCGTTGATCTGGGCAGCAAAGCCGTAGTTTGTCCCGACATCGCCAACGCCCGTCTCGAACGCTTTCGGAGAAAAGCCCTGGGTACCTTTCCTCGAAACACCTTTTCCGACGATAACATTACCTATGGATGCATAGCAGGCAATCCTTACCGCCTGCAGCCACGGCATGAACTTGGTCTCGTCGGTCTTCATGATGACTTTCCTGTCTTTTATGTCGAGTTCTTCCGGGAACAGCCCCATCTCTTTTGCCGCTGCTTCCAGAATCTGCTTCTTTGCATCCTCTGCTGCCCTTGCAGTGGCTTCGCCTGCATAAATGGTCACTCTGCTTCCATAGGAGCCGGGGTCAGGGTAGCTGTAGGATGTGTCAACTCTTTTTATTTCGACGTCGCTCATCTGGAGTCCCAGCACCTCAGCCGCGATCATACACATGGCCGTATCGGAACCCATGCCCACGTCGGTAGCGCCGGTCTGCACGTTGACGCTGCCGTCCTCGTTGATCCGGACAAGTGCGGAACAGGAGTTATGGCCGGTGAGTCGTGCGCCGCTCAGGTACCCGGTGCAGGAGACACCGGCGCCCCTGGCGATGTGGCCGTCGACTTTCTTCGTGTTCTTGTGGTAGTCGTCCCAGCCGAATAGATCGCGGCTTTGCGTGAGGCACTCTTTCACGCCGCACGAAGCCACGCGCAGCTTGTTGACCGTGTAGTAAGTCTCTCCGGCCTTGATGTCGTCGAGGCAGTTCTTCAGCCTTATTTCGACCGGATCGATCCCCAGTTCCTTGGCCATCATGTCGAGCAGGCAGTCAATTGCATATCTCGTGTGGTACATGCCGTGCCCTCTCATAGCCGCGGACATGGGATTGTTCGTATAGATATTCCAGGTATCAGTTTTGAAATTGTCAAACTTGTAAGGCAGTGTAACAAAGCCGTTTGTGAGGTACATACTGACCGGGCTCATCCTCGCATAAGCCCCACCATCGGCGACTACGTTCGTGTAAAGACCTTTGATGATGCCGTCCCTCGAAAGCCCTATCTTCGTCCTCATCCACATCGGATGACGTCTCAGGCACGTGGTGAGCTCTTCCCACTGGGTATAAACGATCTTGACCGGCCTGCCGGTTTTCTTTGCCAGCAGGATGGCCGCGAAATCGAGTGCGTGACCGTCGTTCTTCGTACCGCCGAAGTCGCAGCCGATCACCGGCGTTATTACGCGAACTTTACTTAGTGGAAGGTTAAATGCCCTTCCAAAGATCCGCCAGAGCATGTAGGGGCTGCCTTTTGAGCCCAGATAGTGAAGGGTATCGTGCTCCCACCAGGCAAGCGCCGATGGCGGTTCGATATATCCTTTTGCCATCCTTGGTGTCTGGAACAGTTCTTCTTTTACCAGGTAGGATTCGTCGAACGCCTTGTCCACATTGCCGAAATCCCAGTGATACTCGACAAGGATGTTTCTTGGCTTATTCTCATGGACAAGCGGGGCTCCTTCCTTCATCGCCTCGAAAGGATCGAACACCCCGGGCAGTTCCTCGTATTCAATATCAATCAGATCGCAGGCTTCTTCAGCGATATCCTTGTCGATCGCTGCCACCGCAGCAACGCCCTCATACAGGTACCTGACCTTGTCTGTCGCCAGCGGGCTCTCATCGCGGGTATGCCCCTGCCAACCCCATTTGAAATTGCCGAAATCCTTGCCGACCACAACGCCTTTCACGCCCGGCAGTCTTTCTGCTTTGCTCGTATCGATGCTGAGTATCCTCGCGTGGGCATAGGGCGCTCTCTTGATCTTGCCCCACAGCATGCCCGGCATCTCGTAGTCAGCCGCATACTTGGCCTTTCCCTGTACTTTTAATCTCGTATCGACCCTCGGTACTCGTTTTCCTAAGATGGAATATTTATTTTCATGTGCTTCCATAGAAACCTCCTTAGCGTTTTTCCTGTAGAACGTTTGCTGCCATTTCTATGGCTTCAACGTATTTGACGTAGCCGCTGTCCGCACAGAGGTTCCCCTGAATGGCCTTCTTGACATCCTCTCTTGTAGGTTTGGGATTTTTCAGGAGAAGCGCCCGGGCGGACATGACCATTCCCGATGTGCAGAAACCGCACTCAATTGCGCCGTGATTCACCATTGCTTCCTGTATGGGGTGCAGCTTGTCGCCGTCCGCCACGCCTTCTATCGTCACCACTTCGTGGCCGTTTACCTGGATAGCAAGAATTGAACAGGATCTTACCGCCTTCCCGTCGAGATTGACGGTGCAGGCCCCGCATGCACTGACCTCGCACCCCGTCCGGGTGCCCGTAAGCTTGAATTCCTCCCGGAGAAGTTCCAGCAATAATGTTTTCGGTTTTACTTGTGCCTGAACCTCTTTCCCGTTAAGCCTGAATTGCAGGTCTCTAAGGTCTTCCTTCATATCAAATACCTCCGTAATTTTTACTGATTCTTTTGTGCTCTCGCATAAGCTTTCGCCGTAACCCTCTTCAGGAAGACTCGTGCCATATCTTTGCGGTATTCTGCGGATGCATGTGTATCGGAAGGCGGATCAACCTCTTCCGACGCTATTCTACCGGCTTCCTCAAGAAGTCCTTCGTCTATTTTCCTTCCGATGAGGACTTTCTCCGAGGTGTGTGCCCTGAAAGGAACATTAGCGACATTCGTCAACGCAATTCTTACATCCTCACAAACCCCGTTCGAAGGGTTTATCTTGACAAAAGCCGCAGCTCCGACAATACCCATGTCACCCTTCTGGGCCATCAGCTTCTCGTGTGCAACTCCGGAATTTGCCGGAAGTGCAGGGACACGGACTTCGCAAAGGATTTCATCGTCCTTCAAGTCCACCTCGAGCAGGTCCTTGTAGAAGTCCTTTGCGTTTACGATTCGCTCTCCACCCTTACCTTTCAGTTGATATGTGGCATTCATAGCGATCAGGACGCCAGGAACATCGGCTGCAGGGTCTCCGTGGCACACATTTCCACCGATTGTCCCGTAATTACGGGTCTGTGGCACTGCAAGGTTGTCTTCCATTTCGGCGAACACCGGATACTTCTCCTTCAGGACTTCTGACTCCTCCACAGCGGCGTGGGTCGTCAAAGCACCTATAGACAAGCCCTGATTATCCGCGTACTTAATGTAGTCAAGCTCGGAAATCCCGTGGATATCGACAATGTTTTCTGTCATTAACATGTTTTGTTTCATGAGCACCAATAACGATTGACCGCCGCAAATGATCTTCCCCTCGCCCTGCAATTCAACAAGCTTGGCGACGGCTTCATTAACCGTCTTTGGGGCAAAATAGTTGAAATCTTTCATGGAAATTCACCCTCCTCAAAAATGATTGAGCCTAAGCTCTTTAAACCGAAGCTGCACAAACCTACCTTACGAATAATCAGGCCCGGACACAGCATGCGACTCTTCTTCTTTGTCTTCTCATAATATTATTTACCGGTCAGTAATATTGTGTCTTACCGATCAGTTAACATATACATCTTTTACAGTACCCTGTCAACTTATTTTTCATCTGATGTCAGTATTTTTCGAGAAAAGGCAGATCGATCGGAGTTGTTGACACGAAATAACGAAGTCTATACAATTAGGTTGTTGTTTTATGATAGATAAAAAGTCTCAAGTGAGGGCACAGTCAGGTCTGGAGAGAGGCATGGCAGTTAAAGATAAACCGAGATTGCGAAAAAAAAAGGTTAATCCGGACAAAACACTGGAAAGTCTTTTAGATGCTGCGACGAAACTTTTTCTTGCAAAAGGATATGAAGCAACATCCATAGGAGAGATTGCCGCCACGGCAAAACTGACCAAACCCACCTTGTACTATTATTTTGACAGCAAGAACGACCTGCTTTTTTCCGTTCATATGAAAGGCATAGAGAGAGATCTTGTTCCCTACATGGAGAAAGTCAGGGCAATATCTGACCCTGACGCTCGTTGCCGCACGATGGTCAGAGAGTACACAAAGATGATTTGTTCCGATCCGGCACTACGGTTTCTGCTGCATGGCAGCTTGGATATAAAAGATAAATATTCCAAGGAGATCAAGAAGGCCTGGAAAGAACACTATCATCTTCTTCGTGACACGATCGAAGAACTTCAATCAAAAGGCATATTTAATAGTAATTTCAAGCCCGCACCTGCTGCGTTACTGATACTGGGTATGATAACATGGATTACCTACTGGTATGATTATGGAAAAGTATCATCGCGCAGGACAACTACACAAAACCAATCAACCATAAGCGAACAAAGGCGAGAGAAGGCAGACGATATAGCTAATTTGGTTGAGATGATAGTTTTTCAAGGTCTATCCAGGCAGGAACTCGAATAAATAAGCAACCGCACCATCCTTGTGAATTTCGAGGGGCAGGGCTTTGATCCGAATACGTCCTCGTGTTTTATCCTGAATAGCCGACACAAGACATCGGACCGCATTTCTATATATTGGGGCTTGCGTCGCCCCCTCCACCAGCAAAGCTGTCGGAGCCTCCCCTTCAACAAAAGGAAGAGGCAGTAATTCGTCGGCTTGCGTCGCCCCCTCCACCAGCAAAGCTGTCGGAGCCTCCCCTTCAACAAAAGGAAGAGGCAGTAATTCGTCGGCTTGCGTCGCCCCCTCCACGCGACCGCCTGGCGGTGCCCGGCCCGTGGAGCCTCCCCCTTAATGGCTCGCTTTGCTCGCTCGTAGATTCCCACTCGACGCGAAACCGGCAGAGGACCCACGACCCGCAAGCGGGTACTCCGAGGCCAGGGGTGAATGCCGAATGGTTGGCTCATGGCCGTTCAAGGGCGTCACCCGTAGAGACACCACGGGTACCCGGTGTGAGCCCGTGGGAATCTATTTTGCAGAAGCAGACAGATAATGTTTGACTTAACGTTATATATTATGATATATAACGGTGTAGTGTCATCACCGCCGGCAAATAGCGGTCTTCAACGGGTTTTAACGCCGTACAGACCGGCCGAACGTTGGTCTCAGTTTGGTTTGAAAAAAGGAGAACTATATGGAAAATACCCGGTACAAACGTGATCCGCAGGAGACGAAGACCATTATCCTTAAGAAAGCGGTGAAGCTTTTTATGACAAAGGGGTTCCAGGCTACCTCGACTAATGACATTTGTCTGGCTGCTAAATTGACAAAGCCAACCCTGTACTACTATTTCAAGAGTAAGAATCACCTCTTACTTTCAGTTCACATGCGGGTGATAAGCGAGATATTGCAGCCCTACATGAAGAAGGTAGCTGCAATAGAAGAGCCGTATGAAAGGCTGAAAGCAATAATCAGGGATTACAGCCTGCTCGTTTGCCTCCACCCCGAATTCCGTTTTATACTCCACGACTCTCTTGTAACGAAGGGTAAGTACTTCAAACAAATCAAGGTCGAGCGAAAAAAGTTCTATTTACTTCTTCGCAACACAATCGATGAGCTGCAGTCCACAGGCAAAATCAAGAGTAGCATAAGGCCTTCCTGGGCCGCTCTCCACATGATCGGCATGATAACCTGGATGACCTACTGGTTCGATTATAAGTCAAAAGATAAGATCGACGCTATAGCAGATGCGGCGATAGAGATGATTTTTCATGGCGTCTGCCCGGTCGCGACGTCAGACAAAAGCATAGGGGAAGAAGTAGTCTTCTCGGGACGGGATACAATAGAAGCGC
>MVRP01000226.1 GCA_002067405.1 Syntrophorhabdaceae bacterium PtaU1.Bin034 | reverse complement strand
CTTGCCGCACTGGATGCAGGTTGAGACCCGGGTGGGGGGTGATGGTGCAAGATTCATTAGATGCTCCTTGTGATCCTTTCTCCTGGCGCGCTTGCAGGTCAGCTGGTGTTCGAAGCCCTGTACCCGGATTCGACCCCCGAGCATCAGCTGCAACTCCTTCAGCGCTCAATCTCATGCCAAAAGTCTCTTGAGGACTTTTCCTGCGCTGCTTCTCGGCAGGTCCTCCATAAATTCTATAAACCGCGGCCGTTTGTACGTCGCCATGTTGTCCTTGCACCAATCAAGGATATCGTCTGTAGTTACCTTGTTTACGTAATCAGGTTTCAGGATAATGAAGGCCTTTGGACTGCTTCCTCTGTAGGAATCGTCCACTCCGATTACCGCCACCTCTTTCACAGCCGGGTGACGGTAGAGAAGGTCTTCAACCTCGGCAGGGAACACACTGAACCCCGAACACTTGATCATCTCCCGTTTACGGCCCAGGAGCTTGATGTAACCATCTTCATCCATCAGTGCTATATCACCGGTATGGAGCCAGCTGTCGACTATCGTGTCCCGGGTCTCTTCAGGCTTGTTCCAGTAGCCCTTCATGACGGCAGGTCCTTTCACGATCAACTCGCCTTGTTCATTCGGAGGCATTTCCTTTGTTCCCGTCTCCAGATCGACGATCTTTGCTTCGTTGAGCTGGGCGATACCGACGAAGCCGGGCTTGTAGCGATAAAACGGCGTGGTGGCGCCTCCCTGAGGCAATGTCTCGGACATGCCGTACCCTTCTCCCACAAGGGTGGTCGGAAGAAGCTCGCTCATCTTCCTCTGCAGTTCGAGAGAGACAGATGATCCTCCCGTATTCAAACACCGCAGAGACTTCATATTGTAATCTCCGATGTTCGGTATAGAAAGAAGGGCGATTATCATCGTCGTAGCGGCGACCCAAACGGTACAGCCGTAATGCTCTATAGCCTGCGCTACTGCCTCTGGTATGAACCGGGTGAGAAGTACAGCTCTTCCTCCGGAAACAAGAGGGGTACACATGGATACCTGCTGGCCCATAACGTGAAAAAGGGGAGTGACAGCAAGATGTACGTCATCTTCCCGGTGATGGTACCAATAGGCTGTTCCTACACTCACATAGGAAAGCATATGGTGGCTTATCATGGCCCCCTTGGGGATACCCGTTGTTCCACCTGTATACTGGAGCAGCGCCAGATCCTTTTTAAGATCATCCACCCTGCATATCTGGCCATCTTCTGATTTTGAAAGAAAATCATCAAAGAGAACGGTATCTGCGAAGGATTTCCTCTTCCTCTCAAACGGCAGGGGAAAGACTGCTTTCTCCGGCGCGTAGTCCATGAGGGAGGTGAGGACGACGGTTTTGAGACCGGTTTTGAACCGTATTTTTTCTACGTCCTCATAGAGAGAATCGAGACCTATAAGAGCCTTTGCACCTGCGTCATTGAGCTCATGCTCCAGTTCTGCAGGTTTGAACATCGGGTTGACCGGGACCACGACCCCTCCGGCTCTTTGGACACCAAAATAGGCGATAACGAACTGCGGGCAGTTGTCCATGTGAATGGCTACGCGATCGCCTTTCTCTACTCCGAGATCGACAAGACCCCATGCCGCCTTGTCGATCAACCTGTTCAATTCGTCATAGATGATGTCCCGTCCGTAGAAGCTGATTGCCACGCCCTTCGGTCTGATCGTTGCCCATTCCCGAATATATTCTGATGTCGGTTTATCCACCTCGAAGGACTTTGGAACCCACATCGGCCACACTTTGTATTTTCTCTCACTCATCGCCTGCCCCTTCTCTCTGACGTTCAATAATTACCTGTTATCCCCGCTGCTCTGCAAAAACGCCTGTTGTCTAGAACGACACCTGCCCCTTGATCAAATGACGCCCGATAACGAGCTTCTCTATGTCTTTCACGCCTTCGTAAATCTCTACTATCTTTGCGTCACGATAGAACCGGCTGATATCATATTCATCGATATAACCATAGCCACCGTGGAGTTGAAGGGCTGCGTCAACCACTTTTACCCCTACTTCTCCCGCATACCATTTGGCCATTGAGGTCAACGCAGGATCAGCCATTCCCTGGTCTATCTTCCATGCTGCCTTATATGTCATGTTCCGGGCAGCCTCTATCAATGTTGCCAACTCTGCCAGTCTCACCATGACTAATTCGCTTGCGGCGAGCGGCTTTCCGAAAACCTTCCGTTTCTTTACGTGCTTCAGTGCCATTTCCAGTGCGCCCTGGGCAACTCCTACACCTTGTGCAGCAATGTAGGTACGGGACCGGTTAAAGAACGCCATGAAGCATTCGAAGCCCTTGCCCTCCTCTCCTATCAGGTTTTTCTCGGGGACCCACACGTTGTTGAAGGTGATCTCAGCCGTATCATGGGCCCTGATCCCGAGTTTTCCCCGTATCTTGTTGCGTTCGATGCCCGGCCTATCACCATCGACCACGATGACACTGTGTCGATGATTTTTTGCCTCAGCTTCCGGGTTCGTAAGGCAAAGGGTAACGAAGAAATCGGCGATATCACCATTCGATATAAACATCTTCGACCCATTGATCAGGTAGCCACCGTCCTGTTTGACGGCTTTTGTGGATACGTTGAGTACGTCGCTTCCTGCATCCGGCTCCGTCACGGCAACCGCACCGATCTTGCTACCCTGGCAAACCATCTTCAGGTAGCGTTCCTTCTGCTCTTCTGTTCCGTAAAGAAGGAGCATCTCGGCCCCGAATGCCTGGCACATGATTTGGCTGCCGATACCCGGGTCAACCCGCCAGAATTCTTCCATGACCAGCGCTGTTTCCAGAAATCCAAGACCCATTCCGCCGTATTGTTCGTCGACGAATACACCAATAAAGCCTAGTCCCTGTGACTTTTTTAGAAGATCCAATGGTGGTGCCTCGTTTCGATCACATTCCTTCGCAACTTTTGTGAACTCACCCTCAGCAAATTCCCGCGCCGCTTTTTTTATGTCCACTTGAATGTCCGAAAGCCTGAAATCCATGACGTCCTCCTCCTGCTTTATGCCATTCTTAGAAAACGTTTCCGCTAATTATGTCTGGCTCGACCCGCCTTGCGACCGCAAATTTTCTGTTACAGCTTTATAGACTGACCTCCCAGTCGTTTTCTGGCCACACCTTAACGTTACCTGCTTCCCACGAACTCGTCTTTTCCATGCTTGTGCCTGTCTGCTCCGACTTGCCGTTTATTCTGCTGACTTAACACCCAAACCCCTCAATATGCTCCACCGGTAGGCCCGAGCGTATGCCCCGGCGTCAAAAGACTGTTCAAAAAGGTACCATTGGAGATGCATGCCCGCAAAGCTCCCCAGCAGGATATGGGCCTGGGTATCGGTATCACAATCCGCCGGAATAGTCCCTTCCTTCTTGCCATACTCCAGGAGTCGTTTATTGAAATCGTGAAACTTCATCTGAATGTCCCGTATCTTTCTCTCAGCGTCGGTATTTGTGCCTGCCAGTTCCCCGGAGATCGTGGTGCAGACCATTACCAGTTCTTTCTTTTCCAGGGCAGATTCGGTAATGGTCTTGTAGTAGACCTTGAATTTCGTCAGGAAGTCCCCGTCGCACTCCTCTACCTTTTTGAAAAGAGGTTCGTAGAACTCGGTGGCGAACCTGTCGAATATCTCCTCCAGGATCTGGTCCTTGCTCTTAAAGTGCCAGTAGAGTGTTCCTTTGGCAACTCCCGCCGCCTCGGCAAGCTGCTTCACCGAGGTTCCCGCAAAGCCGTTTGCGAGAAACAGTTTTATACCCGCTTCGACTATTCTCTCTCTTACGGAGTTGTCATTTTTCATTTCATGCCTTTCACGATGAGACGACCGACCGACCGGTCCGTTAGGTTCATAGGATTTCTTATAGCTCCGACATACATCGGTTGTCAAGAAAAAGTTCTACTTCCTCTTTCATTCCCTCCATGTGCGAAGCGGGAGTGTCCCTATTTCGGCTATATCATACAAACCTGTTGTAATATTAAATAGTTTTATTTCTGCCAAAAAGCAGCCGGGGCGACATGATTTTTCTTGACAAGTCGGATGTTTGTTTACTAAGCTTGAAAAAGTTATTACTAGACTGGGTGGTCAGTCTGAGTGCTGGCCAGAAGCAAAAGAGGAATAGAAGTTGGCCAACAAGCAGGAAAACGTTAGAGAAAGAATCATAGATGCAAGCATAAAGCTCTTCCTGACGAAAGGGTTCGTGGGCACCACCACGAAGGAACTGACAGATGCAGCCGGCGTTGCCAAAGGGACCCTCTACTGGCATTTCACCGGCAAAGACCAGATCCTAGAGGAGATCCTCGAGAAATTTTTCTATGAGTTGTGGGAGCAGGCCTTTGATACAGCAAACAGCGCTCAGGGAGGGTTCATCCCCAAGTTTAAAGCGTTCTATAGATTCATTACTGAATTTGCCCGTGAGAAAAAAGAACTCCTTTTGGTATCAAGTACGGTGCTGGGGGAAATTGCAGGGACCGGCAGCGTCGCCGAAGGCAAGATGAAAGGCATCCAGACGAGAGCTCATGACTTTATCACCTCACTTATTGATCAGGGACAGAAGGAAGGGGTCGTCAGGAAGGACCTCGATATCAACATTCAAGCCCATATTATTATTGCTAATTTTGTTGGTATGCATCTCCAGTGGTGTCTTCTTGGAGACTCGTTCGATGCCGTTGCATACGCCAGGGCTTACCGCACTACCATGTTGCGGGGTTTGGGGGTACAGGAGTGAGTGCCATGACAAGAGGCCCTGATTGGCAAGGATCGGGCAGATGTTCGTTGTTTGGCAAATCTTGAACAGAATTAGGACGGTTTGTTGCGGCAATGCAAATAGTTTTGACATTTGGATGCGACCGGGCGGTCGGTCTACTCCTCCACACTATGCTTTGTCTTCTGACAGGATGTGGGGGTGGATCGGGAACTGCTATTCAACGCAGTCGCAGTTCTCAAATGAGGCAGATGCAGGAGGTGAGCTAATTAGCAACAGTATCCGGTACTGAAAGGTACATGGGAGAGACTCAAATCAAGAAACAGGGGGTAGTTATGAGAAGGAGTGGATTTAACTGTATCATGTGGTTTTTGGTCGTTTCGGTCTTTTTTATTTTGGCGGGTCAGCTTTATGCAGCAGAGGACAAGGTCATCAGGCTCAAATACGCAAACTTCTGGCCGCCTTTGAACAATCTCTCCAAACTCTCAGAGCAGTGGTGCAAAGAGGTGGAGAAAAAGACTAACGGAAAGGTCAAAATCAATTATCTTCCCGGCGGAACCCTCGTCCCGGCGAATCAGTCTTACGAGGGTGCGGTGCGCGGCATCACGGATATCAGCGTGACCGCCACCCAGTGGACCGCAGGAAGGTTCCCTATGTCGGAACTGGTTCACCTTCCCATAGGGCTGAAAAGCTCGGCCCAAGCCACAAAGCTGATCAACGCGTGGTACAAGAAGTTCAAGCCGAAAGAGTTTGATGATGTGAAAGTGCTCTACCTCTTTTGCTCGGGCCCCGATTTCTTCATGACGGTTAAACCGCTGCCTTCGATACACGATCTCAAGGGCAAGAAGATAAGGGCTGCGGGAGAAACCAGCAAGACAGCGGCTGCTATGGGGGCTGTCCCTGTTTCCGTTCCAATAGGCGATGCGTACGAGGCCTTTCAGAGGGGAGTTGCCGAAGGTGTGCTTCTGGCCCGGGAGGGCTTGAAGAGCTTTCGCTGGGGCGATCTGCTCAAGGGAATGCAGGTAAACGACGGAATCGGCAGTGTCTCGGCACTCGCGGTGGTAATGAACAAGAATAAGTGGAATTCCCTGCCTCCCGATGTTCAGAGAGTCATGGAACAGGTCAGTGAAGAATGGGCCGATAAAGTAGGGAAAACCTGGGACGAGACCGACAAGGAAGCAGTTGACTTTGCAGTTTCGAAGGGCATGAAGATTACGACCATATCCAAGGAAGAAGTGGCGGAGACCAGAAAAATGGTAAAGCCTCTGCTCGACGCCTATGTTGCCCGTACAAAAAAGCTGGGGTTGCCCGGTGAAGAGTCTCTTAAATTTGCGTTCGATTTCCTGAAATCCAACCCTTAACGTAATTGTTTCCACGGCACACGGTCAGCGCAGATTTCTGCCGGGACCGTGTGCCGGTTCGTGAACGTACAACCAGATTTTGACCTATCGGAGTTGGGGGGACAGAAGGAGGAAACCCATGCAACGATTTGTGAAACTCTTGTGCAACCTCATGTCCATGATTGCAGGGGTGGTCCTCCTCGTCATGATGGTTGCCACATTCGCCGAT
>MVRP01000225.1 GCA_002067405.1 Syntrophorhabdaceae bacterium PtaU1.Bin034 | reverse complement strand
CCATGATCATCCCGTTGTCCAGCGTGTCTTTCAGGCTCTTTCGGAGGTGGCCGGATTCATCGTAATGGGTGGCCGGTTTGGGTCATATTCGGTGGCCGCATTCAATCATATTCGGTGGCCGGTTTGGGTCGGAATACGCACTTGATCTTGAGTTCCTCAAGAGGTTTGTCCTTGTTTGCCGCCTCACATTCGCCGAACACCCCGGCTATCTTTGCAGCCCATTCCTTCGCTTTTGCTTCGCTTACACCCCTCTTGACGAGGTCTTTATAGGCCTCGACACCCATCATTTTGGTTCTCTCGCCTATGTGCCCCTTAAGAGCTTCAAGGAATATTGGGGAAGTGCGCCATGCGCGCTTGAGGCTTTGCGACGATATACGAAGGCGTGTTTTTCCTCCCATCACCGCTGTCTTGGGACGTCCTAGGTCATCGCGGTTAAGGTTTGAAGGGGGATAGGATGTCAAAAGGTGTAGCTGGATATACTTGCTCATATTGTTCTCCTTTACATTCTATTGGTTATGCTTCATTGTGAGGCGCTTTTGAATAGTAGCTGAAAGCCCATTCTTTTTGCGTCTTGTCATTCCACCAGTAAACGCTTTGCGCCAGACTCTGCAGATTGACTGCACCTCCCAGGAGGGAGATTATACGGCTCATCAGCGTAAACACCTCATCGCCTCCGCGGGCTTTGAGCATGCGCCGGAAGCGGAGCCCGCTGACAACGGCCTTATCTCCTTTTCCCGCAGCCATCTGTTCAGCGATGTCCATACTTTCGTTGTTGGCCTTAACCCTGGCAGCCAGACCGACCACGAGAGCCAATTTTTCGTCTTGAATACCCTTAATACCCTCAATCCGCAAAATAGCTCGCCGGAGACGGTGATATGCGGGGGAGAAAACAACCTCAGCCGGGTTTCTGCATCGTCGCAGCTCCGCTCGTGCGCCGCGGTCACTCTCAAGGTCCTGCCACCATTTGACGAGTTCAAGGAATTCAGGGGACCCTTTGCCGAATGTTAGATACTCTGCCATATTTCCTCCTTGCTCATAGGATTGTCCGGTTCTGTGGTTTCGACTTCTTTTTGCGGACCTCAGCCATCTTGTTAATGGGCAACCCTAGAATCATCTTGACCTTCTTCCCGTGATTGTATTGCTGGAGCTCCCTTCTTGCCGTTACGATCCGTTTCGGGTCGGCATCTGCGATTGGACCGTCGAGCGTGGAACCGTCGAATATCCGCAGTGCTTCACTGCAAAGAGTCCTGTGCCAGGCAGTTCTAATGCCGAGGCTATCGTTATTGGCGTCCAGGCATGCTCCCAGTTCACCTAGAGTCTGATAAAAAGCCCCCTCCGTGTCGTGCCAGAACATGCTGTCAATCGAAGAAATCGTGTCCGTTCCCTTCACATCACCCGGCCTTCTAAACCATGCCTTCTTCACGGCCCTCCGCGTGTTGGATGCAATCTCGTTGGCTGCCATAACCAGTGATGCTACGCAGTCTTCGTAATCCTGTCGAAACCTGGGGCTGACATACAGGAGCGGCATAAAGGATTCATACCAGCAACGCGCCTTCATATTGTCCATGTCATAACCGAAGGCCCAGAGACGGAACTGTTCAGTACCATCTTGCCGACCATTCTCGCGAAACTCATGGACCACAAGCACTGGTTGCCGTTTGTTAACGATGTCTTCTTGTACCAGCCCCAGCCAATGACGGAAATGCATGCCCCCCGGTTGAGCATGCGCCGGTAGATGGATGCCGTCTTTGTTCTGAGAGTATGGTGAAAGTGGATGAAGCCAGGAACCCTCGTAGTTTGTGCCGTAGTTCTTTTCCCTGTAGGTTCTGACGACAGCTTTTGCTGTATCGCCGCAAAGTTCGCAAACACCTGGGTCCAAGTCGGCTAGATCCAGATTTATCCTCCTCGGCATACCCCAGAACATCTGTGCCGGATGGACGTCATCTGGCATCGTCCTGAGGCCAGTATCCTTCTCACTAGTTCTGGTTTTTCCGAGCCAGGGGAATTTGGCAGCTTCTGCGGTCATCC
This sequence comes from Syntrophorhabdaceae bacterium PtaU1.Bin034, assembly GCA_002067405.1. Next base: position 4,291 of record MVRP01000225.1, on the reverse strand, counting down.
TAGGATTGGCGCAGGTTCGTAAAAACGTGTCCTCGCCCAGGACATTCAGCCAAATGAGATGCCAGAGGGTGTCATGATCGCCATCGCCGAGCACGAGCGTTGTTAGCGGGCCGCCACCTCGCAGAGATGTCCTGTAACCGACCCCGCCTGCAGGCGCATTTGTTTGCGCCGTAAACAAGGCAGTCGCGCAACAGGAGGGGCACAGACAAGTCACAGCATCCCGCTTTACAAAGTGATCGGCGTTCTTATCTATGGCGTTGTCTCCGGGGGCGTCAATTAGAAGTGAAAAGATACCTTTAGGTTTAACATCCAGTTTTTCCAGGTCCTGCATGAACCGCGGACCATCCCCACCGAGTTCGAAGGCGTGGCGAATTGTCATCAGCTTCGCCCTCAGCATTTGCGGTGCGGGTGGAGAGGCGAAGGAGTTTTCCCATTCATCCTCACCTGAAGGTGCGGCGATGGTTTGTACCAGACCGATAAGAAACTGGGCGAGGGCTCCGTTAAAATCAGCTCGGACAGAATTTAGTGAAACAACCGGGTTATCGGTAAATGCTTCCGTTATTTGCCATGGAGCGATCTTCTCTTGTGTTCCATCCCGTCGCTTAACGGGAATCCACTTCTCGTCAATAAGGTTGAAAAGCACTATGGGCCCCCTTTCTCTATTTTCGTGAAATAATCAGGCCAGCAGTTTTGTCGTAAACCAGGACCACCGGCTTTCCGTCCCTATCCTCCCCAAAACCCTGCCATTTTCCGTCTTCGCGCTGTTCCATTACGACCAGGATGCTCCACTTGCCTTTGTCCGGGAGCTCCTGTTTCAGTGTGTTGACTACTTCGCCAAGGTATTTTCCGTAGTCTGCCTCCCCGGAGACTAGCTTGCTGTTAACGCTCACCTGGCTCATATCCCACGGGAAATCGCTATCCTCATACCAGGGTCTCAACTCACTTCCGTCCCATCTGGCGAGTCTTACCGTAGTCTCGATGCCCCCCAGCCTTGTTGGAGTCTGCATATCCTCCAGCCATTGATTCCAGGTTGCGCTGTACCCTTCCTCGAGCTTCAACATGTTGATGCGGGCAAGCGATCTTTCAGCCTGCCAGTTGGCCTCTGCTTCAAGGTCGCGCCGGTAAAGCGCTTCAGGTATCGTATGCTCAGTATTTCCCGAGAACACAGCTTCAATGAGTTCTCGGGAGTCGTCCGGGATTCTGAGAACGTCCTTGTTTTCCAGCAACCTCGCTGTCAGCCACAGGGAGCCGTGGTTGGGATAAACATATGCCCCCTTCGGGAATGCTTTTTCGTACCAGTCTCCGTCCGCACCGTCGCGGGGCAGGGGAGAATGGACATAGAGACATGCCCGCTCACGGCGATCCTTCTTGCCCGGCCCGGGAAGTGGATTCCCTTTCTCGTCGCGGATATGACGGTGGAGCCGGCCCGATCTCTGGATCAGGAGGTCCATCGGTGGCAGATCCGTCAGGAGCACATCAAAATCAAGGTCCAGAGATTGTTCCACCACCTGTGTGGCGACAAGCACAATACCCTTTCTTTCCCGTTCTGTACTGTCTTTTCCGAAGGTGGCCTTGACAGCTTTTTCGATATCCAACCGATCTCCCATGGCGAAACGTGCATGGAACAGGAGGAGGTTCTCGGCGGGTATCCGTGAGCACAGCTCGTCATACCCAGCCAGTGCATCATGGACAGTGTTGCGTATCCAGCAGACACACCTGCCTTCTCCCGAAGCCTCCGTAATCAGGTGGAGCACATCGGCCATTTCGGGTACGATCTCGATCTTCATCTCCTTACGGCTGAAACCGGGCGCTTGGATCGTGTCTTCGGTGATTCCGTGGCTTAGAGAATAGCGAGTTATAAGAGGATAGTGGGAAGAAGACACTTCTGGCGGGTTATCGACGCCCCGTCCCCTGGCAAAGCTGTCTATCATTTCTTGGCGCAATCGTTGTGGCAAAGTTGCGGACAGCAATACGACGCTCCCTCCGAGCGTGCTGTGGAAATAGAGCAATGTTTGAAGAAGTTTATTCATATAAGGGTCGTATGCGTGGACTTCATCGACAATCAAAACGTGCCCGGCCATGCCGAAAAGGCGGAGAGATTGGAATCGGGAGGGGAGAATACCAAGCAACGCCTGATCGAGTGTTCCGACACCTGCATCAGCCAAAAGAGCCTTCTTGCGATTGTCGGCAAGCCAGGCGGAACACTGAGGGCTGGCCGGGTCATCGGCCTGGACGTTATCACGCCCTGGGCCGTCTTCGGCAAGAAAGGCGATTGAATCTGCAAACGCATCAGAAAGATGACGTGCGCTGTGAGAAAGGATGAGGGAAGGGCGGGCTCTATCGCTAAATAACCTGCGATAGGTATTTGTCATTCGTTCGTACATGGCATTTGAGGTAGCCATCGTTGGCAGGGCGATGAAGAACCCATTCGCCAGTCTCGCAGACATAAGGCGTTGTGCAGCGAACATGGCGGACTCCGTCTTGCCGGATCCCGTCACGTCCTCGATGATAAGAAGCTGTGCTTCTTGCGGTATCGGACAGTCTGAAACATATCGCTGCATTGGACTTGGCTCGCGAATGGTCTCAAAGATATCCGCAAAGACCTTGGTGCCTTCTGGAAAGGTCGAGGTTCCCATCCCTATCTTGCTCAATGCTCTTTCGGCGGCAGGTATTGCGTGGTTGTTCCAGTAAATCTTCAGGTCCATTGGTGTGCTCATGAAGGGAAACCATTCGCTGTTCGAACCTACCCAGTCACAGAACACCGAAAGTCCAGCTATGAGCCATGATACCTTTCTCATTCCGGCTTTCAGCTGGGTTGAGTAGGAAGGTGAGACGCGGTTTTGCCCTGCTTTACTCAATACGGTTGCAGAATCCGCGCAGAATTGCTTGGCTGCCGCTATGTCCGTATCGCTAAAATGGGCTGATACACGCAGGGGAAGGTTGTTGAGACCAACCAGTCTAGGTGGTGAACCATGATGTCCCGTGACCGCCTTTCCGAAATCCGCTAGAGTACGACACCACTGCCTGCCGTTTGTTTCATCGCACGATACGCCGAACCAGTTCGTCAGGTTACTCACATCGCACAGTTCCTGTTGCCACAGCAGGAATCCAAGACTATCGTGCCGAACAGTATAGGAGCGGATGCTTCCTATTCCCCGCAGCATTTCCAATAGATCGGGCCTGAGGCTCTGGAAGCTTTCGGAGAACTTACCGATATCATGGTATGCTTGACCTTGGATTACCCACCCACGTATTATCTCCTGGCCAAGGCCAGATATATCTGCCAAGCGGCGCACCATCAAAGTGTTATCTTTCAGGAAGACGTCTGCCACTGCTGCCACATCCAGACAGTGATAAGGTAGCAAATGATGGATTGTTGCTCCCTTTTCAGCTTTTCCCCAGTACCTGTAATAGAGTTGTGTACTCACGACTTGCTCCCCGGATGCGTGTCCCCTGGATACTCCGTCTGAACGACGTCGGTGGTTGATTAGAACAAATGTCACACAGCATGACGAAAACCTCCATTTCACCGATGAATTATGGCTCAGATGTTTATCAACGCTGCGGAGACTGGCGCATTTTTTTCTGCTGCCGGAGGTTGGATGGCGGCCTGGGCCACCAGTTGTATTTTAGATCATGCTTCATAACCTTTTTACCCCTTTGCCTTTTCAAATTCAAGGGAAATAGGCGAGGGAATCATGGTTGTCGGAAAGCCCTGCCCCGGCAGAAGCCGTCCTGTTTTGTTGATTATACCGAATCTAAGTGACAACAGTCTGTCACTTAGAAGGCGGAGCTAGGGGAACGCGGAAAGAGGTTTCAGGGGTTCATTAAAGAGAAGACCGTTGCGGGTTCCGGGTTGCGCGTTGCGGGTCTAAGGCCAAAGAGGAAGCTCGAAATCAACGATCTTCTGTTTTCCCCCTTGAACCTTTGAACTCTGGAACCTGAAACCATCTTTATTGGGTGTGATCCGCAGCGTGGCTGCCCGGGGGAGTGGAACCCCGCGCGGCCCTCACGTTACGAGAACATAAGGAAGAAAGAAGAAATACTGGTTCGAGCCGTCTTATTCGGCCGAAAAGATTCCCGACACTTCCTTCAGGGGTAGTGCGTCGATGTCGTTATCGATGGGGTAGGCCTGAGTGCCGGGGTGGATTATCCAGAGATGGTGGAGGTTGAGGGATTCCATTGCGGCGCGCATGGATTTTGTGGCGCCGGGGGTTTCGCTAAACTTTGCTTCGAAGCCGTACCTTTTTCCCCGGTGAAGGAAGAAGAGATCGATCTCGGCGCCGCTGTG
>MVRP01000224.1 GCA_002067405.1 Syntrophorhabdaceae bacterium PtaU1.Bin034 | reverse complement strand
GGTGTCGTCGGTAATGGAAACCGTCAGGACCTTTATCTTGGCCAGAGATGAGGTGTTGTCCCAAACCGTGTTATAGGACGTCGTGTATGTTCCCGTCCCCGCCCCCATGGCCATGACCGGGGCAAGGATGAGCAGGATAATTGCGAAAAGGATGAGTTTTTTCATGTTGCGCCCTCCGTTCTATCTTTCAGGGCAAGGATGATGATGATCAGCAGCGCCGTCAGAGCCACGTGCATCACGTGGTTGCCGAAGGAATCAATGAGTGCGGCGAGGAAGGCCGCCTGAAGCCGCCTGTCCGCTTTCGCTCTGAATGACCTGAATATGTACGCGGCCACTATAGCCAGGCCGAATATGCCAAGGTTGAACAGGATGTAGACGGGTTCGGAATGAAATTCGTTGCCCCATCTCCAGTACACGCCCGGGCCGACACCGAAAAGGATTGTCTGCCAGGAGTTGGAGATCTTCGAAAGAGCGTCCTGCCAGTATTCGAGTCGGATCCCCAAGGAAAGGTTGTGGACGGACAGCTTGAAGACGAGGTAATAAGCGACGGCGGGGATGATCGCTATTCCGGCGCCTTTCCATCCCCAAAGGCAAAAGGCAGTCGCCATGAGCGCCGCCGAGATCGCCGAGGAGGTCTTCGTGCAGAGGAGACAAATGGCGATCAAGGGGATGAAGCGCATCCATTTCCGTCTCAAGAACAGGGGAAAGGATATCGCCAGCCAGGCAGCCAGGAAGTTGCGGTTCCCCAGAGTAGCTACGACATCCATCCGGAAAAGAGTTATCTGCGCGAGGGCAAGGACACAGAATATGGCCGTCAGGGTACATATCCAGTTCATATAGCGGTCCCTTTCCATCTGGCCCCTGCGCACGAGCATGTAGACGCCCATTCCCGCGAAAATGAACGTCATGGTATCGAGGGACTGAAAAAGGATCTCAGCGGGAATCGCTCCATAGAACCCGGCCCACATGAGGTAGGCGAACCAGCAGGAGAGATAGAGGCCGAGAATGGACAGGACCGCATCTCCCAGGAGGAGAGAGGCGGCCATCAGGCCCAGGACGATAAACTCGTAGGTCTGGCCACGAAGGACGTTGTCTCCCCAATTGACGAAGGCGAGCGCAAATATGCCGAAAAGGACGAGGGCGTCCTTATGGCTGAAAAAGGAGATAAGGGAGGCTTTCGCCCCCCTTATTGTTTTAGTGAGTCGCATCACCCGAGACCCTCACATAATCGGTGCCGTTGTGGATGACCACAGCGGTTTTGCCCTTGGCGATGGTAACGCCGGTCTGCCCCGCCTCTTTGATGACGACGGAGCCGTTCGTGTCGTTGCGAATGACACGCAGCCTCCCCTCGGTGTCGGAGCAGGCGATCATATAGTTCGTGCCATTGCTCCCGGAGCTCAGGGTCCAGAAGGTGATCAGCTTGTCCGCGGCGGAGAGGTACCAATCCGCCAGGGAAAGGACTTTGCTGCTTATCGACAGAAACATGCCCGATATCGTGGGCCTAACGAGGGTGCCGCCGGTGATCGTGGTGGTACCGCTCGCGGTAAGAGTGCCGCCCGAGGATACTTCGAGAGTCGAGCCGGAAGGAATTGACAGCTTCCTGTTGGTAGCATCCCAGGTATTGATCTCGTTCCCGGAAGCATCGTAAAAGACCAGGTTTCCGTCAACGCCCTTGCCAGTGACATTGTTGAGTTCAGCCGCCCATAGCGTCGTCGCCACGAAGAGGATCCCGATGATCAGGACGGCCGTCAGGAAGCGCTTTTTCATGATGCCCTCCTTAATCGTAGATTGCCGTTTCCGGGATCTCCGCCATGTATCGCGGATCGCTGAGGACCGCCCAGGCAGCCAATTCCGTCGTGTCCAGATCGGCCACGTTGAGCTCGAGGCAATCGTACCCGTCGCCGAGCATATCGGCGGTAACAGGGATGCAATACATCTGGCTGCCGACCGCGGCGATATCGAACGTGTTGCTCGCCGCCGTCCGGGGGACCATGATGTCCTCGTTCTTCTGGATGCCATTGGCCACGGCCGTCTTGCCGCCGGAGAAGGTCAGGACCTCGTTGTCGACAAAGGTCGTCCCGTTGAAGGCGTAACAGATGAGCCTGCCTCCCAGGTCCTTGTAGATGTAACCCACGCCGCCGCCGGCGCCGGTGACGGTCTCACCCGCCTCTGCCGGAGTGTCGACCGAGGCGCCATCGTAGTCGAGGACAAAACCGGTGGAGAAATACTTGGTGAAGGACATGGCTGTAGCCGCGCTCGAAACACTGGTGCCCTTCTGCAGGGTGACGGCTCCGGCCTTGCCGATGGTCGCGCCAATCATGATGTAGATGTCAGCCTGCCGATAGTTTTTCAGGCTGAGAATATCGGCGACAAGTGCTCCGTCCTGGCTGTCGGGCCACAGGAGAGGCACTACAACGTGCTGGTTATTTATCTTCTGCATGACAAAACCTCCTTTTTATGATCTCGTCGCGAGTGTGACGAACGGGCTCACGGTGTTGCTACCCTTGAAAGGCGTAATGGCCGAAGACCAGCGGGGCTGTCCGTCGAAGTAGTAGATGAACCGGTATGTTTCCTGATCGTAGAGGAAATTGACGTGAATGGACATGGCCTCGTTGATGTCGCCCTTGTTGGCCGTGACGTACTGACTCCAGTCGGCAAGAAGAATGTCGCCGGCGGTTCCGACGGTCTCACACTGCTCAATGGGGATGACCGGAGCGCCCTTTATTCTCATGATGCCCTGAGCGTCGTACGTGACGAAGCGGGGTTCCAGTGCACCAGTACCGGCCGTGATCGAAAGCTGATCCAGTTCGGGACCGCAATCGCGGTTAATGAACCAGACAGGGTTTCTGCCGACGAATCTCGCCCACATTTTGGAAAGGTTCGCGGTGAGAATGGTCGCGGCTTTCTGGCCGGTCTCTTTCGCTACTTCTACGCGACAGCCGGCCGCCATAATGCCCATGGCCTCGCCCACACCCGAACCGCGATAGCAAAGGTCCTGGCACTTGAACGCGAATTCCTCGCCGAAAAGCTGGCGCATTTCCTGACCGAGAAAGGTCACATTGCGCATCATCTCGCCGGATGCGTTGTAAAGGCCGGTGAGCTTCGTCGGCTCGATGCGGATTTTGGAAAACTTGGTCTTGCTCGCAGTGAATTCGCCGAGTTCCTTGTTGGTGTAAACCCTGATGCCTCCGCCGCGTGAACCGGTCTTGCGCGATGTCTCATCGATCCCGTATATCTCAACGAACTGAGAACCGGCGCCCAGAGTCCTGGATGCGGTTCTGGGAAGGATTTCGGAGTTGTTGAAACCGTTGGTCATGAGGTCCACAGAGGTTTCACCCTGCAGGAAGAAACCGCCATCGGTCGGAACGCCGACGGTGAAGCCGCCCGTTGCGGCCGCCCGACCTTCCTTCTTCGCCCGCTCTTCCTCTTTCGCCTGGTTCCGCTTTTCGACCTGCTCAAGACGGGATCGGGCATCCCTTACCTCGTTGCCACCGAATATGTCCGGTCTGGACATTGTGCGGATGTCGAGAAGCTGCTGACCGAGTGCGCTTGCCGGTGACCCGCGATATATGGGCTGGTCCTCAACGGTGATCCTGCTGCCGCCTTCGGGATTTCCCGCCGTCTGCGATCTGCTCTCGCCGGTACCTTCGCCGAAAAGACGAGAGCGGAGCTCTTCCTCAGCCTCGAAGGACTGCATTTCGCGTTCGGTCTGCTCGATCTCGGCCTTCAGGTTTGCCCGCTCCTGTATCTCTTCCTCGGTAAGGGCGCGGCCTTCTGCCTCTGCTTTCTTGCGTATGGCCTCCATCTTGTCAAAGGCCGCTTTCATGCGAAGCTGGAACTTATTCATGATCTGCCTCCTTGATTCCTTTGATTTTGCGGTACAGTGAATCCTCTTCTTTCAGGAGGCCGAGGCCGATCAAGGGATTGGCTGTCCTCTCTGCTTCGTCGGTCGAGGGACCGGCGGTCTTTCTATATTCTTCAAGGCTTCTCAGCCCTACTTCCGTATCGGGATATGCGGGAAAGGTCACGGGGGAAACATCAAAAAGCCGGACCTTTATCAGCGTTCGTATCTCCTGTTTGTCTACCGTTTCCCACCTGTCGGACAGTGTTTCAAATCCGAAAGACATCTGGTCTACGTCGCCACGATCGATGCTGGTCATTAGATCCCGGGCCCACTGCGTATCGGGAGGCTGAACATCAATTTTGAGGCCATGGGCATCTTCACTGAGGGAGAGGGTGCCGCTCTTATTGCGACCCAGGGGATAATTTGAGTCGTGGTTCCAGAGCGCCCGAATGTCGTCTGTCTTTATCGTCTCAGAAAAGGCGCCGGGGTCGATCTTTTCCCTGAACCATCCGAGATCATCCGACAGGGAGTTGAACACGGCAGCATAACCGGTAATATGGCGAAGGCCCTTGTCGTCGGTTATTGCCCTGAGTTCAGTAACCGGGAAATTGCGACGTTCAAATCTACTTACTCGTTTTTCTGCCATCGTCTTTCACCTTTTCCTTACCCTGCCGCGTCTCATGCTTGGGCTTGACGGCGGTTTCGTACTGTTTTTTCATGAAATTGCTCCTTTTATGGCCTCCGACAGGTCATTTATCTGCTCCTCCGCCAGCGAATAGGCCCGGTGTTCTTCCCAATCGGCCAGTGTCTTGTTGATGTCCGCGCTGCTCTGGACTTCCCCGAGGTTCCTTTCAGCCAGTTCCGAGGCGTATTTTGAGACAAAATCACGTACAAAAACGTCCAGTTTTGCCCTGAAATCAGGCATTTCTCGCCCGTTTAGTTCCTCTTCCATGCCTAAAAAGGCCTCAGAATAGCTCAAACAGGCCGGAATTATCTGTTTTTGGATGTATTCGGGCATTTCCCGATAGAATTCGGTGAAAGCGGCCGCAATGCCGTTGTTGGCGTGTTTCTCTGCGAGGAAACGAATGCGTTTGACTTCCTTCCTGACAACCCTTTCGGATGCATCAGTGAAGATACGGCGATAGGCGTTTTCAAGGCGCTTGCGGTAGATGGAGCGGCTTTTCTGTTCCTTCGGGGCCGGTTCTTCAAGGTCCTTGCCGGCATCTTCCAGGGGGACCATGTTCAACGGCACGAAACGTTTGTCACCATCGGGGCCTATCGGGTTTCTGTTTTCCAGTTCATTGATCTCGTTGACTGTGATCCCGCCGATCGCGAACATCTTCGTGTAATATTCCGCCCGGGCCTGAGCATCACCGCGCATGAGGCCGTCTATGAGGTGCTCGTAGAAATACTCCTTCTGCTCGTCGGGCGACAGGAGGGACATATTGAAGGACTGCTCGAGACGAACGAGCCATGGGCGCAGAGTCTTGACCACGTAATCGAGGCTGAACTGCTCCGCGCTGGCATATGTCGAAGCCTTGTCATACTCCCCGTACATTTGCGGAGGAAGGCGGAAGATACGAGTACCTATGTCGATGTTGGTATACTTGCGGGTTTCGAGGAATTGGGCTTCATCGTTCGGAATGCCGAGTTTTTCAACCTTCATGGCCTCTTCAAGAAGCATCACCCGGTGAGATTTACCGAGGCCCGCATATGTCTCGGTCATAGCTTCCCGGAAGGCCGCCTTGTCTTTCAGGGATCCTTGCATCGACACGACAATTGACGGGTGGATTCCGTTACCGAAGTACAGTTCTCCGTATTCCTCGAGGGATTTCCCCATGCCTATGGCTTCACGGTGGGCCGCGATAACCGAGTACCCGACGAGGCCGTTATAACTGAGGCCGGGGATGTGCAGGACTTGACGGCGGGTCAAATCAACGTCGGGTAGACCGGTCCCGCCCATGCTCACGTGATAATAGATTTCACGCGGGGGAATGTCTTTCTTTTCGCCCTTGTTACGCTTGACGGTGACGCGGTTCGGGGTGATGGGCCATAGCTGTTCGATGACGCTGCGCCCCACCTTACCCCGGCCATATACCTTTTCAGCGTACCCGTTGCCCCAGGCAAGGATATGTGCCTTCAACGCTTCCCGGAACGTGAAGGCGGTCATCTCAGGGTTGGGGGAATCATGCAGGAGGCGGTAAAGGGGATGATCCACGGCTTTTATCTTGCCGCCGGTCGGAAGACGACGGTACAGGTGCAGGGGAAGGCTTGCGGAATCTTCTGACAGTATCTTGATGCAGCACCAGACGACGGCGAGTTGCATTGCGTTGTATTCGGAGATTGATGTACCTGATTTTGTCCGAGGACCGAGACCGCCGTAGAAGAAACCGCCCGGCTGATACCATGAATCGGCTATGGCCCCGGTTTGCCCAAAGGCCATGCGAAAATTATTGAGGTTTTTGCCTATCCATGTCCTGATACTCAATTCATGTCACCCGTCCTTGCGCAA
>MVRP01000223.1 GCA_002067405.1 Syntrophorhabdaceae bacterium PtaU1.Bin034 | reverse complement strand
CCTCCCTCTCCTTCCCCTTCCTCACCACCGCCCGCTGGTCAGGAGGGGGCGGGGGCGGTACCGGGGCACCTACTATCTTCGTCACTGCACCGAAGCGGGGGGGACAGACCTCAAAGCAGGTGCCGCACTTGAGGCACTTCTCCTGATCGACGATGTGGATCTGGCCCTTGGCACTGATGATCGCATCGGCAGGGCACCTGCGGAAGCAGGTGGTGCATGCCTGACACTTTTCAGGGTCGATCCAGTAGGAGACGACCTCGGTAAAGAGCTTGTCTACCTCTTCCTTGGTGAAGACCCCGTCATAGGGACCCTCGACGCGGGTTGCGAGCTTTTCCCGCATGGCCACCTTGATGTAGGGGACCAGTTTGGTTACTTCGGTTAGTTTGGCCTTCAGGGTGTCTTTGTCCGTTTCCGTGCCCAGGGGGCCGAGTTCCTTTATTGTCGTGATGAAGTCATTGGTGGATTCGACAAAGACGTTTGCCTCGGCACCGGACATGAACTGGATGCGGAGGCGTTCGGGGTTCAATCCTATATGCTCCATCACCCGTTTGAAAAGGAGGACCATGTTGAGGGCGTGGTAGTTGCCGTTGGCGATGTAGTTGCATTCGTTCAGGTGACAGGCACCTATGAACACACCGTCTATGCCGTTCGAGAAGGCCCTGAGGATAAAGCTCATGTCCACCCTGCCGGAACACATGACACGGATAAGCCTCATTTCAGTGGTATATTGCAGTCTGGAAACTCCAGCCAGGTCAGCAGCGCCGTATGCTCACCAGTTGCAGGCGAAACCGAGTATTCTTGGTTTGAATTTACTCATGTGACCTCCTTATGCTTCTTTTGCCGCATCGATTTGTTCTATGGTCTCTTCGACCATGGCATCTATTTCGGATATGATCTCTTCGTCGGTGAAGTGCTTGAGGGAGATGGCACCCGTGGGGCACTTCGAGTTGCAGAGGCCGCATCCTTTGCAGAGGACGGGGTTGACCTCGACGAGCTTCCTTCCTTTTTTGTCGACGAGGGAGAGGGCTGCATAAGTACAGACCTCGGCGCAGGCGCCGCAGCCCATGCATTTTTTCTCTTCCACCTGGCAGACGGAGCCGGAGGCGACGACGATGTCCCGGGAGAGTAATGTTAAGACACGTCCTGCGGCACCGTAGGCCTGGCTGATCGTCTCCTGCATGAACTTGGGATAGTGGGCGAGGCCGCAGAGGTAGACGCCGTCTGCGGCGAATTCGACGGGCCTCAGTTTTACATGGGCTTCTTTGAAGAAGCCGTCGGGACTTAAGGTGACCTTGAAGAGGTTGGCCACTTCCTTGGTTGCGGAGGAGGGAAGGACCGCAGCGGCGAGGGAGAGGATGTCGGCGTCGAGTTCGAGCTTCTTGCCGAGGATGTAGTCCGTGGCAGTGACCTTGAGGACGGCTCTGCCGTCTTCTGCTTCGCCGGGCTCCACCTGAGGCGGGTCTTCCGGTTCGTAGCGGATGAACCGCACGCCCTTGCCTGCTGCTTCGCGGTAGTAGTCTTCTTTGAACCCGTAGGTCCTTATGTCGCGGAAGAGGACATAGATGTCCATGGCAGGGTTCTTTTGTTTGAGGAGGAGGGCGTTCTTGACGGATTCCGCGCAGCAGAGGCGGCTGCAGTAGTTCCGTTCGTCGTTTCTGCAGCCGACGCATTGGATCATGACGAGGCTTTGGGCGGATGATAGTGTTTCGTCGTTGGTGATGATCTTTTCTTCGAGTTCGAGGTGGGTGACGACGCGGTCGTCTTCGCCGTAGAGGTATTCGGCGGGGGTGTAGACGTCGGCGCCGATGGCGAGGACGGCGGCGCCGTGCTTTATCTCCGTGGTGCCCTTGTCGGATTTGACCGTGGTGATGAAGTTGCCGATGTAGCCTGTTGCTTCGGTGATGGTGGCGTTGTGGTAGACCCGGACGAGGGGGTGCTGGTAGACCTTTTGTATGAGCCCGTCGAGATAGGCCTGGACATCGAGGCCTTCTAGGGTGGTGTGGATCTTGCGGGTGATGCCGCCGAGTTGTTTTTCTTTTTCGATGAGGTGGACAACGTGGCCCTGGTTGGCGATGGAGAGGGCGCAGTTCATGCCTGCGACGCCGCCGCCGATGATGAGGGCTGCTTTGTTGACGTTGAGGTCGAACTCCTGGAGGGGTTCTAAGTTGCGGGCCCGGGCGACGGACATGCGGATGATGTCCCATGCTTTTTGGGTGGCTTCTTCTTTTTCTTTCTGGTGGACCCAGGAGTTGTGCTCCCGGATGTTGGCCATTTCGTAGTAGTACTGGTTGATGCCCGCTTCACGGACCGTGTCGCGGAAGAGGGGTTCTAAGGTCCTCGGGGAGCAGGCGGCGACGACCACGCGGTTCAAGCCTTTTTCTTTGGTGACGTCGGTGATCTCCTGGGCGGAGTTGGTGGCGCAGGAGAAGATCTGCTGTTGGGCGTGGACGACATTGGGGAGGGTCTTGCAGTATTCGACCGTGGCGGGGACATCGACGATCCTGCTGATGTTGGCGCCGCAGTGGCAGACAAAGACGCCGATGCGGGGCTCTTCTTGTGAGACGTCCCGTTCTTGGGGGTAGACCCTTTCTGTTGAGAGGTTGCCCCTCCGGTAGTCTAAGAGCTCGCCGACCCGGGAGCCGGCGGATGATGCGCCGAAGACGGATTCGGGGATGTCGATAGGGCCCTGGAGGCCTCCTGAGACGAAGATGCCGGGCCTATTGGTTTCTGAGGGGCTGGTGGGGTCGAGCTTGCAGAAGTCGTGGTGGTTGAGCTCGATGCCGAACTTTTCGGAGAGGTCTTTAACCCCGAGGGGAGGCATTAAGCCGACAGAGAGGACGACCATGTCGAATTCTTCTTCTTTGACGCCGTCGTCGGCGGTGGCGTAACGGATGGTGACGTTCCTGGTGAGGGGGTCTTCTTTGGTGATGGAGACATAGCTTCTGATGAACCGGACACCGGGGAGGTCGGCAGTTCTTTGGTAGTAGCGTTCGAAGTCCTTGCCGTAGGAGCGGATGTCGTTGTGGAATATGGTGCATTCTGCGTTCGCGTCGTGGTCTTTGGTGAGGATGGCCTGTTTTTGGGAGTAGGTGCAGCAGACGGCGGAGCAGTAGCTTTTGCCTCCTTCGAGCACCTGGCGGGAGCCGACGCATTGGATCCAGGCTACCTTGTGGGGGTGCTTTTTGTCAGAGGCACGGAGTATCTCGCCGCCGTAGGGACCGGTGGAGCCCAGGAGGCGTTCGAAGTCCATGCTGGTGACCACGTTCTGGAACTCCCCGTAGTGGTATTCTGCCCTGATTTTGGGGTCGAAGGGTTCGATGCCGGGGGCTAAAATGATGGCGCCGACGTTTATGTCGAGCTTTTCGGGTTCCTGCGTTAGGTCTATGGCGTCGTTTTTACACACGGCGGCGCAGATCTGGCATTTGCCTTCTTTTAAGTAGAGGCAGCTTTCGTCGATGTAGGCGACGAGGGGGATTGCTTGGGGGAAGTAGATGTGGACCGCCTTGTTCAATGATATGTCCTGATTGTATTGGTCAGGGTATTTTGCGGGGCAGTATTCGACGCACGTGTTGCAGCCGGTGCATTTGTCTTCTTTGATATACCTCGGTCTTTTCATGAGCGAGACATTAAAGTTGCCTGCCTGTCCTTCTACACCTTTGACATCGGTGTAGGTGAGGACTTCGATGTTGGGGTGCCGGCCGACCTCGACCAGCTTGGGTGCGAGTATTCACATCGAGCAGTCGTTCGTGGGGAACGTTTTGTCAAGCTGGGCCATGTGGCCCCCGATGCTCGGGGATTTTTCGACCAGGTAGACCTTGAAGCCTGCGGTGGCGAGGTCTAAAGAGGCCTGAATACCGCTGATACCTCCCCCAACAACCATGACGTCCCCGAAGTTGTGGTGGTCACTGAGACGCGTGCGGAGTTGCTGAATATTGTCTTTTAGTGATATGACGTTTTCCACTTTGGATCACCTCGTAAGATTTTGTTGGTACCCGTGTGTCCGGGCTAACACACTCATTCTGTCGGACAGCCAAGTCGCTCAGGGTGCGTGTACACCGTCATGCGGCTTACGGTCGCCCGGCCAACCAGGGCAATGCCCAGATCACGAGCAAGCGCAACCGCGCTCTCCGTCGGCGAATGCCGCGAAGCGAGAACAGGGACTTGCATCCTCGCCGCCTTTAACAGCATCTCCGACGAAATGCGACCGGTGGTCAGCACCATTCGGTCTCTGGTCGATAGTCCTTTCAGCAAACACCCGCCCTGGATCTTGTCCAGCGTGTTATGTCGTCCAATATCCTCTGTCACCAAAAGCAGCTCTTTGGGATCTGCCAGTGCGGACGCGTGCATTCCGCCGCTAAGCCGCTCAATGTGCCCCTGAAGCTGTTTCATCCGTGCCAGTATCTCAGCCGGTGTGACGACGAGGTCCGACTCAACCTTCTGCGCCTGCATGGTGAATGTTGCGCCGCCGCCGCAGCCGGAGGTAAGCCTGCGCTTCGCCGGCAGCTGGAAGTCCGGGTTCGTCAGCCTTACATCGACTTCCGATTCCTCGTCGCACACCCGCATCATCAACACATCGTTCATGTCCCTGATGATCCCCTCGGAACGAAGGAATCCGAGGACAAGAAAATTCAATTTGGTCGGGCTGCACAGGATAGTGACAAGCTCCCGCAGATTGACATAGACCGTGATTTCTTTTTCGAGAGGGACGTTCATGGGCCCGGCAGACCACCCATCGCCTGAAAAGCGGTTGCAGACCACCTCTACGGCCACATCTTTCATCTCCACTACACGATCCGCTGTCAGCATCTGAGCTTCTCTTCCCCTACATCACTTCCTGTATTATCTCCGTGATATCCTTAACCTCAATGGTCTCACTGTAGTTGAGGACCGCCCTGCTATCCTCGAAGTTGGTCACGCAATAGGGGCAGGCAGTCACTACCTCCTGGGCACCTAGTGCAACGGCCTCTTCGGTTCTCAGGTTCACGAAGCGTTCGTCCTTGAGCGTCTCCGCCCAGATCCGGCCTCCGCCCATGCCGCAGCAGAGGGCGTCTTCACGGGATTCGGAGAACTCGTGGAGCTCGAGACCGGGTATCCTGGAGAGGACCTCCCGGGGTTCGTCGTAGATGTTGTTGTGACGACCCATGTAGCAGGGGTCGTGATAGATGACCTTCTTGTCGTATCCTTTGGTGAGGGTGAGCTTTCCGGTAGAGAGGAGCTCGGAGAGGTACTGGGTGATGTGGATGACCTCGAAGTTTACCTTGAATTGGGGATATTCGTTCTTGAAGGTGTGGTAGCAGTGGGGGGAGGTCACGAGTATCTTCTTCACCCCGTGGTCGATAAAGGTCTTGATGTTCTCTTTGGCGAGTTTACGGAATACCTCTTCGTTGCCTGTTTTGCGGATGCTCTCGCCGCAGCAGTTCTCCTTGGCGCCGAGGATGCCGTAGTCTATGTGTGCTTTGTTGAGGATCCTCGCGGTTGCCTGGGCTACTTTTTTGAGGCGGGGGTCGTAGCTTGAGTAGCAGCAGGGGAAGTAGAGGATGTCCATGCCTTCGGCGTAGGGCTTGACGTTGAGTCCTTCCGCCCAGTCTGCCCTGGTCTTCCGGTCTTCGTTGAAGGGGTTGCCCTGGGCGCTCAAGCCTGAGGCGACGGCGCGGTAGGGTTTGACATGGGTGGGGAAGACCCCGTAGCCTGTCGCCATCCTGCGTAGGGCTACCATGTCGTCTATCTGGCGGACATCCCTGGGGCAGCGCTGGGGGCACTTGCCGCAGGTGGTGCAGCGCCAGATTTCTTCTTTTTCTATTTCCGAGAGGCCGAAGGTGGCTTCCCTGATGAGCTTGCGCATGCTGAACTTTCTCACCCTGTTCCAGGGGCAGACCGTGTCGCATTTGCCGCACTGGTAGCAGAATTTTACGGCGTCTCCGCCTTTGTCTCTTACCTCATCTATTACCTCTTTGAAGGGGGCTAGGGTTTCCACGATATTGTTCCTTTTAGTTAGTCTTGATGGTTCAGCCCTTGTCTGCCATCCGGGCAACGGTACCCATTACCGTTTCCATGCCATATTTGTCTATCATGGATTGGAGGCCGGCTTCGACGTTCTCCATCTCCACACTCTCTTCGACTTCCTCTTCGCGCTCTTCGTACGTGAGAACATTATTGAGGCACCACTCCACGCACATCGGTTTCTCCCGCGGGGGATCGTCTTCGCACATGTCGCATTTGAGGGGGAGGCCCGAATCGGGCTCCTTGAATGCGTCCCTCGAGGGGCAGGCAGCCCTGCAGAACCCGCACTCGTCGTATTCCTTACCGTCGATGATGTACTGGTCTCTGCCCATGCATTCGGCGGGTGTGTACTCACCGGC
>MVRP01000222.1 GCA_002067405.1 Syntrophorhabdaceae bacterium PtaU1.Bin034 | reverse complement strand
GCCAAGGCTGCCCAGGCAAAGGTCGTCGACACCAGGGACTGCAAACCCTGTACGGCGAGCGTCACCGTGACGGATCAGGACGGCGAGAGCGCGTCGGCTTCGGTCAATATTCAATGCAACACCGTGAAAGTGAAGCTCACGAAGGAGAGCCCGAAGGAAAATACGGTGCCGGTGGGCGGAAAGGCGACCTTCTTCGCGGAGGTCTTTTCCGGCGACAAACCCTTTTCCGGGCCCACTCTCTACTATCTCTGGGAGCACAACCCGGACGCGCTCTTCGGTGACCCGAAGAACCCCTCCTACGAGACGTCAGGGGGTGCACAGGTGCGAAATACGGCCACCTTCAGAAAGGTGGGGACGATACCGATCTGGGTCACGGTTTTGAGAGAGATTGACGGCCGGAAAGTGACGATCGGTGAGTCGGAGCAGATCCCGATCACCGTCGGGAGCCCTGAGCTGACCATAAAGGTGACGCCCGAGAAGCCGAGTGTCGGGCAGGAAGTGACGCTGCAGGTCACGACCAAGCCGGTCATGGGTGACGACATTATCAGCTTCTGGTGGGAGATTCCCGGCTACTGGACAGGCACGGGGGACAAGGCTTCATTCAAGCCGAAGGACAACAAGCCGGTCAAAGCGACAGTCCACGCCAAAACGAAAGACGGCGGGGACGAAGTGGGCACGAAAGATGTCACCATTACTCCACAGTCTTACGAGGTGACTATCAGCGAGCCGCGCTACCTTGAGTCGCCTCCGCAGATCTGGAAATGCGATACCCAGCTCGGCGGCGCCCAGAAATGCGGCATGGTCACGGTGAAGCCGACGGAGTTCGCGGTGCACCGGGATCTTTTCATGAAGGCTACGATCAAGCCTGCCGCAGAATCCCCTCGCTATCGCTGGACTGTAGACCCTTCCGGGAGTTGCGGCTTCCCGAGCAGCGGAAGCGAGATCAGGATCAACTGCAGTAACACGGGGACCTATACGGTAACGCTCGAGATGACGAATGCGGACGGTGCGAAGCTCGGCAAGGCGACGCAATCGGTCAATGTTTCCATATCACAGGCAACCATGGAGGGGTCGAAGAAGTCGCAGGATGCGTTCGACAGGCTGGCCAATGCGAAGAACTTGGTAAAGGAAGGAAAGCTCGATGAGGGTATCGCGCTTGCCGATGAGGCGGCACGGACCGATCCGAAAAACACCGAGGCGGCAAGTCTTGCCACCCGGTGGAAATCGGAAAGGACGCAGGCCATGGAGCACGTCGCCAATATCAAGAAGCTCGCGGACACCGAGAAGCTGGACGAAGCGGAGCGTGAGCTCAAGGCGGTAAAAAACCTTCATCCGAAATACCAGCCGGTCGCTGACGCGGAAAAACTGCTGGCAGGCAAGAAGGACGCACAGACGAAGAAGACAAGCCAGTCGGCTGTGCTGCTCGAAAAGGCGCGGAAAGAAGCGCATCTGGGCAAGCTCGACGAGGCGATGACATCGGCAAGCGAGGCGGCGAAGGTGGACCCAAAGAACACCGAGGCGGCGAAGTACATCGACTTCATCAAAAAGGAGAAGGACGCGGCGGCCGCGGGCCTGGAGGGCGTGAAGAAGCTGATGGATGACGCGAAGTACCAGGAAGCGTCGAACGCGCTCGTACCGCTTAAGAATAAATATGCGTACTACCCGCCCGTGCAGAAAATGGCAACTGAGCTCGGCGAAGCCTGGCGAAGCTGGGACAGCAAGGTTAAGGAAGCGGTGGGTGCCGTGCGGATGGCGAATGAACGCAGGGAGTTTGCCAAAGCACTGGAACTGGCAAAGAAGGCGCGCGAGATGAAGCCCGGGCCCTACCTCTCCACCCTGGCGCAGCAGGAGGAGTGGGCAAAAAGGTGGGAGGCGGAGAAGGAGCAGAAACGCAGGGTGCTGAAGTCGGCCGAGGAGAGGCTGAAGAACCAGGACTACGACGGCGCCTACAAGGCGTTCCAGGAAGGATTCCAGAATGCAAATAACCTCTGGGCAACGAGCGACCCGGAGCCCGGTTACTACGGGAAGCTGAGGGAGGAAGCCTTTACCAAACAGAAGAGAATCGGTGAATTGATGGCGGCGCTGCGGTACGCGGCGGAGCAGACACCCGTGCCTCCCGTCGACGTGCTTGAGCGGGGGCTGAAGACGGCAGCGGAAGCGGCCGCCCTCCAGCCGGGGAACGGGCAGATCAAGACGTACGAAAACGCCATCACTGCAAGGATCCAGAAAGTGAAGGAAGACGCTACCCGTGTGACGGAAGCGAAGAAATGGCGCGATCAGGGCGAGGCGCAGCAGAAGCAGAACAAGATTACCGAGGCGATCGCAAGCTATCGGGAGAGCCTCAAGTACGTGCCGGACAAAACCCTGGAAAGCCACATCGCGGTCCTTGAGGGGGAGGCGAAAAAGGCGACCGACAGGAAACAGAATGCCGACCGGTTGTGGCAGGAGGGCAGCGCCCTTATCAGCCAGGGAAGACCGAGTGACGGTCTTGCCAGGCTCAAGGAGAGCCTCCAGTACGGGCAGGACGCAGAGCGCGTGCGTTACGTGCAGGACCTCGAAGCAAGAAAGACGAAGGCACAAAGCCTGCGGGACGAAGGCGCGAAGCTCCAGCAGCAGAACCTTCTGAAGGATGCCGTGGCCAGATACAACGAGAGCCTGAAATACTGGCCGGACTCCGGGCTCAAGGCGCATATCGCGACCCTTGAAACAAAAGTGAGCCAGAATCAGGAGACGGAAAACAGAAAGGCACAGGCCAGGCAGCTTCGCGATGCCGCTTACGCCCTCCAGCAGCAGAACCGGGTTCGCGAGGCCATAGGGAAATACAGGGAGAGTCTCAATGTGTGGCCCGATCCGAAGCTCGAGGACTACGTGAGACAGCTCGAGGCGAGCCTGGCCGGACCGGCGGGCACACCCTCGTCAAGCGGCCAGACACCGGTACCGGTATCGAGCCAGGCGGGGTGGTCGGGCACATGGAAGGCGACGGGCAAAGACAGAGAAGAGGTGATCTTTGCCCTGACCCAGAGTGGGAACCGGCTGAGCGGGACCTATACGGTGCTCGTGAGTTTCTCGAGCGGCCTGAAAGAGACCCTCAACGGTCGCCTCGATGGGACAGTTTCGGGAAACAGAGCAAGCGGGAAGTGGGGCGACGGCAAGGACAGCCGCACCCTCGGTACATTCGACGCAACCATGGCGTCTGGCTCCAATTCGTTCAGGGTAACCATAAAGGACGCAGATAGCACGGATACGTATACGGCGGTGCGCAGAGCTGGCCAGGCGGTCCCTGCTGCGTCCACCGGAAGGATGTATACCGGATCGTGGTCGAACGCCCCGAGGAAAGGCGGTGTGCTCTTCAACAACGGTAATATCAGTGGCGTTTCGAACAATCCGACGAGGGCTACGGTATTCAGTCTCGCGAAACCGCACGTCATCACCCTTATTGAGAACTATCACTGGAACAACGGCCGGGGCACCACCTCGGCAGGGAGCATCGGCCTCCGGGGAAGTGACGGCCGGACCTATGGGCCCTGGGCAGTGTCCGGGCACCCGGGCCAGGGCGGGGTGCCGAACGCGTACTGGAGGTGCCAGCCGAATGTAGCCCTTCCTGCGGGAACATACACGGTCGTTGATTCCGATCCGGCGACGTGGTCACAGAACTCCGGATCACAAGGAAGCGGTCATACCCGCGTGGAGGGCTATCCGGCCAATTAGTAATCCCTATAACGAGCTTGCGGTAACGACAAGCGTAAGATGATGATGAATCC
The DNA here is from genome assembly GCA_002067405.1 of Syntrophorhabdaceae bacterium PtaU1.Bin034. The sequence goes on along the minus strand of MVRP01000222.1, from coordinate 2,618 downwards.
GTGCGAATTTCGGGGTAATATTCTTGAGGACGGAAGAAGGCAATGAAAGGAGGACTTACTGGTGCCTACTGAAAAACGATTAATGCTGATTTTGCTTCTTGCGGCGCTTCTTTGTCTCTCTGCGTGCGCCCCCGCGGTGATCCGTACCGATCCCGAACCACGGGCGTATCCTCAGGCCCCGGCTCAATATCCGGAGGCTCGCGCTCCCTATCCTCAAACCCGGCCGGCTGCCCCTCAATCCGATCTTCGAAGGGCGACGATAGAGAAACAAACCGAGATGAGGAAATCCGTTGCAAAGGGTATTCGCGACGAGGCCTACGGACTGCAGCAGCGCGGCCTCATAAGAGAAGCCGTCGCCAAATACAGAGAGAGTCTCTTCTACTGGCCCGACTTCGCGCTTGATTCATATGTGGTGAAACTGGAGAACACAGTGAAAGCACCTTTGCCGGGCGCGTCAGGACAAACGCAGGCGCCGGGTGCCCAGACAGGCCCAAGAGAGATGATCGCTGCCGTGAGGAACCGATCGACCGGTGAGGTTTCGATGCGTCTTTCGGAGGGAGGGGAAAGCCGGGAGGTGTTGTTTCAGCCCGGTGAGATTCGCGAGCTGGCGATTAGGACCAGCCCGTCAGGCGAGATCACCGCGTATGTGCTCCAGGGAGGAAGGACGGTGGCAGGCAGGAAGTGGTTGTGGAATTCCGGGGACCCATCTTTGGTGCCGGCCATTCTCTATGATGACAAGGAACCCGAGAGTCTGATCCTGATGAAAGCAATGAGGACGAGATAGGCGACATGCTATGGAAAAAGCTCGGTTGATGAAACACAGACTGTGGTGGTGCGGCTTCGCGCTGCTGGTAATTCTTGCAGCCGTCGTCCGGTGCGCGATTAATCCCGTCACCGGACAGAATCAGCTTATGCTCATTTCCGAGCAGGAGGAGCTGAAAATAGGCAACGAGACATATCCGAACGCCCTCTGGGGAGGAGAAGGAGGCGGGGGTGAATACAAAGACGAGCAGTTGAAACAGTATCTGGGGCAAATCGTGCGAAGAGTCCACGGCATCTCGCACCGGCCGAACCTGCCGCTCACCTTTGTCGTCCAGAACAGCTCGGTGCCCAACGCCTGGGCCATACCCGGTCACGTCGCTATTACGAGGGGGCTTTTGGCGGGTCTGGACAATGAGGCGGAATTTGCCTTTGTCATGGGTCATGAGATCGGTCATGTATCCTCGCGCCATTCGGCGAGCCAGATGAGCTGGGAAATGGTGACGCAATTAGGACTGGGGCTGGCCGGTCTTGCCATGACCGGGACGGACTACGGCGACGCAGTGATCGGCCTCGGCAGTGTAGGGAGCAGCATGCTGCTGCTCAAGCACAGCAGGGACGACGAGTTGGAGGCCGACAGGCTGGGCGTCGTCTATATGTCGAAGCTGGGCTACGATCCCCGGCATGCGGTCACCGCGCACCAGAATTTGCAGAAGATTTCGAACGAATACATGAAGTCTCTCGGCCAGAAGACCCAGGAGCGGAACTTTTTCGAAGACCTTCTCTCGACGCATCCCAGGACGCAGGTGAGAATCGAGGAGATTCAGCAGATTATCAGGAATTCCCCGCCCACGGCCGTAACAGGCGACGGGAATAACCGGCAGCAGTTCCAGGCAATGATCGCCGGGGTAAAAAGAGCCAACCAGGTGTACGTCAATTACTACGACCAGGCCGCCCGGTCCCTGGTAAAAAGGAATTTCGCAGAAGCCAACAACCTTCTCAACAAGGCGATCACCGCTGACAGAAGCCAGGCGTCTTTCTATGCCCTCGAGGGCTTCGTGCTCCTTCGTTCAAAGAATTACCAGGAGGCAGAGCGTTATTTCAACGGTGCTCTCACCCTCGACAAAAATTACCAGCCGGGTCTGCGGGGAATGGGCATGCTCAATTACACGAGAAGTAATCTCGCCGAGAGCGTGAGATACTTAAAGCGCAGCGCAGCGCTCTTTCCGCAAGACATGGCCTCACGATATTACTTGGGCATGAGCTATTATAAAACCAACAATTTCAAGCAGGCTGTCCCTCATCTTGCCGCCTTTGCACAGGTGAAGCCGAAGCATGCCAGTGTCCACGCGGTGCTGGGTACGTGCTACGAAAAGCTGAACGACTTGCCTTCCGCATACAAACAGTATTCAATGCAACTCCAGGTCGCTCCGGGCAGCGAATCGGGGCGTACCGCGTCATCCCGTCTCTCCGTAATAAAACCCGTACTGGAGAAACAGAATGCGACGAAGAAGTAAAAGCATTTCCCTTCTGGCATCCGCGATCGCCGTGCTTGTCATGTGGGCCGGCCCCGCTGCCGACCTTCAGGCAGAAGACATCAAGGGACAGCGGCCGATGATGTTTATCGGTGATATCTTTCAGTTCGTCCCCGGTACGTGGGCAGGTTACCTGATCCAGGACCGGGCCAAAAACGACTACTACCGGATGTACTTTGCGGTGCTTGAAAGGGTGCAGGTCGATAACGTGCCCTGTTCCTGGATGGAAATGGAGATCGTGAACGAAAAGACGGCTCCCGTGGTCACCCGCTTCCTTGTGGAGGAGACCAAGGAAGGTCCGGGGAACATCAGGGAGGTGATCGT
>MVRP01000221.1 GCA_002067405.1 Syntrophorhabdaceae bacterium PtaU1.Bin034 | reverse complement strand
CGATCAAACTGGCTCCGCTGGTGAGGAGGTTTCTGGATCATCCCGATATGTTCTCGTGCACCGTCTGCGTCACGGGCCAGCATCGGGAAATGATCGAACCCCTCCTGGATTTCTTCGATCTCCATCCTGACCATGACCTCAATATCATGACGCACAACCAGACCCTGCAACAGGTGACCATGAACGTGCTTAAAAAATTGGATACGATCATGGAGGCTGAAAAACCCGATTACGTGTTCGTTCAGGGGGATACCACCACGGCCATGGCCGCGGGCCTGGCCGCGTTTTACCGGCACGTGAGGATAGCCCACGTGGAAGCGGGATTGAGAACCTGGAACAAGAATCACCCCTATCCCGAAGAGGTCAACCGCAGGGTCATCGACAGCATGAGTGATCTCTACTTTGCCCATACCGAAAGGGCACGGCAAAACCTCCTCGGAGAGGGAGTGGCCAAAAGCAGGATTGAGGTCACGGGAAACACCGTGATCGATTCTCTCCTGGATGTGGCCGCCAGAGAATTCGATCCAAGAGGAACGGTCCTTGAAAACCTGCCGGCGAACAGAGGCAAAATGATCCTGGTCACCGCACACAGGAGGGAAAATCACGGAGGGCCCCTTTTGGAAGTATGCAACGCCATTCGCGAGATCGCATCCCGGTATCGCGGCCATGTCTGGTTTGCCTACCCGGTCCATCTCAACCCCAACGTGCAGCAGGTAGTCTACCCTCTTCTCGGCGGCATCGACAATATTTGTCTCATCCCTCCACTCGATTACGTGCCCTTTGTCCACTTGATGAAAAAGGCCTTCCTGATCCTGACCGATTCCGGTGGAATTCAGGAGGAGGCCCCGAGCCTGGGCAAACCGGTTCTGGTGTTGCGGGAAACAACCGAAAGGCCTGAGGCGGTGGAGGCGGGAACAGTGGCGATGGTGGGAACATGCAGAGAGAAGATCGTTGCCGAGACTGCGAGGCTTCTTGACGATTGGGAGGTCTACGGGAGAATGTCGAAGGCCGTGAACCCCTATGGCGATGGAAAGGCAAGCGAGCGGATCGTACACCGTATGCTGAAGGAGGCGGAAAGGCATGGCTGATTGGAGAAGACACCTTTTTTGCGCCCTCTATTACGGGATCGCACAGTATTTGCCTTCTTCGCTGATGCCCTTCGGGAACGTGTCTCGGAACCTCCGTTACCGGCTCTGCGCCCGGCTGTTCGGCCGGTGCGGCAGGGAAGTGAACATCGAATCCCGGGCCTTTTTCCACTCGGGCCGCTGCATCTCCATAGGCGACTATTCAGGGATCGGCATGAACGCCCATCTTTCGGGACAAATCACGATCGGTAACAACGTCATGATGGGGCAGGATGTCATGATCCTGGCGCACAACCATGAGTTTTCGAGAACGGACATCCCCATGTGCGTTCAGGGGATGCAGCCTGAACGTCCGGTCACGATCGGCAACGACGTATGGATCGGCGCCAGGGTGATCATTCTGGCCGGGGTCGAGGTCGGCGACGGTGCTATCCTTGGCGCGGGCGCCGTCGTTGCCGGAGACGTGCCGCCCTGGGCGGTTGTTGTGGGCAATCCGGCCCGGATCATCAGGTTCCGCCTCGCAACGGAAAAACAGATAGTGGATGGGATAGAGCAGAGGGGAGATGGGGGAGGGGAGACCGTTCGCTTCGCTCACTAGGGAGAGGGTAAGACAGATGGAAAAGAGGGGTAAGGGCTTTTGCTCCCTAGCCGAAGGCGGGCTCCCATCTCCCTAGCGAAGCGGTCTCCCCTCTGTCTTACCTCGGAGAGGTATGGTGTCTTTTCGGAAAAAGGTTATTGAAGGATTGACCTGGTCGGGAATCGCCCAGGCAGGCAAACAGGTCTGTCAGCTCGCGATCACCATGGTCCTGGCGCACATCCTGGCACCCCAGGAATTCGGTCTGATGGCAATGGCGAATGTGTTCATCGGTTTCGCGACCCTGCTTTCGGAAATGGGGATCGGGAACGCCCTGGTCCAAAGGAAGGAACTCAGCGAGGAGCATCGCTCTTCGGCATTTTGGCTCAACATGGCCGTAGGTGCGTTCTTTATGTGCCTTTCCTTTCTCGTGTCGCCGGGGATTGCCAGGTTCTACCGCAGGCCCGAGCTCGTGCCGATCATCAATGTGCTTTCCATAAGCTTTCTCGTTTCTGCGGTCGCGGTCGTTCAACAATCTCTGCTCATGCGTGCCATGGATTTCCGCAGCCTGATGATCCGGGATATCGCCGCCACGGTCTTGTCCGGTGTTTTGGGGATTATTCTGGCAGTGAAGGGTTACGGGGTCTGGAGCCTCGTCTTTCAGATGCTCGCCTGGGTTACGTTCAATAACCTTTTTCTTTGGTTCTTCTCCCCCTGGCGGCCCCGTTTATTGTTTTCAAAGAAGGCGGTGATTGATCTTATGGGATTCAGCCTGAACATGACCGGATTCCAGATGGTCAATTACCTCGCCCGCACTGTTGACCAATTGTTGATCGGCCGGTTTCTGGGAGCCCAGTCCCTGGGTTATTATGCGATGGCGTATAAGCTGATGCTGTTTCCGATCCAGAACATCTCCTGGGTCATCACGCGGGTCATGTTCCCGGCCTTTTCCAGAATTCAGGACAACCTTCCCAGGGTCGCAGAAAATTACGCGAAGATGGTGGGATACGTTTCCCTTATCACGTTCCCCATGATGATGCTCTTCTTCATCGTTGCTCCCGACCTGATCCCTCTCCTGTGGGGAAGAGGATGGGAAGAGACCGTCCGGATCGTGAGGGTGCTGTGCTTCTGCGGAATGGTCCAGTCAATCGTGACCGTGGGCGGGTCCGTCTATTTGTCGCAGGGGCGGGCAGGCCTTCAGTTTCGTATGTCCCTGGCCAATGTCGCCTTAACCACGCTCTCGGTCGTCATCGGTTTGCAATGGGGTGTTTTTGGCGTTGCCGTGGCTTATACAGTGTTCAACCTCCTCTGGTCGCCCGTCTCGATCTATGTGGTGATGAGAATCCTGCGGCATGATGTGGTGACGATCTACAGGATCCTTGCGCGGAACCTCATGGCCGGTTTGATCCCTTTTGTCGTATTGACGGGCTTGAAACAGTATCTGATCCTCGAACCGGTTGTGCTGATATGCACCCTGATCCTCGCAGGCGGGGCCATTTACGTGTCAGCGATAGCATTAATGAAAAAAATGAGGATTATATCATGGTAAACGTTCACAGTCCTGTTGTCTCGACTACTTTATTTGATCTGTTCCGGCAGTTGTCGTCCCACGCCTTTCTCTTTATTGAGCCGGGCGGCAATCCCGGAGATTCCCTGATCTATAAGGGTGCCTATAAGCTGGCAGACCAAGCGCAGCTTCACTACAAGGCAACCACACACGAGGAGGTCATCGATCGAATCGATGCAGTGCCGGGCGGTGCTGTCATTTATATTCATGGATCAGGCGGATTTGTCCCCTGGTGGTCGGGAAAGCCCATCGTTGCAATCAGGAAGATTGTCTCGACCTTTGAAGGCACGGTCATAATGGGGCCGACCACATTCAGCGAGGATGTGGATTACCTCAGGGAGAGCTTTATCAATTCCATTTCTGAAGGGCGGTGCAGGAAATTGCATATTTTCACGCGTGAGCATACGTCATATCTCGTCCTGAAGCGATGCCTGCCTTCCTGGGTCGAGTTGCTGGAGGATCACGATACGGCCCTGAACCTTCAGGCGAGCGATTTCGATACCTCCTCCATAAGACAACGATATCCGTTTTATGCCATACGGGTCGACAGGGAGATGTGCCCTACACAAAAGATCAATGTATTTTCGCGGCGGCTCGACCCGGTTCCCTATTGCCGGTCTTTTGACGAATGGTTCCTGCTGCATGCGAGGGCAAAAGAAATCGTCACGAACCGTCTCCATTCGTCGATACTGGGGTCCATTCTCGGGAAGCGTACTACCCTGATGCCGAATTCCTATCACAAGAATCGTTCGGTGTGGGAATTTTCTCTCGCGAGCCGAAATGTCCGTTGGCGCGAGGGTTTGCCCGTGGGGCCTTTAAGCGCGTGGCTTTCCGATCGGCCTTTTATTCGCCGCATCCGTTTTTCCCGTTTTACCGAGAAGCTGATCAGATCTTATTTCCTGGGGTTAAGCTGATGGCCGATGTTTCAGTCATCCTTTGCACATGGAATAATTGCACACGACTGGGGATAACGCTCGAATCCTTCTGTCGGTGCCTCATCCCCCGGCGTATCACGTGGGAGCTGATCGTGGTTGCCAACAATTGTGCGGACGGGACGAGGAAAGTTGTCGAGGGGATGTTCGATCGATTGCCCCTCATTTATGTGGAAGAGCCTGTTCAAGGACTGAGCCGGGCCAGGAATACAGGCCTCCGCAACGCATCCGGGGCCCTGGTGATCTTTACGGACGATGACGTTCATCCGGACGCGAGATGGATCCAGGCATACTGGAACGCCTTCACGCAGCAACCCCAGGGGTTCTTTTGGGGCGGTCCCGTGGAGAGCGAATTTGAAGGGCCGAAGCCGGACCCGGATTTGCTGAGTGTGGCCCCCAACTCGGTGAAGGGTCTCGACTGCGGTCCGATCCAACGGGAACTGAAAAAGGGAGAATGTTTTATCTCGGCCAATTGGGCTTGTCCCCGGGGTGTGCTTGCCCGGGTCGGTGGTTTCGACGTCAACCTGGGGCTGAATGCGAAAACGGGAGAGGTCTCTACAGGAGAAGAGAGCGACCTCATGGCCAGGCTCGTGCACGCAGGCAGCCGTGCCATCTATCTGCCCGAGGCGAGGCTCCGCCATTTCGTCCCGCAGAGCAAATGCACCTACGAGCACATCCTGGAACGCTGCCTGGCCGGCGCCAGGTCATCGGCCAGGGCTTTTGAATACCGGCTGAAATGGCTCGACCGGGGACCGTGGAAATTGGGGCTTGCCTTGCACATTGCCGAAAAATGGTTAAGTCTCCGGCGCGCGAGGATTTGCCGCCGAAGCGCTGCCAAAGAATACATCGACCTGAGAATGTGGCGGGAAATCTATAAATGTCTCTCGGAGGAGGGGTCTTGAATTCGACGCTTCAACCTCTGCCCCTGGTCTCTGTCATCATCCCTACCTACAATCGTGCCGGGGTGGTGCGGCGGGCGGTTCAGAGCGTATTGAACCAGGATTATCGCCATTTTGAGGTCCTCGTCGTTGATGACGGGTCAACGGACGAAACCGGCTTATTCTTCCGGAAAATCAACAACGATCGCCTTCAATTCATCCGTTTGGAAAAGAATGTCGGCGGCGCCCAGGCCCGCAACATCGGCCTGAACCGCGCCAGGGGAGAGTTCGTGGCGTTCCTCGACAGCGACGACGAGTGGCTTCCCTCCAAGCTGACCAAGCAGGTGCAAAAGTTCAGGGACTTGCCGGAGGAGTATGGGCTGGTCTATTGCGGATTGCTTTTCGTGCACCATAACGGGAAGCCGGGCAAAGAGTACCTCATGAATGCCTCGGGTTCTTTCCTGGACGACCTGCTCGTGCAGAATCTCATCGGATCCATGTCTTCCGTCATGGTGAAGAAAAGGTTCCTTCAGCCTTTGGGAGGATTTGACCCTCTCATGAAAAGCTGCCAGGACTGGGAGCTGTATATCCGTTTAATGAAGATGTGCCGGTTCCATGCCGTGAACGAGGCCCTGGTCCGCTACCATATCGACAAGGACGATCGATCGAGGATATCCAACAGGATCGATTCGGTCCTTCAGGGTCATGTCCGCCTCATGGAGAAATTCAAGGATGATTACGATTGCCTTCCCCGGGAGAAAAAGATCCGGCATGCGAAGCGCATGACGAACCTCTTTTTGGAGGTCGGGGATTGGGGGCGTGCGTCATATTTCCTGAAGCAGTCGTCGGCGGGAGAATCTCCTTTGCCTTTTTTTGCGAAGCAGACCTGGTGCTTCCTCAAATGCATCAGGAATAAGATCAGAAAGAAGACGAGGTTTTGATGATCGAGGGGAATCGATGTCTCATTTTTACCGATCTCGACGGAACGCTCCTTGATTACCGGGACTATTCCTTTGCCGACGCCCTGCCCGCGCTCAAGATGATCAGGGAAAGGCGTGTTCCGCTCATCATCTGCTCCAGTAAAACTGCCGCGGAGATCGACTATTATCGCGAGAAGCTGGAGAACCGTCATCCTTTTATTTCCGAGAACGGCGGAGGGATATTCATCCCGAAGGGGTACTTCGGATTTCGGGTTGTCGGCCGGGGATTTGTCGAACCGGCTGACTGTGCGGCAAGCGGTGCGTATGAGATCGTTCGTCTGGGCGCCGGGTACGGGGAGCTGAGGAAGGCTTTGGAGACCCTCAGACAAAGAGGGCTTCCGGTCAGGGGTTTCGGCGACATGTCGGCGAAAGAGGTCAG
>MVRP01000220.1 GCA_002067405.1 Syntrophorhabdaceae bacterium PtaU1.Bin034 | reverse complement strand
CCTGTCGGCTGGGAGTAGTCTTTCTTGCACTCTTCAACCGATCCTTCCCTGCATCGAACTCCGTCGTTCCATCGGGCACCGGAAAGTTCCGCCCCTGAGAACCTTGCATCACCTATGTCGGCCTGGGCAAGGTCAGCCCGGGAAAGGTTCGCGTTCGAGAAGTTCGCGTTCGAGAGAGCGGCGCCGGAGAGATCGGCATCGAGCATCTTCGCCTCCGAGAAGTTCGCATTCGAAAGTTGGGCGCGAGACAGGCTGGCGCGTGAAAGATCTGCTCCCGACAGGTTGGCCCCCGACAGCCTTGCTCCCCGGAACGTGACATTCCGCAGATTGGTTTTTGAAAGATCTGCTCCCGACAGGTTCGCTCCCGACAGGTTGGCCCCCGACAGCCTTCCGCCGGAGAGATCGGCATCTACCAGGTTCGCGTCCCGAAGGTCACAAAAGGTACACTGCTTCGTTTTCAGAAGCTTATCCACATCCTCCTGCTTGAAAGCCCAAGATTCACCGGAGAAGAGAAATGCTGAAAAACAGAGAGAAAGGACAAAGATGATCGCGTTTTTTGGCATGGCGGCACCCCTTCAAAAGAGCCTCATCGATAAACGGTAACCTTGAATCCCCGTTCACCCCTGAGTACCTCACTCTTATCATACGGGACATTTCAAAGCAACACCAATCGATACAAGGATTGATAAAGGATGCCTTTCATTTGTTGTCCTTCCCGATGCCGCGAGGCAGTCAGAAAATATGAATGCCCAGCCCGGTAGATTTGTGAGGAAGGGAGTGACTCGACTGGAGGGAAGCGAAGGTTTATCCGGGCCCATCCGGAAATCATGTCTTAAACAAGATACCGGAGAGGCCCGTTCTCAAGCCCTTGACGGGTACCGAAACTACGTTACAGGCGGTGTGCCTCGCCTGCCGAAAATCAATGAGATAATAAACAGAACGATAAAAACAACAAATAGCACTTTGGCGATCCATGCCGAGGTCCCGGCAATTCCACCGAAACCGAAAATTGCGGCTATGATCGCAACGACCAAAAATACTATCGCCCAGTACAACATATTCTTTCCTCCTTCTTTCTGCTGTCGTATCCCGGTAGTTCAAATATAGGCACTTAAAAATGCATGTCAATAAAGGGCAGTGGCGTACCTTCAGGGAGCCGGCATATTGACTTGTGAGGTGATAGGCAGATGTATGAGTGAAACACGATAAGTCGACGATACCGATGAATTGGAGGAAACATGAAGATGACGAGATAGGACCGCCTTCACGCCGGATTATCCTTCTCCTCGAAGGCCTTTACAATATTGAGAATAGACGTAAACAGGGCAAACACGAGCGGACCCACAACGATCCCGAGCAGTCCGAACGCCTCCATGCCACCGAGGACGGTGAGGAACGTGAAGAGGAAGGACATCCTTGCACGACCCCGTATAAGGAGAGGGCGAAGGATGTTGTCGACGGTGCCGATCCCTACCACTCCGATGAGCGCGAGAATAATACCCTTTGCTATGGCCCCCTTTACGAAAAGATAGATGCACAAAGGCCCCCACACCAGGGACGATCCGACAACAGGTATAAAAGAGGCAATAGCGGTCGTGAGCCCCCAAAGGAGCGGAGAGTGGATACCCACGAGCATGTAGCCGAGAGAACTTACGATACCCTGTGCGAGAGCAACCGCAACTCCTCCGTATATGGTCGATACCACAACGTCCTTTACCTGCCCGGACACATACTCCTTGTTTTTTTCGGACAGGGGCAGCAGTTCCTGGATATTCCCGACATACTTCCGTCCATCCCTGAAAAAAAAGAAGAGGACGAAAACCATTATGGCAAAACTGACAACGGCGGAGGCGACGTTCCCCAGTCCCGCAGATAAGCGGCTGAGCAACTGCCTGGAAACCGTTCCCGCTGCGTTGGCGACGTATCCGAGGGCTTGCTCTTCGCTCAAATCAAAAAGGGATAAGACCTTTTGGATGAAAGGCTGCAAGAACGAGTGACTGTACATCTCGGTCAACCCCTCGATCGTAAGGGCTCTCGGTGATATATTCTCGATTTCGAGGACCAGGAGGTACGACAGATAGGACAGGGGAGCCAGGATAGCGACAACGACAACAATGACGGAAGCCGCCGCCGCGACTGACGGCGACCTTACGTAACGAAGGATGTACTGATAAAGGGGATAGAAGACTATACCGAATACGGCCGCCCATGCCAGGGAGGACAGGAAGGGCATCAGGATGAACAGACACAAACCGCCGAGGACAGTGATGATAATGGTAAGTACAACTATCCGGAATCTGCGGTCCAATATCCTAACTTAATGCCTTTGGCCGGGGTGTTCAATTTCGAAGAGGACGAAATGGAAATTCCTCTAGATTTTCTCTCCTGAAGTTCCCGCAGGGCAGGGCCGGTATTGCGTCCCGTTTCTTTTCAGAATACGCCTTTCCCATTGAGAAAAGGGCCGAATTTCTTGTCGCTCTTCAAGATATGGTTATTCAGCCAGTTCTTCAGGAAGGTCATGGTCTCTGCGCTGATGACCGGCTCTCCGCGAGAGAAGCGGTCGCTCAGTTCAAGGACCTGTTTCGTCAAGGTTTCATGTTCTTTTTTATGAGCGACAAGGTGCGGGTATCCGTATTTTTTGAAGAAGTCCTCCTCAGTGGTGAAGTGATATACGGTGTAGTCGAGTAGTTCTGAAAACGTCATTCCCATCACTTCCTTCCCTTTTCCGAGCTTCATTGCATCATGGAAGCGGTTGAGAAGCTCCACAAGCTTTATGTGCTGCTCATCCACCTGTTTGACATTCACACTGAAATCTTCGGTCCATGTCATCAACGGCATACTGTTTACCTCCTTGCCAGGATGGGATAATGGCAACGTCCTTCTTATTTATCGGTCCGGCCGCCTGCCTGCTTAAAATCATTTCCGAATATTATAGGTAGGTGCTGCGCAATAGAATTTGCTTGCCCGCCTCAGCGCTTTCGTGGTACACACATAGCTCCGTTTCGTGCCCTGCTCATCAGAAAACCTTTGGACATCTGAGGCACAGTCATGTGACTTTTCACCGGGGTGACGATGACCGTTCATCGTTTTGATTGGTTGATCAGACTGTCACGAGCCTTGCTTCTCCCCCTGTTTCCTTCCATCATCGCAAGGTCTTCTCTGCAAGAGAGACCATTCGTCCGGCTGATCCATCACAAACATTGCTTTCCTTCAACCGCAGTCCTTATCCTCCTGCTGCTTATCGGGGCTTGCAGTGGACCCGGCTCCGGTTGGGACGTGGCAGCATACCTCGAATCAATAAGGAACGACCCTGTTCGTCTGGAGGCCTTTGTGCGGGACATGCCGAAAGGTGGGGATGTTCACACCCATCTCTCCGGTGTTCCATACGCCGAGAGCTATTTGCAGTGGGCGGCAAACGACGGTATGTGCATCAGCACGACCTCCTGGCTCATCACGAACGCCCCGTGCTCGGAAGGCTCCAGTCCTGTCACCGCCGTTCTCGCTGATCCGGTGCTTTACAACCTGGCGATAGACGGCCTGTCCATGCGGAACTTTCCGCTCTACGCCCCGCTGTTCGGCCATGACCATTTTTTTGCAGCCTTTTCCCTTTTTGGAGCGGTTAGCGGATCACACAAGCCCGATATGCTTGCCGAGGCTGCGACGAGGGCGGCAGCGGACAATACGGATTACCTCGAGCTTCTCATCACCTTCCAGTCCGCTGCACTCAACGGTATTGCCGATGCGACGCCATGGACCGGGGACATGGAGACCGATTATCAATCGCTCCTTCAGTACGTGCGTGAAATACTTCCGCAAGGGGCCGCGGAGATGGACGACCTCATGAACCGGACGCGCACGATTCTCGCGTGCAGCGGAAGTGACCCGCCGGCCGCGTGCCGGGTCACCATACGCTTTATCCAGCAGGCCAACCGTACCTCGTCAGATCAACGTGTGTTTGCTTCTCTCCTTTTCGGGGCCGAAATGTCCGCCCGTGACCCCCGGCTGGTCGGCGTCGATCTCGTCTCCCCTGAGGACAGCCCCGCCGCCCTTACCAACTACAGTCTCCATATGCAGATGCTTTCGTTCTTGAAGACCAAATATCCACACCTCAACATCGCGCTTCATGCCGGTGAACTGACGGCGAATCTCGTCGGCCCTGCGGATCTTTCTTTCCACATCTCCCAGGCGGTGAGGACCGCAGGCGCGCGCAGGATAGGGCACGGCGTTTCCCTGAAGAGTGAGACGGAATGGCAGGACTTGCTGGCGGAGATGGCGCGCAACCGCATAGGGGTGGCGGTTCTTTTGACCAGCAACGCCCAGATCCTCGGTGTTACAGGGGAAGATCATCCCTTCAGGAGCTATCTGGATGCAGGTGTTCCGGTCATGCTGTCGACCGACGACCAGGGCATATCCCGGGGAAGCCATACAGGGGAGTTCATCAGGGCCATCACGACCTACGGGCTGACCTGGAACGACATCAAGCGCTTGGTGCGCACAAGCATGGAGTGCGCATTCATCCGTGGCGGGGGTCTGTGGAAGGTCCCCTTTGACCAGCCCGTACCGGTTGACGCATGTGCGGCAGATCAGCCGGGTAGTGCCGTCTCCTCACCCGATTGCCAAGCCTACTTGCACGAGAATGACAAGGCCGCGGAGCAGTGGCGCCTTGAGCACCGGCTCTCGATCTTTGAAAACCGGCATTGGTGAATATGAAAGGTCACCTGCCGGGAATACCCCGGATCGGTTCTCATTCACCGACAAGTAAGGCCGTCAGTGTTCTGAACCATCCGTGTTTCTTCATGTTCTTCCTCCGCTTCCAGTTGGTCGTGCAGACATCGGTGCAATAGCGTCGCTTCTGCGTTGTCCGGGGCTTTTCACTCAACCCTTTTGGACATCGGTAAAAGGAACGTTCAGTTCCAGCTTACAGCAGCCGAGGTCTATGCCGGGACCGGATTCGGTCAGCTCAACCTCGGGAGACAGACGGTAGCGCTTGTTCTTTCCCTCTCGCACGTACTCGATAAAGCCTTCGTCCCGAAGGATCTTCAGGTGATGGGAGAGCAAGGTCGGATCTATCTTTAAAGAGGCATTCAGTTCGCCCACATTCTTCGGAGACTCGATGAGCTGAGCAATGACGGCCCAGCGGGTGGGGTCGGCGATTGCCTTCAGCCTCCGCGAACAGAAGTCGTTCGGGTACATGCTTTCGAATTTCATGAGGCCTCCCTTTTTGTTACAACAGTGTTCAATTGAAATAATATTCAAATTAAATTATCACGGGCGGGTTCGGTCCGTCAACGCATTCGTTGTCAGTCTCCATCAAAGGAGGGAAAACCGATGGTCTTACAAGGAGTATCAAATTGATACTGGATTGAAGCCGGGAAGCAGCCATTTCCAGTACTTCTATGTCGTGTCCAGGGACGGGCAAAAGAAATCGAAAGCAGACGAACACACAGCCGTCAAAGGGGAATCGATTATGCGAAAACGCTTTAGTAGATCGAACGTATCCTGCCCGTTCTTTTGTCGACAATCACCTTATCGATGACCTTGCCCCTCCCGTCGAGTATCTCGGCCTCAAAGAACCATCTTCTTTCTTCTATCCTGCCGGCGGTTATCGCTTCGCCGCTACTCGAAAAAAAAGCCTCAATGAGCTGTTTGGCCTGCTCGGCGTTATTGACGGGCTTTCGCGCACCATAGGGCCCTCCCCATCTACGGCCCGGGCAGTATTGGCCATAAGGCCCGCCGCCCCTCTCGTAAAAGCCGGGACCGGGGCCTCTGCCGTGCTGCGCCTCAACGTGGGCAGGGACCGTTGCCATCATGAAAAGGACTGTGAGAATTACCAGAATAGCGCGCATTTCCTGTGCTCCTGGAGAGAAGAGGAAGCGGACCCTCCCGAGCCCGCTTCACTCAATTACCTTTTACCATGCGGGACAGTAACCCCGGCCGTAGCCCGGACCGCCTCCGTAGCAGTAGCCGGCGCCCATCATGCGGGGGGCTCCGCATCCCCAGCCTGCGCCGCCTCTTCCACCGCGACCGTAGGCGGGAACGCCATGTTTGTCAGCCGAAGCCTGGATCTTGGTCCGCAGATCAGCCGTTTCATTCTGAAGTCTGGTTATTTTGTTCTGGTCCGGGTTCTGCTTCGCGTATTCGTTCCGCAACTCGAGTCTCTTTGCAGCCAACTCGTCCCTCAACGGAAGGGTCTCCTTCTGAAACTGCCTCAACGCATTCACGTCCACCTGGCTTCCGGGACCGGGGCCGTAACCCTGCCATCCGTACGCGATCGTTCCCGCCAAACCGATTGCCATTACCATAGCCGCTACCAATAACTTCTTCATGCGTCTTACCTCCTGTTCCGTAGATTTTCTATTACTATAGAGCAGGAGTGTGAAAGGGCGGCGAAGGGATTATGAAGAATTGTGAACGCCGGTCAGAGGCAGAAAGACGGTGAAGACCGACCCGTTCCCCGGAACGCTTGCCACCTCGA
>MVRP01000219.1 GCA_002067405.1 Syntrophorhabdaceae bacterium PtaU1.Bin034 | reverse complement strand
CAAGGGCCAGAGAGAATAATGAGTAAAGTGGCGAGAGGAGGTTAACCCGGCGAGATGTTGTCTGAACTCCAAAAATTGAGAAAATTGATCGAAGAGATGAGGGATCGTCCGTTCTTATGTCTCCGCGATGCGGAGGACTTCAGAATCAGGGCAGCGGAAGGTCTCGACCTTTTGGAGACAATCATGAAAAAGGAGACCATACGACCCGTCGGGGTTGTTCCCGGTCGTTTCTCGGATAGGCGTCCCGATCCACGGGCAGGTGTCTCTTTTGAGGAGTGATTGTCGGCAATCGGAGCCTTGTTTGTCCCCGGTTGAGCGTTTGTCCTTTCGGAGGATGCGGTCATGGTGAATGGCTTCGGCTACAAGTTTCGAAATGGATCACGGGCTTTTCGCTCCTGGGTGGTACCGTACATCAATTCCAGGATTCACAGCGACGAGTTCCGCCCGGTGCTCTGTTACCTCTTCACGGACTGGAAATGTAATATCGACTGCCATTACTGTCATCAATATGACAATAATGGAGGCGGTATGAGCGTGGACACAGCCTTTGCCGCCATTGACTGGCTCAAATCCCTCGGCTGCCGGGTGATCCCGATAATGGGAGGGGAACCGCTTCTTCGAAAGGACTTTATCCTGGAGGTGATACGCTACGGGTCGGAGAACGACTGCTTCATGTACCTGCCGACAAACGGGTATCTCATGGACAAGGAGTTCATCGACGAGATGGGCAAGGCCGGGGTGGCTGCGGTCAACATGGCCGTCGATTGTATAGCGCCCAGGAAGGGCCTGCCGAAGGCGCTCCTGGCCATCGAGCCGCAATTCCGGTACCTTGTGCAACAACAAGAGAAATACGGATACCTCGTCTTCTTCAATATCAATATCTGCGGAACGAACCTGAAGGACGTGAAGCTCCTCACGGAGATCGCCCATCAGAACAATATCGGGACCGATTATCACCTAAACGAACCGCCTCACGATTTCGTCAATACCGAGCATTACAAACACCGGGAAGCAGCCCTATTCGTGACGCCTGACAGGTACGAAGAGGCTGAGGACCTGATTGATTGGCTCATCAAGAAGCAGCGACGGGGCTGGCCCATGGTGAATTCGATCGAGCACCTGCGGGCCTTCAAGAATAGGATGCGGGGAGGTATAAAGACCTGGGGATGCAGGGCAGGGCAGAACGGAGCCCTTATCCGTACGGATGGCACCCTCTCTCCTTGTTTCGATATGATCTGTTACGATCATAACTGGGGCCGTATTGGAGAACCTCGCTTCAACAGGGAAGAACTGGACAACCTGAAGCAACGGTGCATGCCCTTTTGTTCATCGACCTGTTTCCATACCATGAGTTCTTACTACAGGCTTTCCTCGATTCCTGAATGGGTGCGGAAGCATATGCGCGTGGGATAGTGAAAAGGTGTTGATCATATGGCAGACAAGAACATAACGATCAAGAGCGAGAGAGAGGGTCTCGCTGTTCGCCGGATGCTACCTCAGAAGGAGGCGAAGGTATACTGTCGGATGGAGAAAACAAGCCAAATTCATGACATGCATCTATGAGCCGGGCTGCAAAGTCACAGCTATCTCCTCTGTTCGTCCCTTGCGTAACACAGAGAGCTTCACGATATCTCCGACAGCATAATCATCCAGGCGGGCCAGTAGCTTCGCCACCGTATCTACGGGCTTTCCGTTGAGCGCAGTAATGATGTCTCCCGGGACAATTCCGTCACGGGTGATTATCGCCCCCTTCAGCCCTGCCCGTTCTGCCGCTGATTTTGCCGGCACCCGGAGGACAACGATCCCGGCCACCTTTAATATGGTCTTTAGCCGCTCGTTAAGTCCTTCATCTACTTCAACGCCCAATCCGGGCCGGATGTATCTTCCCCGGCCGATAAGTTGTGGCACTACCCGGTTGACAGTGTCGGCGGGAACCGCGAAGCCCACGCCCGCATATGCACCGCTCGGGCTGTAAATAGCCGTGCTGACACCAATCAGCCTACCCGCTGAATCGAGAAGCGGCCCGCCGGAATTGCCTGGGTTAATCGCTGCATCGGTTTGGATGAGGTGCTCGATAACCGCATCGTTGCCTTCGAGAGAGCGATCGAGCGCAGAAACGATGCCCGTGGTGAGGCTCCAGTCCAGACCGAATGGATTGCCTATGGCAAATACTTTCTGGCCTACCTTCAGATCGTGACTAGTGCCCAAGGGAATAGGCGGGGGACGCTTGAAATCTACACCGATCTTCAGTACTGCGAGATCGTGGGCGGGACTTGCCCCTACCAGGGCAGCTTTATAGTCACGGCCGTCGCTCAACTTTACCAGCGCTTCGCTCGCGTCCTCAATAACGTGATAGTTTGTTACGACGTGTCCGGCGTCGTCCCAGATAAAGCCCGAGCCCGTACCGCGGGGTACCGAAAACACATTTCTTGTCCAAATGTCCCGCACCAGGGCTTTCGTAGAAATAAATACGACTGAGTTGCGGGCTCGCTCAAACAGTTCGATGGTCGATTGTTCGTCGGCCGCCAGATCGCCACGAGCTAAAACCGCCCGAGGTGAAGCATCCGCATTACTGGTCAGCCAACCGTGTATCAAAAAGGAGTGTCGCCCGACAAGCAGCAACAGGGCGGCCCCAATCGTAAAGCAGACAAAACGAATGAGAGAACGGCGTTGGGTCGACATGCTTCCTATTCATTACTAAAACCAGGAAGAAAATGCAAGCGCTCCAGGGTGCGGCGTTCCGGGCGGCCCGTACGGTTCTTGCCCCAAATGTGCCGGGTCAATGCGGCGTGGCAAAAGCCGCAATAAGCGAAGAAGTCCAGTTTCCCTTATCCAGCGGCTCTGATCGGGTCCGTGCTTGCGTAGCCCCATTGAACAATAGTATTTTTAATGATTCTGATTGAGATGGAGTACCCATGAAGGTAAAACAGATGCAAGTGGGACAGATGGGGGTCTTTGCCTATCTCGTCGGCTGCGAGAAGATGAAAGCAGCGCTCGTTATTGACCCCGCGGGTGACGAGCACCGCATTCTCCAGGAGGCTGCTAAGAGGGGCTTCACGATAAAGTACATTGTCAATACCCATTCCCATGTAGACCATATCATGGGGAACAAGCGTATGCAGGAGTTGACCGGTGCAACCATCGTTATCCATGAACTGGAAGCGTACGCGCTCACCCACCAATCCCCGCAAATGCTGACAATGGTTGGGGCCGAGCCGTCGCCTCCCGCGGGGAAGACCGTCAAGGACGGAGAGGTTCTGACCGTGGGAGAAGTAAGCCTATCGGTCATTCATACCCCCGGCCACTCTCCCGGGGGTATCTGCCTGTACCATAAGGGAGTCGTCTTCACGGGCGACACACTGTTCGTCGGCGCTGTCGGCAGAACTGACGGGGGAGGTGGCTCCTGGGAGGTGATTTGCTCCTCCATTCGCAACAAATTGTATACCCTGCCCGACGCTACCCTGGTGCTGCCAGGCCATGATTACGGTAATGCGCCAAAAAGCACCATAGGTACGGAAAAGGCGACTAACCCGTATGTCCCCGTCCGTTCCTAGCATGAAATGGTTTCATTAAGGGTGATGAGCCGCGCTCTTCGCGGATACATCGGTATGTAAGCAACCGTCCCGTTTCTCAGCAGAGACGGCGCTTACCGTTGTTCCTGATCCCCATGAGCCGCGTCGTGCGGAAGGTGGCGGCTGAGTGTGCAATGAGCAAGGGTGGATGAATAGAATGCCATTGCAGATCTCTGACTCGGCCTATCTGCAAGAAGATCACGAGATGTCTTCTATCCACAGCCATGAATCGACGTCAGATGTATACAGGCGCTATGAACGGGAATCCACTTCGGATCGGCTCTTATCTCAAAAGCATGAATCATCCATCAACCGGAACAACACGGTCAACTGCGCGTTCCCCAGACCGAACCCTCCGAGCGGGATCACCACGGCATGATCCCGTGTGATCCTGGCCGGATATGCCACTGAAAGGGCCACCTCTCCGGAAATCGACCCGTCGCCTGCGCATCGTCTGCATGCAAAGAAGCCGAAACCCCGGTACCCGTCACAAACGGGGCAGACGCGGTGGACGGGTATGGTTATTCTGGTCCTGCCCCCACGAGACGTCTGCTCTGTGGAGAGAGGAACTTCGAGGGTAAGGTTCCTTAACCGGCTGGCGTCCGGCCGGCCAAACCGAAAAACAGTGTTCGGCCAATCATCGATGAACCTGCCGAGCGATGGGGCGAAGGTCGTGAACGACCCGCATAGCGAGGTTTCATCCCTACCGACCGGCCGCTTCTCTGGAGTGAGGGGTTCGGGAACTGTGCGAGACCTGCGCACGTCCGGCCGTTTCTCCAGGGGCTTAAACAAGGATTCTTCATACTTCTTTCTTTTGTCTTTATCTGCGAGAACGGAATACGCTTCCTGGATCTGCAGGAAGCGTTCGCTTCCCCCTTCGAAATGATCCGGATGGAATTCCTTCGCCAGGCGGCGGTAGGCCGACCTGATCTCATCGGGAGAGGCGCTGGATGTGACGCCGAGGACGGCGAAATAGCTCTTTGCCATGGTTCTCCTCCTTCTCCAAGTCTGAACACTAGAATAATAGCACTCGTCCATTCAACTGCTCAAGGGGCGGTCATGCAGCAGAACACGGGGAGGATTAAGCTTGCCTTGTCAGCTCTGCCCAAGGGTTCACGATCCTCCACATGTCACGAACAGGCTTTGCTCGAAAACCAAGCGGAAAGAATCACATTTGCGACCGTAATTCCCGTGAACATCTTCTTGTATCCCCACTCTTGCGCGATGAAAGCGCTGCGGTTATATTTTTTTAGCAATCGATGTGGGCTATTGCTAAGACAAGCCCCGAAAACAAGAATCAAGGAGGTACGTATGTTGTGGACAGAGTTCGACAGATTTGGCGGAAGGCTCGATCCATGGAGCGACCTCGATTGGCCTTGGAGCCCGAGAGGTCTCTTCACCGCGCCAAGACAGCAGGCGGCTGAATTCCCCCTGGTGAATATCTGGGCGAACGCGGACGAGGCGATCCTCACCACGGAAACACCGGGTATGGATCCCTCATCCCTGGAGATATCGGTCGCGGGAAAGACGGTCACACTGAGGGGACGGCGTGCGCCCGACGAGCTAAAAGACGGGAGTACCTATCACCGCCAGGAGAGGTGGCAGGGTCAGTTCAGCAAGGCCATCGAGTTGCCCTTTAACCTCGACGCCGACCACGTGGAGGCAACCTTCAAGAAAGGCGTCCTCAAAGTGACGCTGCCGAAAGCGGCCACGGACAAACCGAAGACCATCCAAATCAAGTCTGAGTAAGGAGGGATACCATGGCAGAGACAGGAACGCAGGTACAGAAGAAAGAGGCCCAGGTACCCGAGCGCATGGAGCGCACCAGGGCAAACAGGGTATATACACCCCAGGTTGATATCATCGAGGGGCCTGACAATATCGTCGTCACGGCGGATATGCCGGGGGTCGATGACAAATCCGTCGATATCAGTCTGGAGAAGAACATATTGAGTATCTACGGCAGGGTGGAGGATATGTCTTTCGATAACCACCGGCCACTCTTTACCGAATATGGTACGGGGGATTACGAGAGGAGCTTTACCCTTTCGGACGAGATCGACAGGGAGCGCATTCAGGCCTCGGTAAAAAACGGGGTGCTGAAAGTCGTATTGCCGAAGGTGGCAGCCGCGAAGAGCAGAAAGATAGCGGTCACTGCCGAGGTGTAAGCATAAGCAAGGAGGTGTTGACCATATGGCAGGCAAAAACATAGCAATCAAGAACGAGACGGGAAAGGGCTTCATCGACAGGCGGACATGGCTGAATCCCTTCCAATCCTTTCGAAGTGAAATGGACAGGCTGATGGAAAGGTTCTTCCACAGCTTCGGTACACGGCCCTTTGATGCGAGGACCGGCGTGTTCGTCCCCCAGCTCGACGTGGTCGACGAGGGGACGGTGGTGGAGGTGTCGGTGGAGCTCCCAGGCATCGACGAAAAAGACATCGAAGTGTCTCTGAGCAAGGACGCCCTCGTGATTAAAGGCGAAAAGAAGGAAGAGAAGGAGGAGAAGGGAAAAGACTACTACCGGAGCGAGCGTTCCTTCGGCTCCTTTACCCGTTCCATCGCCCTTCCCGAGGGGGTCGATACGGAAGGTGGAGAGGCCTCATTCAAGAAGGGCGTGTTGACCGTCAGACTACCGAAGACCAAAGAGGCAATAAAGGAAACCAAAAAGATCCCGGTGAAAACCGAGTGAGAAAAGGAGGTTGAAGGAGGTGCGCCATGACAGGTAACGTTAAGAAACGTGTTGAGTCACAAGTGCCGGTCAGGCAAGAGGCTGGGCGGGATCCCTTCCTCGCTTTCCGGCACAGCATGGACAGGCTCATGGATGAGTTCTTCCGGGGCTTCGATATGTGGCCGCCCTCCATAAGAGGGCTCAGCCCTTTTGAGTGGAGAACGGACACCTTTGCTCCTAAGGTCGACGTCAAGGATGAGGACGGCAGGATCGTGATCGAGGCGGAGCTTCCGGGCATGACGGAAAAGGACGTCGAGGTATCTCTCTCAGGCGATTCGATAACGATAAGGGG
>MVRP01000218.1 GCA_002067405.1 Syntrophorhabdaceae bacterium PtaU1.Bin034 | reverse complement strand
TATCTTCTTCCGCGTTCTTCATCTTCCTCTCGCAAGCCCCTAATCTTCCCCGATCCTCTTGCTGCATTCAGACTTCCTTCCCGTTCTCGCACGGGTCTCGTTTCAGAGATGGCGGGGCATTCCTGGTATCAGGAATGCCCCGATCACGTTCTACTTCTGGTGAGTTTTTAAATAATCAAGACAGAAGCTCAGGGCGGCGTCGCCCGGCAAGCCCCGTTTCTTCGTGCCCTGCACGTACTCATCAAGAATGGGTCTGACTTTTGCTACCCATTTGCTGCCCTCCTCCGGAGACAGCTTTATGTACTTCATGCCCTGCTGGGTGGCGATCGTCTTTCCTTCCTTGTCGATGTCATCCCATATCTTGCCCTGCTTCTCTACCCACTCCTCGTTGATTTTCTGAATAATCCCTTGGATGTCCTTGGGAAGCGAGTTCCACTTCGCCTTGTTCATGACGACGAAGAACGACGTGGAGTAGGCAACCGGATAGCTCTCTGTCGTAAAGGAGGTAACTTCGCCAAGTTTGAAGCCCTTCAGCGCTTCATCGGGGCAGAGTATGCCTTCCGCGACACCTTTCGAAAGAGCATCATAAGACTCGGTCATCGGCATCCCGACAGGCGCGCCGCCCAGCGCCTGGACAACCTTTGCGCTCAGGCCCGTTGACCTGATCTTCAGGCCTTTCACGTCTTCGAGCTTGTGGACGGCCTTGTTTTTGGTATGGAGTATGCCTGGCCCGTGCGCGTGCAGGTACATCACCTGAACGTCATCATATTCCTTCGGCTTGAACTTTTTATAGAACTCGTTGATCATCCGGGTCGCTACCAGCCCGCTCTTGTAGCCCAGAGGAAGGTCCACTACCTCGGTGAGCGGGAATTTTCCCCGCGTGTATGCCTGGCAGCTCGTCCCGATATCGGCGATGCCCCGTACCACACTGTCGTATGTCTGGTTAGCGGGCGTCAGTGTTGCACCCGGGTAATAGTTGATCTTTACCCGGCCGTTCGTGCGCTTCTCGACTTCCCTGCTCCATTGATCGGTGATAATGCTGTTTGCATGAGGCGCCGGAAAGAAATTGGTGTACTTCAGGGTGATTACTTTTTCCTGCGCAAAGCCGGTTGATGCGAATGGAGATATGAGGAACGCGACACCAATAAATAAAGCCAACCAAAAACCTCTCTTCATAACTACCCCCTTGGTTTGTTTTTTAACGCTTGCGCGTTGGTGATGCCATCGCCGTTTTCCACGGCACAGGCTGCGTGCCGTTTCTGGACAAACCTCCCCTCTCGGTTTTTTACCTGTCTTTTCCCGCTTTCTATCTTTTAAGGTGTTCTGCTTACTTGTTGTACTTCGCCCTCAGCTTGGGCTTCTCTATCTTCCCCGTCGGGCTCCTGGGCACCGCGTCAAAGACGATCCTGCGCGGACGCTTGTAGCGGGGCAGATTCTTTTCGCAGTACGCAGTGATCTCCTCCGTGGTCAGGTTCCCGTCAACCGGATCGATCACGGCGGTGACGATTTCTCCGAGCCTTTCGTGGGGCGTGCCGATGATGGCAACGTCCCGCACCTTGGGATGCTTCTGAATGACTTCTTCCACCTCGACGGGATAGACGTTCTCTCCGCCGCTGATGACGAGGTCCTTCTGGCGGTCGACGAGGAAGATGTAGCCGTTCTCGTCCATTTTCCCGAGGTCGCCGGTGTGGAGCCATCCGTTTATTATGGTGCGTGCCGTAAGCTCAGGGTTCTTGTAGTATTCCTTCATCACGCCCATGCCTTTCAGCACAATCTCGCCGACCTCTCCTCTTGGTACGTCTTCACCCTGATCGTTCACTATCCGGGCATCCCAGAGCAGACCCGGCTTTCCAATGGCGCCTATCTTGCTTTCGTCGTCGAGCTTGTTGTGGATGGTGCCCGGGCCCGTGCTCTCACTCAGGCCGAAGGTATTGTGACATTCCATGCCCGGGAAGTAGACCTTCCATCTTCTGACAAGGCTGGTGGGTATGGGCTGCGCCCCCATTTGAAGGATTCGCCACGCGCTAAGGTCATAATCGTTTTTCTTGATCTCTCCTTTGTCGAGGGCCTCGAGGCAATCAAGCACCCACGGCACGAGCAGGAATGCCACCCTCAGTTTTTCCGTTGAGATCGCCTCGAAGATGGCTTTGGCGGTGATGGCCTCCGTCAGCAGAACGGTCTTTGCGGCAACGAGCATGGAACCGAGAAGATGACCCAGGGCAACGTGATACATAGGAGGCATCATGAGAAGGGCATCATCTTTGGTGAGAAACAGGTTGGTCACCTCATTGACTGCAGGGGTGAACAGGTTCTTCTGACGCAGAAGGATGGGCTTGGGTGCACCGGTCGTTCCGGAAGTAAAATAAAGGCCGCATTCGTCCTCATCCGTTATCTCTACCTTTGGGGCAGCGTTTAAAGTCTTCCGAATCAGTTCGCCCATCTCTTCCATATCCCCGACAGGGGTACCGCCCATGGTGATGTACTTCTTGACGGTCGGAAGATCCGCCCGTATCGCATCCATTCTTTTGGCGTATTCCCCTTCGAAAAGAAAACATGACGGCTCGGCGGCTGCGGCGCAATACCTTACATCGTCATCGGTAAAACGGAAGTTGAGGGGATTGATCCATGCGCCCGTCTTGAGGATGCCGAAGTATGCCTCAAGCCAACTGATGGAGTTTTTCGCCATCATAAAGACCCGATCGCCTTTCCTCACACCTCGTTCGATAAGGGCGTTTGCCAGGCTGTTCGTTCTCTCGTTAAACTGCTTCCAGGTAACCTCGCCCCTTCCTTTCGAGACCGACCTTATTTCCACAAATGCCGTTTCATCCGGATACATCCTTGCATTCCTGTACACCAAATCGACTATATTCATGTTTCCTCCCCCTATTTATGGTTGGTCCCATCCCCCCCTTGCGGAACCCTGCGAATGCAATCCCGGTGGCCGAGTCGGGACATCGATTGCCTTGTCATGCCCGGTCACCACGCTCTTCATCCGGCGCCGTCGGCAGCATCTCGTTCTTGCTCCGCTGACATCATCCCTACCGCCCCGCACGTGCATCGGTGTTTCCCCCCTCACTCAGTTATCCTCATCGCGCATTTAGTACAATTTTAATATCACGGATTAACGTAAAATAAATGATAGTAATGTAGCATAATAATGGTAGTAATAATGTACTATTATAAAAAATGAGTGCTATATAGCCTGCTAATAGCACCTCAATGTTACCATTTGTTCCTGCCTGCCCTTCCCCCTGGGCAAGACCTCCTGCAATCAACAGCCGGACTATTAAAAGCCAGGCCTCACATTACGGTTGGTATTCGTGGTTATGGCATAAGGGGCAGTGGGGGGGGAGTCTTAGCCCCCATCTGCCCCTTCTCTCGGATATAACTCTTAGAAGAAGTAGTATGCGCCGAACCTGACGCTGTTGAAGCTGCCTTTGTTGGAAGTGGTAACTGTTTCCCTGAAGGCATAAGCCGTCGTTACGTAGTCATACTCAAGGCCGAACCTGATGGCAGGGTTCACGTCATACATTACGTTGACTATGAAGTTCTGGATCCTCTCTACGCCGGCAGTAGGAAAACCCGTTGTGGCATTGACTGTCCGGGGCTGATTATCTTTGAATCTGTTTGACACCCTGTTGAACTGGGCACCATAGACAGCGTTCATGAAGAGCTGGTTGGTGAAGTAGAAGGTACCCTGCATCCAGCCGCCGTACGTCATCGGGTAAGCCAGGTCGGTGGCCGTGGCTTCATAAGTGCTTGTCAAGCCGCGAACTGTGTCGTTATTGGCTCGGTCATACGCGCCGGAGATATAAGCGGGCAGATATATTCCCATGCCCTTGCCCCCAAACAACTGACCGGTGAACCCGAGGGCTCCGGCCTTGTTGCCCTTCTTCTCCGGGATGATCGGCACATACCAGTAGAAGCCCGCGCCGTAGCGGTCAACTTTCTCATCCTCAAAATTAACAGCAGCGCCTGCGGCGTTATCGACCAGATACTTGTCCTTCCCGTAGAAGCCACCCACGCCGACCTTCAGACCGAAGGAGCCGATCTTGCCGCAGGCATCGGTAGCATAGGAGAAATCCATCACGATATCGGGATAGAGACCGTTTGCCCTCGCGTCTATGCCGACGTTGCCGTGACTGCTGGTATATTGGCTGGTAGCGTATGGTGCCTGAACCGCAAATACACCGGTAAAATTCTTGGTGAGGGCCTGAGTCAACCTGATCTGAGGAACTCGGGTGGCGCCTTTGTTGAAGTGCTCCTCGGAAAAGGCCAGGATCTGGAGAGACGGGATCATGCCCCATGCCTGCCAGGTATGGCCGATAAGCAGCGTGGTCTTAGGCCATATCATCTGCATATAGGCGTGCCTGAGAGCAAAAAGGCCGTACTCTGTTCCACCGGTTCTGCCCCTGAACTCGCCTTCCACGAATGCCGACGTCTTCGCGCCCCACGCATCCGGACCCTTGACAGCCCAGTTGAGCCTTGTCTCGGCGCCTGCCCACGTGAGGCTGGAGGTCGAGTCCGTTGCGAGATCAACGCTGCCCTTCGAGTCTACCGACGAGGCTCTGTTGTCGGTACCTACTGCCTTATCTGCATACACTACGTCGAATTTCACATAGCCGCCCAGCACCATATCCCATCTGCTGGTGGCGCTTCCTGCGTGTGAGACTACAGGTAGGGCCAGAAGTAAGGCGGCAATAACTATCAAGCTTTTCTTCATTCCTCTTCTCCTTTTTCATATTTTCGGTTTTATCAAAAGCCTTCCTTGTCTTTTCAACAGAATTTTTATAATTCCTTTCATTCTTTCTGCAGGACTTGCCTCCCCCTGCCGAAGCAGGGTTTTGTATAGTTGGAAGACTGCGCGTGATACACATTTTCTCCCAGAGAGACCGGTTGATCCCCCCTTTTGCTCCCTGCCCTCATCAGTCAAGTCATACACATCACCTCCTTTGTTCGGGTTGTGGTCCAAAAGCGCGGCCATCAGGCGTGGCTGCTTATTTCGTGCCTTCATCCCTCCAGTTCGAAGTCGGCCCCATCAGCCTTGATCGCCTTGATGTTCGCCGAGTAGCTGCCTGAATCGACCGAGCCGCGCCGGACATGATGAAAAAACCTGGGAAGCCCCTCGCCAGGGCTCCCCAGGTGTAATTTTCAGGTCTTATGCACCTGTATAGTGTTTCAGGCCGAAAGGGTAAATCTCGGGTCCGGCCGGCTCTATCCTTATTTGTAAATCTCTCTGAAGTTCGAGCCTCTGCTCGAGCGTGAGCCCCCGTCCGGAGTGCTGCTGATAATCCACTGCCTTCCTATCGCCGGAGCCACTTTTCGCCGACTCATCTGCAACGCTTAAGTCCGTTGTTCCACTTATAATAGTAGGGGAATTAGGTTTCGGTGTCGCATCGGAGCAATTCCCCTCTGCGGCTGTCATAGTGATAAAGCCGACAGCGATGACAACCGCCAGGACATATGTCGCTAAAACCTTCATCAAATCACCTCCTGTCATTTTCTTAAAATGTTTTAATAATAGCAAAACCAGTGCCGTTTAAATTATGTTGTAATTACACGTAGTTATCTCATGGGAGCTTATCTTATTGCTGAATATCATAATATCTATTATGATATGTCTTGATTTTCTCCATTATATACGATATATAGCGATATTTATAAGTGGCCTTGCGCCAAGAAGTACTAACCAATGGCTGAGTATTACTATATATCGTAAAAATATTATGGTATTTGTAACGATGGTCTCAATTAACCACATCATGCTTTGCAGTTTCTGCCCGCTAAGCCGCGTACGCGAGGAGATCGAGTGATGGATAAGAACGAGCTATTTCAGGAAGTAATGCTGCAGATCTGCAGCAGCCTCGACATGGTCACAGGCATGCACCGGTGTCTTCCCCTCATCAGGCAGGTCATGCCCGTGGACAGGCTGGCATTCTACCTCTACGACAAGGGCCTCTGCTCGGTGCGGGTAATCCTCACCACGAGCCACGACGAGGGTGGCGAGGTCGATATCCTCATCCCCCTTCCGGCCGAGATGAGAAAGAAGATGGAAAATCACGACTCTTCGGAAACGGTGACCGTTACCAGGCCTCACCTTGATCCTGTGACGGTGCGCTTTGTGAATCGTTGGCCTGAATCTGTGACGGAGCACCTTGTTATGTACCCAGACGCACCCTACGATTCTTCGTTATTGTCCATGGAGCTCCGGATTGGCGGCGAGCTGTTGGGAAACCTTGCGCTGACTGCAAAGGATCAAGACAGGTATACGGAAGAGCATGCCCGGCTGCTGGCACTTCTGCACGAGCCCTTTGCCATTGCCCTCGCCAATGCCCTGAAGCACGAGCAGGTCCGGAAGCTCAAGGAGATACTGGCTGAAGACAACCGGTATCTGCGCGAAGAACTCTATCGCCCAATCAGCGAAGAGGATGTGGTGGGTGCGCGAACCGGTTTGAAGGACGTAATCGAGATGGTACAGCGCATAAGTGCCCTTAGCAGCCCTGTGCTGCTTCTCGGGGAAACAGGCGCCGGGAAAGACATCATCGCGAGCTTGATCCATTATGGCTCGCCCCGTAAAGAGGGTCCGTTCGTTAAGGT
>MVRP01000217.1 GCA_002067405.1 Syntrophorhabdaceae bacterium PtaU1.Bin034 | reverse complement strand
CGGGCAACGCAGATCTACCAGGCCACCGGCGGATTCGGAAAGGGTCCATTCGGGAGCCTGCTCAATTACACCTACCGGGAATCGGATGGCGTGAAAAAAGAGACCGACCGTTACAGGGAATACATTTTCCAGGGAAGCCTCGGGTATCAATTCACCCCCGACTCGAAGCTGACCGTGAAACCTTATTATTCAGAGCACAAGATGACCTACGAGAGGCGTACCCAGGAAAGGGCCGGCCTCAACTCCTTATGGGAATGGGCACCTGACAAGCTCTCGAAGCTCAATGTGAGGGGGTCCTTTTTCAACTACAAGCACTATACGGGCGACAGGAGCTCAAACTGGGATACGGACGCCTACGAAGGAGAGATCACCTACAGCCGCCTGTTTTTCGACAAACACATGCTCACCGGGGGCTATCAGTACTTCACGGAGGATATCGATGACAAAGGCAAGGCCTACAAAGCCGACCAGGACCTCCACAGCTTCTATATCCAGGATGAGATGAATTTCCAGCCCTTTGTCCTGGTCCTCGGAACGAGGATCGACCAGCATGACCGATGGGGGACCGAAGTGGACCCGAAGGCCAGCGTGCTTTACAACATTACCAAGGACCTCAAGGTGAGGGGCTCTGTGGGGGCGGCATTCAAAGGGCCTACTCTCGTAAGCCTTTACGGCGACGGCTGGAGGATGGGGCCCTATATCGTCCACGCGAATCCCGATCTGAAACCGGAAAGCTCCATTGGGTACCAATTGGGGATGGAGTACGCTTTTTTGGGGAGGTTCCTCGGCAAGCTTTCCCTGTTCCGGAACGACATCGATGACCTTATCAATGCCCGGATCGTCATGGGCAGGAGGCCGCCCTATGATATGTATTGGGAGAACGTCGACAAAGCGGTCACCCAGGGCGTCGAATTGAGCCTTGCCGCGCAGGTGATGAAAGACCTCACGGCCCGCCTCGGCTACACCTATCTCGACACCGAGGACAAGACCCTCCACAAAGATCTCACCTACAGGCCGAAGCACAAGGCCACCCTGGAGCTGAATCAACGCTTCCCGGAGATCGGCCTCAATATCAACGTTGCCGGTGAATACGTCGGGCAACGTTATGACAGCACCTACAGAAAACTGGGCGGCTACACCCTTTGCAACATAGCGGTCACGAAGGACATAGGCAGGCATTTCCAGGTTTTTGCCCGGGCCGATAACGTCTTCGGCAAGGAGACGGTCATCGACGAGTACGACATAGACGGAACACGCATTCTGGCCGGCCTGAAGATGAACTTCTAGCCGGAGACCGGAAATAATACAGCTACTGAAGGAGAAATGACATGTCAGGAAAAAGAGTCTCGTTAGTCTCATTATCGGCAGTCGTAATGGCAGTATCGTTCTTTTTGTCTCCCTATCCTGTTTTCGGCCACACCCTCTGGATAAACGCAACAGACCACTCTCCGGCATTCTCCGGGAAGTTCGGGGCACGGACAAAGACCTATCTGGGCTACGGCCACCGGTATCCCGTAGAGGACTTCCTTCCCCCGGACAATCTCGCGGAATACTCTCTGATCGGTCCCGGCGGAACAAAAAAGGAGATCGCCCCGGTGAGCCCCGCCGGCTTTCTTGAATCGGATATCCGCTTCAAAGAGCCGGGACACTATATGATCACGGTGGCGACGAAGCCGGGTTTTTACACCATGTACCGGGAAGGGGATGCAATCCACCACAAGCTGGGACCCAAGACCGGGCTCAAGGACGTGGTGCTGAGCAACTATTACGAGCAGTATGCGAAAAGCCTCATCAACGTGGGCATGGCGGAAGGTGACGATTTCACGAAGCCCGTGGGGCACAGGCTGGAGGTCATCCCCATGGAAAACCCGTCGAAGCTGAAAGGGGACGGAGGACATACCATGTCCCTGAAGGTCCTCTTCGATGGCAAGCCCGCCAGCTTTTGCAGGGTGTACGCCACCTACAGCGGCTTTTCCTCCAATGATGATTTTGCCTATGCCACGACTGCAGACGGGCAGGGGATTGCGAAGATAAGGCTCACTCATTGGGGGCCGTGGCTCATCAAGGCAAATCTGAAGATGCCCCCCACGGATGAGATGAAGGACAAGTGCAATGATATGAACTACACGGCAACGCTCACCCTGGCGATTCCCTAGGGGCGAGCGCGCTTCTCCTCTCCATTCTCCTTCTTACCTTCCCAGGTGTTCAGCGGCGTCCGTCAGCGGCGCCGCTCACCTGCTCCATACGGGGAGCGAGGAGAGGGGAGCGGGGAGACCGAGTAAAAACTAAGGATGAACGAGAGGGTGAAGAAGGGAGGATAAGGATATCTGTACACATTATGTTATCCAGGCGGCAGAAGAAAAAGAGACAGCTTTAGCAGATATTCCGCAGGAGGCCGGAATCTGAGTGCCGGCAACTTGCCGGCACTCAGTCCTCTCTCTTTCATCCGTAGTTATCCGTCTTTATCGAGCGCAGCGGGCGGCAAAAAAAGCTTTTTTTGACAATACCACGGTTCGGTCAAGGAGCGAAAATGAAACCAGGTATAAGGAAGATTCTCCAGTCGGTTCTCGCGATTCTCTTCGTTGTCATGACCATCGGGTCGGGCTACCTCTTCATGGCACAGGCCGACCGTCTTGACAGGCGGCTATCAGCGGAGGAATACCGTACCCCGGGCCAGATTGCCCGGTGGCACGGCAGCCGTCCCATCAGGGAGGAACTGGATTGGATGATCACAAAGAGCAAAGCCGCAGGCGACGCAGAGGCGGAGCGGCTGTACGGGGTGGCCCTGAAATCCTTCGTGGACGGAAAGGGCTTTTCCTTCACCACGCCGCCCGTTTCCCCCTTTCTTATCTGGTGCACCTTGTCCACCGCTCTCGCGGCCCTCGTGATTCTCATTCTCTCGCGATTCGTACGGCATGATGCGCTCCAGACGCTCCTGGGCATTGCATCCGGGTTCATGGCCTGGATCACCGTTGAGCACGGGCTGGTCATGGCTTCCCGCAGCCTCGGCATCGCCCGCCGTCTCGAGATCATCAACGGCACCATAGCAGGGGTACGCGGGGAGTTTGTCCTCCTCGAATACTCGTGGGTCTTTCTTTTGCTTGTGCTCCTCTACCTTCTGTTCCAGGAGAGTGTGAGATGCCCCCTTTTTCTGTTCCTTCGACGCCGGTTCAGCCTGATGCGCGGTCCTGCGGCAGCGGGAAGGATCGACAACTACGCCCCACGGGTCGCCTTCTTCTATGCCTCGTCCATATGGACCTTCTATGTCATTCTTCTTTTGGCGTTCGATGAATCCGTCTTCGGCATCCATAGCTGGTTTACTTACGCCTTCTTCGCCGTTTGCCTGGTGAGCGCCGTATACCTTCTTGTCCGTATCGTTCGCCTGGGAAGCCCCGGTGCCGTCCTTCGGTACGCCATCGGAGTTACCCTGGTGCTCTGGAGTGTCCTGGAAATTTTCATAAAATGGAGGATGGTGAGCGGATTGTGGGTGAATTGGGGGCCTCCGGCGATCTTGTTATTCTCCGTAGCCCTTTTCCTCAGTGCCTTCATGATCGTACGGCAGATCAGAAAACGATCCGGTGCGTGAGATTGTATGTCGCCTGCGAGCTACGGCGACCTCTTCGGCCAAGGTTCTTTGAATCATGAAAATGGTGCAAATAACATGATGATAAATCCCGATTCGGTAAAAGCATCCTGGCAGGTCCACGACGCCGGGCTGTCGGAGCAGCTTGAGTCGCTTCAGCAACATAAGGTCTTCTACCCGTTGCACAGCGGGTTTCTGGTGGTCGTCGATGACTTCGTTCCTGCGCAATATCATGTGCTGCCCGGTCGAAAACGTATGGAATGCATCGAGTTCGCCTATATTCATTCGGGCCGGGCGCGGTTTACCTTGAGATCCGGGCCTGGCAGGGGATACAGGTGGGATATCACTTCCGGGGTACGTACGATGCTCCCTTATAAAACAAGGCCTTACGACATGGAAATGGTTTTTGAGGTCGACCCTGCCCCTGTCAAGATGGTCACGCTTTATATATCTCCCCAAAGGCTGTCTTCCCTTATGGGGACGGAGCTTCACGCGCTGCCCGTCGATCTCGCCTCCGGTCCGTCCACTTTCGATGGAAATGAATATGACTATTGCAGTACGATGGGGCCTGCTGTCGAGTCAGCCGTTTTTCAGATATTCGATTGCAGGCTGAGCGATATGGTCAGGAAGCTCTTTATTGAAGCCAAGGCCCTGGAGCTGTTGTCCCTGGAGTTGGAGCACCTTTGCCGCCGGAAGACATCTGCCACAGCATGCCGGGCCGAGGAAATCCGGGGCCTCCATCACGCCCGGCAGATCATGATGGACAATATGCTTGACCCCCCGACATTGACGGAACTCGCCAGGGAGGTCGGACTGAATGTCAAAAAGATCAAGACCGGATTCCGCGCGTTGTTCGGCGCCACCGTCTACGGTTTCCTCCATCAATACCGGATGGAAAAAGCAATGCAGTTGCTCAGGACGGACCTTTCGAGCGTCAGCGAAGCAGCTTGGGCCGTGGGCTACGTGAATGTAAGCCATTTCAGCTCCGCTTTCCGGAAACAGTTCGGCATAAGACCGGGTGACTATCTGAGAGCCTTGCGCAGGAGCGTATGAATAAATTGATCTTTGCCACCTGAGAGGGTGGTGGGGACCGGGGTAACCCCGCAAGAATTCGCTTGCCGCATCAAAAACGATTGTGATAGAAGAAATAGGCGGCCTGCAGAGAAGCTTCCCTTTCGCACACCACGCAGGCGCCGATCCCGTTTCTCAAGAGGTGTCTATGCGTCATGGCTTTTTACGCCTGCTCCCCGCTCTCATACTCATTGTCCTCCTTGCCGGGTGCAGCGATGGATCGTCTGCCCCTCCGCTCACCGAGGGGGAGAAGGCCATGCTCGCGCTTCGTGACCAGTATCCGTCCCCAGGGCAGCTTATCGATGTGGGCGGATACCGCCTTCATTTGTGGTGTCGGGGCGAAGGGTCGCCGACAGTGATTATGGAAGCGGGTTGGGGTGGGTGGTCGCTGTTGTGGGGCGAGGTGCCAACGGGCGCGGCAAGCTTTACGCGCGTGTGCGTCTATGACCGGGCGGGCACAGGATGGAGCGATCCATCCCCCTCGCCAAGGAGGGCTGACGTTATTGTCGGGGAACTCCATACGCTCCTGGCGTCGTCAGGCATTGCCCCGCCCTACGTCCTCGTCGCTCATTCCATCGGCGGTATCTACGTCCGTCTCTATGCCCATAATTATCCGGAAGATGTGGCAGGGATGGTGCTGATCGACTCGTCCCATGAGGACCAGGTACTCCGCTACCCCCCGTCTTTACAGGGTCTGGATGCCGCTCAAATTGAGGACAACTACAGAAGAGGAAGGGTGGCTGCCACAGGATACTATGCCTTGCATTTGTCCGAGCTCGAGAACGAGTTGGCGGGACTTATCGGCCGCCTGCCATCCGCCGAAGATAACAGGACGATGGTCGCCGTTTATGCCTCGCGGCCTTGGACATGGACCAGCGCCGCAGAGGAGCGTGAGAGAATCCCTCAAAGTAACGAAATCGTCCACAATGCCCATATCACCACTCTGGGGACCATCCCGCTCATCGTGCTTGCCGCTACCCAGGGTTTCGACCTGTACCCGCCCGATATTGCCGAGGATGTGAAGCGAATACATATGGAAATGCAGGAGGAGTTGGCAGCGCTCTCGCCGAAGGGCCGTCTTATTAAAGCCGAGAAATCGGGCCACAACATACATCTCTTTCAGCCCGACCTGGTAATAGAGGCAATCAGAGAGGTGGTTCAGGAGATACGTGAGTGACGGGGATCAGACAAATGTACCCGGGAAGATACGTGGGGCAGAGGTGTTGCATGGACCTGCTTCACGGGGAAATAACTGAAACAATGGCGAGGCCTCTCCATCCCGCCTCCAACTCACTACAGGGAGATTTCAGGGAAGACAATTTGGATCACCTTCTTCAAAAAGAGGTTGTGATCGAAACTGCCGGAGTTTGACATGAACACTATTGTGTCCCCTGTCGTCGGGTTCGAAACAGCCATGGTGGCAAACCCGATGCTGTCGCCGGAGTGACCGACGAAGCCACCATACGACATCAGGTAGAGCCCGTACCTGGAGGATGGGTATCCCTCGCCCCAGAATCCCGCGCTCTTCGCTTCCCACCAGCTCATTCTTTCCTGTTGCATCACCGGGCCAAGGAGTCTGCCCCCGACCAGCGCTTCGACGTATGTTTTCATATCGGACAGCGTGGAGATTATTGCGCCGGCCGCCCAGGGAAAGGAAGGGCTGAAATCGGTAAAATCCGTGAGCGTGCCATTCAACTCCGCATAACCGCGGGCTAAAGCGTCGTCAATAAAGGGTGTTGTGGGAAAGTAGGTCCTGGTGAGCCCGAGGGAGGTGAAAATGCGCGCCTGCATTTCCTCTTTAATGGTGCGGCCCGTGAGCTGCTCGATGAGCATCCCGAGGATGAACGTGTTGGTATTCGAGTACTGGAACTGCTCGCCGGGCAGGAAGGATGGGCCTTCGTCGAGCGCCGCCTGAACGATCTCTTCAGGGCTCCACACCCTTGCGGGATCGGCAAGGAATGCCTGAACGACCCAGTTTATGGATCCGTAATCCACAATACCCGTTGTATGGGAAAGGAGCAT
>MVRP01000216.1 GCA_002067405.1 Syntrophorhabdaceae bacterium PtaU1.Bin034 | reverse complement strand
CTTTCCCTGACCACGGTGCTTAGAAGAATGGGTTTCTTTTCCTCTGCCTGCCTGCTGAATGCAAGCATTTGTTTCACAATATCACGGCCGCGGATGCCCGCCTCTACAATCCTATCGACATAACGGCGCTCACTGCTCTTCTCTGAAATGTGGTCGCGCGTAAGTTCTGCAAATCCAATGACCGCAGAGAGGATGTTGTTGAAATCGTGAGCAAGGCCGCCGGCCAATACACCGAGAGCCTCCATTTTTTGGGCCTTCCGAAGGGCCGCTTCCGCCTGTTCCTTCTCTCTCGATTCTGCAACCAGTTTGTCGTAAGCCCGCTGGAGTTCCTCCGTTCTCTCGCCGACCCGCCGTTCCAGTTCATCCCGCGCTTTGCGGAGCTCCTCCTCTGCCTTGCCCCGTTCGGTAATGTCTCTGATGGAAGATACGATCAGCGGTTTTACGTCTCTATAGAAAACCTTCGAATTGATTTCCGCGAGGAACCTCGAACCATCCTTTCGTACCAGGGTTCGTTCGAACAGAAGCCCTGTGGGGGAGGCCATTTTGGTCATGTCAACGGGAGGTTTGTCAAGGATGCTCCGATCAAGCTGAATATCGACCAGCGCGAGATCCCGGAGTTCCTCAAGACTGTATCCGAGCAGTCGACAGGCGGCCGGGTTCGCGTCAATGAAGTGTGCCTTCGCCCCATTGCTTACCATCTCACGAAGCACAATGGCATCGCCCACATGGTTAAACAAATCTTCATAGATATTCGTCATACACACCTCCTGATGCACTCGTTCCTTGAGGATAGTTGCGGAACTATTGTTTTAGGGGAAGAGAGAAAGGAGGGAGGGAGGGCCGCAACGCTAGGATGAACGTACAAAAATATCCTGCTTTTCAGCCCAACGGCTTGAACGTCATGTATACGGTCGCGATCGCTTAACATGGGTCACCCTAAGCGGCCGGGCAACGAATGCCTACGGTTGATTAATTATTTTAATTCGTCCCTTGGAAATCTGTCAAACTGTGTCTTGCAGAGGATAGTCTTTCCATTACCGAAGCCGAAGAAGTTGGTCCCTCATTTTTCTCTTGCACATGATATAACATGTGTTATATATTGCTATTAAAGCGGGCGTATGCCCGGGAGATTATTTTTGTGGATAAAACAGTATGAATTCGTGGTTCTCATTAAAAAGGTGCGTGTTCAGCTCGACCTGAGCCAGGAGGATTTAGCCCGTGAGATCGGGGTGAGTTACGCCACAGTCAACCGGTGGGAGAATGGGCGGTTTTTGCCGTCCAGAATGGCCATCCGGCAGGTGGAAGCGTATTGTGACAGGATGATCGAGCTGGGAAGACTGCTCCTGCCCGATAAGGTATAAGGAGGACCTCGAGGTCACAACCACAGTAGATTCGTTGACGTATTGTTGATTCTGGACAGTTCTGACGTATGGAACGAAATTCTCTGGAATTGGCTCACGACAGCCTGTTTGTTGAAAGAATAGAACATGCATTTGACGCGCCGGATGTAAACCTCCTCAGGAGGGTGCACGCCTTTTCAAGGGGACGGACGCCAGAGGATGATTCGACGCCGTTTCAAGCCGCTGACCTGCTCCTGGACCAGGATGCCGATGCGGTCACCATCGCCGGTGCTCTGTTAGCTCCTCTCTTCAGACAAAACCTGGCCGACGCTGGAGAAGTTGAAAGGCGTTTTGGGCCTGCGGTTTCCCGGACGCTTGAAAAATTCCATTTTCCCGATGCCCCGCATATTGACGGACAAGAAGACCAACGAGGGGATGTTCAGCAAGTCCTTGCCGCGATGGATCGTGCCTCTCGCAATGCCGTCCTCCTTATCGCCTTTCGTCTGCTGACTCTCGAAAATGAAATCGATTGCCGTAATGAGCACGCCCGCCGCATGGCCCAGGAAACACTTGATTTCTACGTCCCCGTCGCCGACCGACTAAGCCTCGGCAATCTGCGGCACCGGCTTGAGGACGCTTCTTTTCGGCTACTCGACCCAACAGGCTATGAGCGGCTGAAGCAGGAAACTGCTCCTATTCAGGCCGATGATCACAAATGTCTTGAGATACTACTCACCGGTATCCAGCATCTGTTAAAGAGTAACGGTCTAGAAGGCCGTTTTCAGGGGAGAACCAAGAGCCTTTACAGTATCCGACGCAAAATGATACGTACAGGTAAAACCCTCGAAGAGATTATGGACAGGGTCGGTATGCGTGTGATCGTGGCCTCGGTCCCCGAGTGCTATACTGTCCTGGGTATACTACACACCCACTTCAGACCCATTCCCGGCACCTTCGACGACTATATCGGCCTTCCCAAGGATAACGGTTACCAATCTCTCCACACCTGTGTCTACCCTGTTCGGGAGGTATCCCACAAGACGATTGAGTTCCAAATTCGCACCGAGTTGATGCATAAAGAGGCCGAGCATGGTGCAGCGGCCCATTGGCGTTATAAGGCCAAGGCCGACTGGGACGAGCAGGATCATAGTCGATCGAGATGGATAAGGGGGTTGGCTCGCCGGCATGAAGAATCGGACAGCACCAAGACCTTCTTTGAGCTTCTGCACCGGCAAGTTTTCGACCATCACCTGGTGGTTTTCGGGAACGGCGGGCGCGTTGTTCGTCTTGCGGAGAACGCCACTGTTCGAGATTACCTGGATGTGGCTAATGTCCACGTCCCTCAAGGCGCAGCGGTGAAGGTAAACGGGAAAATCGTCACGAAAGAATATCGCCTTCACGACGGGGATTCGATCGAGATTGTGACGGATGGCAATCTGCCTGCCCAGACCTCGGGAGAAGGACATTTGCATATTCCCTCTGATGGTAGCGCCCCCAGCGCCCAACCTTTAATCAAAGCGCCACACTCATAGGATCGACAATCAAGGAGGACCGACATGTTTCAGACCGGAACATA
Organism: Syntrophorhabdaceae bacterium PtaU1.Bin034; assembly: GCA_002067405.1. The sequence goes on along the minus strand of MVRP01000216.1, from coordinate 3,764 downwards.
CCATTCCTATCCACGCAAAGTTGCCCTTATCGGCAATTTTGTGCCTCGCCGGTGCGGGATTGCAACCTTCACTACAGACCTGCAGACAGCGCTGAGTGCGGAGGATCCGGCCGGCGAGTACTGGGCCGTGGTCATGAACGACGTACCGGAAGGATACGCCTATCCTTCCAAGGTCCGGTTCGAGATCAACCAGCGGGCGCTGGGAGAATATCGTCTCGCTGCGGATTTCCTCAACATGAACCGGGTGGAAATCGTCTGTCTGCAACACGAGTTCGGGATCTTCGGTGGCGAGAACGGCGCTCACGTGCTTGATTTAGTGGCAGACCTCCGCATGCCGTTGGTGACCACTTTTCACACCGTACTCCAGACACCGACGACGGCCCAATCGGCGATTACCAGGCGCATCGCCCAGTTGTCCGACCGGCTGATCGTCATGAGCAGGCGGGGTGAACACATCCTCAGGGAGGTCTACGACGTCCCCGCGGAGAAGATCGTCTTCATACATCACGGTATTCCCGATGTTCCCTTTGTGGACCCCAACTTCTACAAGGACCAGTACGGAGTGGAAGGTCGAAAGGTGCTTCTCACCTTTGGCTTGCTCTCGCCGGGCAAAGGTATCGAAACGATGATTGACGCCCTCCCTGCGGTCATCGCCCAACACCCCGAGGCCGTTTACATCGTGCTCGGCGCCACCCATCCTCATGTCAAGAAGGAACAGGGCGAGTCTTATCGCCTTTCGTTGCAGCGCCGGGCCAGGGAACTCGGGGTAGGCGAACACCTGATATTTCACGACCGCTTTGTCGAACTAAAAGAGCTGTGCGAATTCCTGGGGGCCGCGGACATCTACGTGACCCCCTACCCGAACCGGGAACAGATCGTCTCGGGCACACTTGCCTACGCCCTGGGAAACGGCAAGGCAACCATTTCCACCCCTTACTGGTATGCGGAAGAAATGCTCGCCGATGGCCGAGGCCGGCTCGTGCCCTTTCAGGACCCAGAGACCCTCGCCGATCAGATCAGCGATTTGCTGGCCCATGAGGTGGAGCGCCACGCCATGCGAAAACGGGCCTACACATTCTGTCGTGAAATGGTCTGGAAGGAGGTGGCTCGAAGATACCTCGAGGTCTTCCGCCAAGCCAAAGAGGAAAGGGAAAGTTCACCACGGCCTGTCTTCCGGGCGAAGACCGTGGCAGCGACGCCCCGCGAGGCACCACGGCCGAAACTCGATCATGTCCTCCGGCTCACCGACGATGTAGGGATCATTCAGCACGCGAAGTTCATTGTCCCGGACCGTCGCTATGGCTATTGCACTGACGACAATGCCAGGGCGTTGATCGCCGCGCTCATGGCCCAGGATATGATAGCGGACAACGAAGCGCTGACCAACCTCGCCTGCACCTATATTAGCTTTCTCCATCACGCATTCAACGAGGAGACCGGCCGGTTTCGCAACTTCATGGGTTACGACCGTCGCTGGCTCGAAGAGACCGGGTCCGAGGATAGCCACAGTCGCGCCATATGGGGCCTCGGAGAAGCGGTAGCCCTCGCGACATCGGAGGATATCCGGGCGGCGGCAGGGAATCTCTTTGAAAACGGGCTGAGGGCGCTGACCAACTTCACCTCTCCCAGGGCCTGGGCCTACGCCCTGATCGGAATACATGCCTATCTCCGCCAGTTCAGCGGGGATAGCGAGGTGCGGCGAATCCGGGAAACGCTTGCAGACAAACTGTTTCGCCAATACCGTGAGAACGCATGCGACGATTGGCCCTGGATAGAAGATATCGTCGCCTACGGCAACGGCAAAATCGCGCAGGCCCTCATCATGTCCGGTTATTCACTGCGTAATGCCGACATGCTGGAGGCGGGTCTGACCAGTCTCGAATGGCTCATGGAGATCCAAACCGGTGAAAAAGACCATTTCGTACCGGTAGGCTGCAAGGGATGGTATACCCGTAGCGGCGAAAAAGCGCGTTTCGATCAGCAGCCCATCGAGGCGCAGGAAACGATCGATGCCTGCTGCGAGGCGTACCGGATCACCGAAAATCCGAAGTGGCTCGCCCACGCCCAGCATTGTCTGGAATGGTTTCTGGGGCGAAACGACCTCAACATCCCCCTCTATGATCACCGAACAGGCGGCTGTTGCGACGGGCTTCACCCGGACGGGCCCAACCGGAATCAGGGCGCAGAATCTACCCTGGCCTGTATTCTATCGCTCCTCAACATCAACGAACTTCGGAGCAGACAGATTTCAGTGGCGGCTACGGCGCAGGTGGAGCAGGATGCTTCAACGGAGGCTTTTCATGTTGGGTAAACCCATAGTCATGATCAGTTCCTACCCCCCAAGACTGTGCGGCATAGCGACATTCTGCGAGGAGGCTCGGGAGTTCATTCAAAAGGCTAACCCCGACCGGGAGGTGGTTGTAATCAGCCACACGGACGGTGCGGGGGAGGGTGTCTTCCCGATTATTGACATGACCAGGAGCGACTGGTGGAAGCCGGTGGCCGACAAGGTCCAAGAGTTGGACCCTTACGTTGTCCACATAGAACATGAATATGGCCTTTACGAATACCGCGATCCGAGGGAGATGGGGGACCGGAATGCTGGGTTCGTTAATCTGCTTGAAGCGATCGGTGGTGCCCCTATCGTGGTGGAGCCCCATACGGTGCACGGGAGGCTCACCGACTTCGAGGCGGACTTCATCTACAAAGTGTGCCAGCGAACCCACGTGGTACTGTTCAAGTGTCATTATCAGAAATGGCGGCTTGACTGGACGTTTCACGGCAGAGGATGGCCTACGCCGCGAAACGTGATGGTCGTTCCCCACGGCGCACGGCCCGACAAGCGCTGGGGGGTTCATGAGATACCGAACCTAAGGCGTCAGTTTGGTCTCGACGACATCGGACTGGCCGACCACGTGGTAGGCATGATCGGATGGATTCAGTCAAACAAGCGTTGGGACATACTGCTTTCCATGTGGGAAGCCATCCACGACGAAATAAAGGAGCGTAGCGGCCAGGATTGGGACCTGTTGGCCGCGGGCGCCATGCGCGACCCGAACCACCGGCGGGATTATGAGGAATGGAAATCGGAGGTCGAGGTGCTGGCGGGAAAAGGTCTTGCCCATTACCATGAGTTTATACCCAGGGGCGACGACTACTACAAAATGATGGCCATATGCGATTTTATCGTCCTGCCCTCGACCGATGAAACCCAATCTGGCACTCTGGCCCGCATCATTGCCCTCAACAAACCGTACATCACCACAGCCCCGATGGAGGGCTTGACCGCCCAGACCCTGGAGAGCGAGGGCGGTCTCCTCTTCACGACAAAAGAGATGCTTAAGAAGAAGGTGATTAAGCTGGCTCTTGATGAGGCGCTCCGCCTCGAACTGGGAGGAAACCTTAAACGCTACCTCGATCACGTGGTTTCCTGGGAGGTGGTGGCAAGACAATACAACGAGGCCTATGGGCTGGCGCGCAAGGCTGGCCGGACCGGCGCGCCCGTGGTCATGGATTTGGAGTTCTGAGAATGGACAATAGCAGAGATGCCGTTAGAAGCAATAACAAATTTCAAATCTTCGCACGCTACCTGGGGAACCCTATCATCCGGGCGCGAGACATTCCCTTTCTTGCCAATTCCGCATTCAATGCAGGGGCGACGATAGTCAACGGTGACACCCTGCTTCTTCTGCGCGTCGAGGACCGTAGGGGGATTTCGCTCCTGACCGCCGCCCGCAGCAGGGACGGTATTACGGATTGGAGGA
>MVRP01000215.1 GCA_002067405.1 Syntrophorhabdaceae bacterium PtaU1.Bin034 | reverse complement strand
GATCTGAACGATCTTCTCGATAAGGGGCACTGATCGAGAAGATCGGGGTGGGGAAAGCGACCCAATATGTTTTGAAATCGGACGAATGTCGGACGGAAATCGGACGAGACCGGACGGAATGAGCGCCGGCGCCTATACGAGGATACCTCATTCGACAAACAACTACCGACTACCTACATGATGATCTTGGCTGGGAGGCGGTCTACACGTACAATAACGAGACCTTCGGCCCAGACGGCACGCGCCGGGAAGAGGGTCTGACCGCGAAGTGGTGCTCCGCCGGTATTTGAGGTGGAAACTGGAGGAAGTCAACCCGGGTCAGCGGGAAATCTATCGATAATCTATCGATTGCAGGACTGAATCTATCGATGAAACGATGGGAGCGGGAAAATGCACATGGTGGAGATCTCCGACTCAATTCTCGCAACAGTGTCACGACAATTTCCTTTGTCGTTTAATAGCTTTTTGCCTGATTAGAATGCAGCCGTTTTTTCCCTAAGATAAGGAGTTAGTTAGGTATCATACACAATTATCTATTGACTTTTGCACAAGATATGCAATAATTATCGTTAGAATATATGTTTGTAGGAGTTAAACCATGCTAATCGAATTCAGTGTAACGAATTACCGGTCCATTCGTGAGACCCAGACTCTTAGCATGGCGGCCAGCAGATACTACAAAGGCCTTGAAGAATCGAACTGTTTCGATCCGAATGTGTCTGGCGTGCCGAGTTTGCTCCGTACGGCCGTCATCTACGGACCCAATGCGGGAGGTAAGAGCAACCTGATCAAGGCCATGCAGTTCATGCAAGCATTTGTGCTTGCGTCTCATTCCTATCAGGAGGGGCAGAGCATCAACGTCTCGCCCTTCGCCCTTTCCGCTGAGACTCGAACAAGGCCGAGCGAATTCGAACTGTCATTCCTGCGCGATGGTGTCAGGTACCAGTATGGCTTCGCCGTTACTCCGGTTCGGGTTACGAGAGAATGGCTGCTCGCCTATCCGGAAGGGAAAGCCCAGAGGTGGTTCGAGCGCAGTTTCAATGAAAAGTCAGACAAAGAAAATTGGTATTTTGGCAGCAAATTCGTGGGACGGAAGCAACTGTGGCAGGAGGCTACTCGAAAGAATGCCCTGTTCCTCTCAACGGCCATTCAACTGAATAACGAACAACTCAAACCGGTCTTTAGTTGGTTCCAGGACACGCTTGCCATGATTCTTCCCAAAGCCGCCATTAACCTCAAGTTCTCTCTTGAACTCTGTGAATCTGAGGTGGGTAGGGCGAGGGTTATGGAATTCCTCGAATCCGCCGATCTCACCATCTCCGGAATCGATGTAAAAAAGGTTAAGATTCCTTTTTCCCAAAGCGATCTTCCTTTGGATATGCCTCCTGACATGAAGGACAGAATTGCTCACGAATTGCAGGAGAAGGAAGTTCCGTTGGTTTTCTTTCAGCATCCTGATGACAGCGGAAACCTGATCCCTATCAGTTTCTCCGACGAGTCCGACGGTACGCAGAAGCTATTTGCCTTTGCCGGTCCCTGTCTTGACGTCTTTGAGAAGGGCCGCATCCTCTTCGTCGATGAGATGGATACGAGCCTGCATCCGCTCCTTGTGCGCTTTCTTGTTGAGAATTTCCGTAGCGCCGAGGCAAACAGAAACAATGCTCAACTGGTCTTCACCACCCATGATACTTCCATACTGGACATGGATCTCTTTCGTCGCGATCAGATCTGGTTCGTCGAAAAGGATAGGGGCAGCGCCACGAAGCTCTATCCCCTCAGCGATTTCAGCCCGCGGAAGGGCGAGGCTGTGGAAAAGTGGTATCTCAAGGGAAGGTACGGGGCCCTACCTTTCGTCGGTGACCTGAGGCGCTAATGGGAACAGACGATCTCTACCACAAACGAAAGGCGAAAACGGCGAGGGATCTCGCACGCAAGAAGGCGACCCGAGCGCCCTACGAAAGAGTTCTCATCGTTTGTGAAGGAAGGAAGACGGAACCCTATTATTTCTCGGCATCTACCCTCCTGAAGTATACGACGCATTGTATCACGCGGCGCTGACCCGCAACATGATCGATAGGCTCGTCACGTATAACCTGAGCCGGGGTCTTCAACTGGCCTTGGGCGAGCCCTTTTTCATAAATAGGGTGCAGATGAGCTCCCTTGGTTGTATCGCGAAAAGGGAAGAAGAAATCGAACGTTTTGCTCCGCCGAGAGATTTGACGTCTCCATGGAAATAGAGGCGGAGGATGGTGAGTACGTCGGGCGGTGGGTTATCGGTCCCGGACATCCGGCGTGCGACGAAATAACGAAGTCTCGTGGCTTTCTGGAAGAGCCGTGGCCCCGAAAAGACGTCGCGCGACAAATCCTCAAGCACGAAATAGCCCAAGGCAGATCGATCACGTCCGCTGACGGGGAAAGATCGTGCAGCCCCGAAGTGCTCCTCAAGCAACTGAACAGCTCCCGTTCACGAACATGGCTGTCTCACCTCAGCGTCACCAAAGTAGATCAGCCGGTTCCCAAGCGGTGCAGCGAGAGCTCCCTACATAGGGCGCCCTTCGATTTTGAGGACTATGTGACAGAACGATCGGCGGCTTACGGACTTCCCCGTCAGGCCCTGGAGTCCTTGGTCAAATACAGGAAGACCATGCCGGCCCTATGAGCCTTGTAAAAGGCAAGTACATGAAGAGCTACAGCATGGGATACATGCTCACGGCCAGAGGACGTAGGTTAGCGGATTCCCTGAAGGGCCTGGAGATCGCCGATCCGACATACAGCACCAGAATCAGCAAGGAACTCATAAAGCTGGCCACGGGCGAGTCACGCTCGGCGGAAACCTTAATCGAGACGGTCAAGGAGGATGTGGAAAGGCTGAAAGAAGTGCACGAGGCTCTGTTCAACCTGTAAGTTCTCTACTTCGGCGCGGGAACTGCACCGTCTTCACCGTTGCCCGACTTTGCCGTGTTGCAGCCAGGCTTGCCCTGCCTACCAGGAGATGTATAATCTTACAAATAAGAATGCAGCAGAGGTGCGAAATGGCAGACATAGCGACGACAAAAATGTCCTCGAAGGGCCAGGTGGTCATCCCCGAGGAAATCAGGAAGCGCCTCAACCTGAAGAGTGGCTCCCAGTTCGTGGTCGTGAGCGACAAAGACGTGGTGATACTGAAAGCCATATCTCCGCCGTCCATGGATGAATTCGACGCGTTGATCGCAGACGCTCGAAAGAAGGCGAAGGAAGCGGGTATGAAGCGATCGGACATTAAGACAGCCATCGCCGGTGCCCGAGGCCGTAAGGCTTCCGCTCCGTCCAGGTCCTGAAGCCACGTGCCTTCGTGGATACCTGCCTGAGAAAAAAGTAGAAAAAATAGCAGGCTCCGCGATAACGGATCGAAGGCACGAAAAAGTAAGACGGTCCAGGCGACCGCAGAAACAGGCAGATCGACTTTTACGCTCAGGGTGGCTTCGGCCACCCTTTTTTTACGACGTAAGGCGATAGGCGGGGCCGAGATGACGGCGCTTTTCGGCGAGTAACGGGTAGGGATGGGGCGCCCACAGTCCGCAAGGACGCGCGCCTCGGGTGGTGTTCTTTCTATGCTGCCTTCTGCATGTTCGACCGCACCATCTCTTTCATCTGGGTGTCCGACATGGGCGGCATGTCCGGGTGAGCCTCCTTTACGTGTTCCTTGGCTTTTTCCATGATCTTGTTGATCCCCTCGTCGTCGTTCTGCGCGTCGACATCGATCTTATGGCTACAAGGTGGCGGACAGCTCAGCGAATATTTCATCTCTTCCTCCTTTGTGAGCGTCTTTTCCCGAAGCGCGCGTTCTCCATGGGGGAAAGATAAGCACTGTGATGATATTGTCCAGGGAGAGCCCGAGGAATACCTTCGCCGTCTAGCGAAACCAGGGTCTCGCACGGAGGCGGCGCCTATCAGGGCGAAAAGCTCAATCATTATCCACCAGCCCCTCCCTCACGCATATGGCCACTGCCTGTGCCCTCGTAGAGGCATGGGTCTTCCGCAGGATGCTTTTCACATGGAACTTCACCGTCCTTTCGCTTATGGAGAGGAGCGACGATATCTGGGGTGTCCTCTTCCCCTCCATCACCCACTGCACTACCTCCTTCTCCCTGGGAGACAGCTTCTTATACGGTCCTTCATGGAGGGGAGACGCGATACGCACCAGCGCCCGGTGGAGATGGGGCATAATACGTACCAGGATCTCTCGTGTCCTGGCAGACTTCTCCATCGCTCTCGCCCCGAAGGAGAAGAGAGACGCGTTCGTACCTCCTTCCGTCTTCAACCCGCAGGAGTACCCTGCCTTCAGACCATAGTCCGAGGCGGCCGTGATGAACTGTTGTGCCTCGGGGTGCTTTTCATAGGAGTCGGCCCAGTACTGCAACCCGAAGCGGCGGCGGTGCTCCATCACCACGGGGTCGATCTTATCCAGGTGCTCCGAGAGGTAGAGGTCGAGCCACGGAGAAGGGTAGCTCACGTTGATGATACGGTAGGGCTCGGTACTCGAACAGCTTACCTTCGAAAAAGCGCACAGGGCGAACTCGAAGGGAACCAGGTTCCTAAGGCCAAGGACAAACACCTTTAAGTCTTCCTCGGTTGTGCAGCGAAGGCTAAGTTCGATAACCTTCAGAAGCTCGTTGGCTTCTCTCCTCGGCAACACGTACGCCCCCTCAACCAGGGCCTCGTGAACCCCGGGCGGGCAAGGAGACGTTGCACCCGGCCCATTAAGGATATCTGCGATCACCCTCGAGGCCTGCCCTGACAGTCCATCGAACCTCTCCATTTACTCAACCAATAGCAAGGTGTTCATTTATGAAGGTGTTTCATTTATCTTTCAAAATACATATAGTCTCACCGTCCAAACCATTAGTTGTGACTCCGGGATAAATATTCCTTCGGGCTCATCCCTACTTCTTTTTTAAAGAGACGTGAAAAGTATGGTGGGTTTTCAAAACCAAGTTTATATGCAATTTCAGAAATACTTTGCTCGCCGGCAACAAGAAAATTCTTCGCTTCAGAAATCACGTAAAGATGAATCAACTCCAATGCAGTTTTTCCGGTTTCTTGTTTTAGTAAATCGCTTAAATATTTTGGGGAGAGATTGAGTTGCGAAGCCATGTAATTCACGGTCGGCAAACCCTTTTCCTCTGCTTCGCCTTTTTCAAAATACGCATGCAGGCATTCATTGAATTTGGTTACCGTGATACCGGAAAGTGGTTTTCGATCAATAAACTGCCGTCTATAAAATCGCTGAGCATATTTTAAAATGGAATCGAGATGCGAAAGAATAATAGACTTGCTGAATTCATCGGGATTATTGTGATATTCGGTTTCCATTTTGTGGAACAGCGACCACATTATTTCTTTTTCTTTCGGCAGAAGATGAAGCGCTTCGTGAATTTCATAATCAAAGAAACTGTATTTTTTGATTTCTGTAAATAACGGATGTCCTATTAAGAAATCCTCGTGAAGATGAACGGCAAATCCTTTTTCCGCCAATTGAAGACCATGTACAATAACCTTCTGCCTCGGCTTTATAAAAAACATTAAGCCGGTGCCGTAGTCATACTTTGTTTTGCCGTACCACAATTCACCCGATGTTACTTTCTTGAAACACATAATATAGAAGTCGCCTGTAAACTCCATGTTCTCTTTAAGGTGCGTTACATTTGTGAGTACGTTTAAACTAAGCAACGGATGTTCCGGTGGCGGAAGTCCTTCTGCTTGATCGAATTCACTAATGGTCTTGAAATGTTTCATACGAAAGCCAAACTAATGAACTTAGTATCTTCTGCTCAATTTTTCAACGAAGCCATGTCAATTACAAAGCGATATTTTACATCGCCTTTTTCCAGGCGGTCAAATGCATCGTTGATTTGGTTTACATTGATGAGTTCTATATCGGCAGCAATGTTGTGTTCGGCACAAAAGTCCAATACTTCCTGTGTTTCACGAATGCCGCCAATGTTTGAACCTGAAAAACTTTTTCTTCCGTTTACGATATTGAACGCACCAACAGGCAGCGGCTCAACAGGCAAGCCAACCAATACCAATGAACCGTCCACTTTCAAGATGTTAAGATAATCGTTTACGTTGTGCTTTGCCGAAACGGTATCTAAGATCAAATCAAGTTTTGATTGTGCTTTCATTTGTTCTCTGTCGGTGGATAGGACAACTTCATCTGCTCCCAAACGTTTTGCGTCATCGGCTTTGGGAGGTGATGTAGTGAATACGGTTACATAAGCACCCATTGCCTTTGCAATCTTGATAGCCATATGGCCCAACCCGCCAATGCCTACGACACCCACTTCTTTACCCGCTCCTATTTTCCAATGTTTCAGTGGGGAATAAACCGTAATGCCCGCACACAAAATGGGTGCTGCACTTGCCAAGTCTAATGTTTCGGGAACGTGTACTACATAGTCTTCATTTACTACAATGCTTTCGGAAAAGCCGCCATAGGTCATACCGCCCGAAATTTTGTCAGGTGAATTGAATACTACCGTCCAACCACGTTCACAAAATTGCTCTTCGCCTTCTTTGCAATAATCGCACTCGTGACAACTGTCCACGATACAGCCTACGCCTGCAAGGTCGCCCACTTTGAATTTGGCGACGTGGTCGCCAACGACTGTAACCCTGCCGACAATTTCGTGTCCCGGAACAACGGGGTAAGTAGTGCTGCCCCATTCGTTATGAATAGCAT
>MVRP01000214.1 GCA_002067405.1 Syntrophorhabdaceae bacterium PtaU1.Bin034 | reverse complement strand
TTCCCTGTCCCGGATCGATTCCGGGTCCTCGATCATGACGTTCATTGTCGCGTCGCATGCGACCGTGAATACTTCCTCCAGGTCTTTGCCGGTTGCCTCAAAGGCTATATCGGCAATCGCAAAGTCTTCGAGATAATGGTAGCCCATTATCAACCCTTGATGTTGCCCAGGGGCGTGAACCTTACGACCCGTTTGCATATCCCCGCCAATTCCGCCGCCTCTATCACCTCGTCGATGTTCTTGTAAGCCCCCCCTGCCTCCTCTGCAAGACCTGACCACGAGGCCGTCCGAATGTAAATGCCGCGCTGCTCCATTTCGCGCTGCAGCTCTTTCCCGCGCCACTGTTTGCGGGCCTTTGTGCGGCTCATGGTTCGACCGCTGCCGTGGGGCGTGCTGTAAAAGGTCTCTTTTCCGGTCTCCGTACCCACAAGAAGATAGGAACCGGTCTCCATGCTTCCCCCGATGATGACCGGTTGGCCGATCCTGCGGTATTTCTGCGGTATCCCGGCCATTCCCGGGCCAAATGCACGGGTCGCTCCTTTCCGGTGAACCAGAAGCTGGCGTTCCTTCCCGTTTACCGGATGCTTCTCCAGCTTCGCCGTATTGTGGGCGATATCGTAGATCATATGTATCCCGAGCCTTTCGGCCGGCTGCTCGAATACGTCGGCGAATACCTGCCTTACCCGGTGAAGGATCATCTGACGGTTCGCGAAAGACATGTTCAGGCAGCATTTCATCGCGGCGAAATAGTCGCGGCCTTCCGGCGAATCGAAGGGCGCACAGGCAAGCTCGCGATCCAGTATCCGTATATTGTATTTGCTCTCCATCACCTTCAGGAAAAGCCGGAGATAGTCCGTTGCCACCTGATGCCCGAAACCTCTGCTGCCGCAATGAAACATGACCACAACCTGTCCGGGTGTCAACCCGAATACCTCTGCGGCTGCATGGTCGAAAATGCTTCCTTCGCGCACGACCTGGACTTCAAGGTAGTGGTTGCCGCTGCCAAGCGTGCCGATCTGGTTGAATCCCCTGTCTATGGCCCTTTCGCTGATCGTGGCCGCTTCGGCCCCCGGAGTACAGCCCTGGTCTTCGGTGAGCTCCAGGTCTTCATTCCAGCCGTAACCGTTCCTCACGCACCATTGAGCGCCCTCTTCGACCACATTGCGGAACTCCTGGCGGGATATCTTCAAAAAGCCCGTGGCCCCCACGCCGGCCGGCACGGCATCAAAGAGCTTGTCCACAAGCCCTTTAAGTCTGGGCTTCACGTCTTCTTCGGTAAGGTTGGTCTTGATGAGCCTCATGCCGCAATTGATGTCGAACCCGATGCCTCCGGGAGAGATGACCCCTCCTTTTTCGACGTCCATTGCAGCGACCCCACCGATCGGGAACCCGTAGCCGAAGTGGCCGTCCGGCATGCAAAGCGCGTATTTGGTGACGCCGGGCAGGGTCGCGACATTGGTCACCTGGTCGTAGACTGCGTCGTCCATTTCCCTGACCAGCTTCTCCGTACCGTAAATTCGGGCCGGCACCCGCATGCCCTCCTTGTACGACACAGGCAGTTCCCACACGGTCTCCGAAATGCGATTAATTCCCGCAGGAATTGCCATGAGCACCTCCTCTTTCCTCACAGTGTAAGCATATGGATTATGAAACTCAAGAGTGAATGAATCGGCTATTGCGAGTGTTCTTTGCCCTTTTCGATCTCGTGCGACATGCGGTAGGCGATGTAGTACCGGTTGATATTCGACACGTACCTGACAGGTTCCTCGCCGATCTTATCCAGCACCACACGTTCCACGTTGTTGAACCAGAGGTTGGGATTGAGGCCTCGCTTTTTTGCCTCGTGGCGCAGCGACTGGATGCGTAACGGTCCCGCATTATAGGCGGCAAGGGAAAAATCGACCCGCGCCTCCGCCGGGATATCCGGTTCATTGAAGTAGTTCTTCCTGATCCAGTCCAGGTATGCGACGCCCGCTGCGATGTTGTTCCGCGCTGTCCGGATGTCGGAGAACCCGATGCTTTTGGCTGTCGACGGAAGAAGCTGCATGACCCCCAGCGCCCCTCTCGGACTCTTACGATTCTGATTCAGCTCTGACTCCTGATAGCCCTGAGCCATTACCATAAGCCAGTCGAACTTGTTGTTCGATCCCGCCGTCTTAAAATGGGGGCTCAGTTCCTTGACCCTCCCGAAGAGCTCCTGTTGAAGAGGATTCTTGAGGAGCTTGACGTCTTTGAAATAGCGCTTCGTTACCTCGGCGATCTTCTTCTTGAGATGCCGTTTCCCGTAATCGACAAAGGCATTGAGGCTCTTCTGAAACTCGGGGTTGTCTTTTCGCACGGCCCAGGCAATGGTACCGCCCTTGTGCAGCATCACCTCCTTGACCACCGTTATGTCGGGCAGGACATGCTGCCAGAGCTCTGCGACAAAATCATCCACGAAGGTTAATTCGAATATACCCGCATTGACCATTTCCAGAATGTCGTCAGCATTTGTGCTCGCCGGCATCTCCACGATATTCACGGGGGAGCGGTGCGATGCAGCCAGCCTCTCGTTAAGAAGATGAAGATGGTGGGAAAAACTGCTTCCTCTGAGAACATGGACGGTCCTTCCGGAAAGCTCTTCGAGGCTTTTCGGGATTCGGGCGCCCGCATGGGCGACCAGCACCTCGGAGACATTCTCGACGTACGGCTCGGTGAATGCCACCTTCTGTTCCCGTTCCTCAGTCACCGTGATAAGCCCTGCCGCCACATCTCCCTTCCCCTCCAGGAGATACGGGATCAGGTCTTCAAAGCGGACAGGTATGAAAGTGATACTTATTTTCGGCTTCCGTTTTCGGATCGACCTATTGACGAATTTCTCGTACTCGATGAAGGATTCGCATTCGACGCCGAAAGGCCTGCCGTTGGCCACAAAAAACTCGGTGCGGCCATAATGCACGAGCACCCTGATAGTTCTCGTCTCGGGTCCCAGGTCGTCCTTTCTGGTGTCAACAGGCCGGTAGAGGACGGCGGCCGCTTCGTCGGTCAGCCAGGGATCAGCCGTTTCCTGTTCTTCGGGCCCGGCGGCGGTTGCCTCCCCCGGCAGAAATACGCCCGCCAAGAACAGGTAAAAAACAACAAGGAGAAAGGCAACAAGAGAAGAAGAACGTCTCATGGTGACCTTCAGTTAAATCCATAGAATTATCGATGTCAATGCAAAAAACTCAAGACGGGAGAAGACCCAATTTCTCCCTGGCCTCCTTTACCGTCCCGGCTGCGATCTTCCGAGCCCTCGTTGCGCCGTCGCGAAGAATGCTGAGGACGTTTTTGTCATCAAGGCGGGAATAGCTCAACTGTATGGGGCGAAGAAACTCGATGATCAGGTCGGCCAGATCCTTCTTGAACTCAGCGTAGCCTTTACCCCTGTAGGTTTCCTCTATATCACCCGCCGGTTGTCCGGAGACGAGCGAATAGATCGCAAGGAGGTTTGAAATTGCAGGCTTTTCCGGGCTCATCACGACCTCCCGGCCCGAATCGGTCACTGCCCTCCCGATCTTTGCGGCTACCGCATCAGGAGGGTCGGTCAAAGCAATGTAGTTATATTGGCTCGCAGCAGTCTTCGACATCTTCTTTTCGGGGTTGTCAAGCCCCATTATCCGGCCCGCCATCTTCAATGTCATGATTTCCGGCACAGGGAATACGGTTCCAAAGCGGTCATTGAAGCGTTTTGCAAGATCGCGCGTCAGCTCGACATGCTGCCTCTGATCTTCTCCCACCGGCACAAGGTCTGCTTTATAGAGGAGTATATCTGCGGCCATGAGCACCGGATAGGCAAGCAGCCCCAGAGTGACGCCCCGCCTGTCTTCACCGGACTTATCTTTGTACTGGGTCATCCTCTCCAATTCGGGAATCCTTGCGATCGTTGCGAGAAGCCAGAAAAGTTCGGCGTGTTCTTTGATGTGGGACTGAACAAAGATCACCGAGCGGCCGGGATCGAGACCGCAGGCCAGGTAGATCTTCGCGACCTCGATAACCTTGTCTTTCAGGTCGACGGGATGCGTGGTGAGTGCATGAAGGTCCACCACGGAGAAGAAGCATTCGTTGTCTGCCTGCAGCTCGACCCAATTCCTGACCGCTCCCAGGTAATTGCCAAGGTGAATAACGCCTGTCGGGGCAACCCCGGAGAAGACCCGTTTCTTTTTCGGCTCGAACGGCAGGTCCGTCATCCTTAATTTCAATGTGGCTTCAAAAAAAGGGAAAAGCAAGTAGAGCACGGCAGCAGACAAGGCGACTTCCATTTTACTCGGATAAACGGAGAATCATGCCTGTCCTTCGGGACTTCTCGAAGGCAATGCGGAGAAGACGGAAGAGAACGGCGACGTAAATGGCAGTGAGACCGAATCCTTTTAACAACGAATGGGAGAAGACAGGGGCAAAACCGTAGGACGCGCGGAGATATTCCAGAAAATAGGTGAGAGGGATCAACTCCGAGACAAGCATCACGCTTCGGGGCAGGTAGCTCACCGGATAGTAGATGCCGCATATGAGCAGAGAGAGCGTCGAGAGCGACCAGGCCGTTACCTCTACCCGCTGCCCGTAAAGCAGCACCAGGAGGCACACCAGCATTCCCGTGACGAGGGCGCTCAGGAAAACACCGATGGCGAAGACGGCCGTTACCCCAAAAGAGGGAAGGTTAAAACCGAATGCCGCCCGTGAAAAGGCTGCGAGAAGGATGAAGACCAGTATGCCGCGGATAATGCCGATCAGCCAGGACCCGAGCACGTAATGGTACTGGTTCACGGGCGCAAGGAATGTATGCTTGATGCTTTTCGACCAGATGTCGTAGAGCAGGCTGTAAGATACATCGAGCTGCGACACCTGAAGCACGCCGCCGGTTATGGCGCCCGTGAGGAGAAAATCGGCGAGGTCCCCCTTCAGCGACAGGAAATTTCCCATGAGCCCGATCGAAACCAGGCTCACGATGGGCCAGAACAGGATCTCGGTAAAGGCAAAGAAATTGCGCTTCGCAAAAATCCAGTTCCTGTAAGCAAAGGCAAAAATCCTTATCAACACATCTCCCCCTGCCACTTAGCCGGCGGTCCGGCCACCTTTTGTCACTGTGACCCGGCAAATTCCAGGAACACGCCTTCGAGGTCGTCCGTATGCGTCATCGCCTGGAGCTCCTCGGCCGTACCCACGGCCCTGATGGTCCCTCCCTTGATGAAGGCCACGCGCTCACACATATCCTCGGCCTCGCGCATGTAATGCGTCGTAATGAGGATGGTGATATGCCTCCGCTTATGGATGTCAAGTATGAGGCTGCGGATTTTCCGTGCTATATCGGGGTCGAGACCTATGGTCGGTTCGTCAAGGAAGAGAATTTCGGGGTCGTTCAGCAACGATTTTGCGAGGGCAAGCCGTTGTTTCGTTCCCGTTGAGAGCGAGTCATATCTCCGGTCCGAGAATTCGTCAAGCTCCAGCATCCCGATGTAGGAATCAACCGTTCTTTCGCAACGGGAACCACCCAGCCCGTAGAGCATGGCATAGAACTTGAGCGTCTCCCGGACAGTGAGGCTCCAGGGAAAATTAGGATTGCCGGAGCACATGTTCATCCTGCATTTCAGGGCATATTGCCCCCGGCCGACAGACCTCCCCAGCCTTCTGCCCAGTATGAGCACCTCGCCGGAATCAGCGGTCAATTGTGTAGAAAGGATATTGAGAAGGGTTGTCTTCCCCGCCCCGTTCGGTCCCAGCAAACCGAAGATCTCGCCTTTTTTTATCTGCAGCGAGACACTGCGCAACGCCTCGGTGTGCTTCTTTCTCCAGAACCCTCTTGTGAACGTCTTGCTCACGGAATCAACAGTAATCGCGTATTCGCTCATGAGGAAAGGTCGCTTCGGGTTGGCGTTAGACTAATTATAGGCAAGCCGGGAAGGCTTGTCAAAAGCGGACCCGGATTTTGGGGGTCATGGTTTGAGGCGAGGAACGAAAGGAAGTGGATGAGATTTCCCTTGCCCTCGCCTCATGAGGCATAGATGCGGTTTATTTGTGGGGAAGCAGCGCTCTTATAGGTACGGGCTCTTCAGCTTTCGGTCTTTCTCCTGTTTCGTCCAATAGGCGATCCGCTCGCGTATGAACTTCAGCTGTTCTTCCATTTCCGCTTTCTTGTATCCCTTTCCTTCCATGGCCTTGACGTAAGCCTGGATCACGGGCTCGACCGCCTTCTGCATCTTCTTGATTTCTTCTTCGGGTATGGTGATCATCTGCCCGCCTTTCTGCTTG
Source organism: Syntrophorhabdaceae bacterium PtaU1.Bin034 (assembly GCA_002067405.1). Next base: position 479 of record MVRP01000214.1, on the reverse strand, counting down.
AAGTAGTCCATCCCGGCCTGATCCGCTTCGAGCGTCTTTACCGCATGCTTATCGACCCATTCCTCGGCGGCATCGGTAAAGATCTTCTTGATGTCTTCAGGGAGGGCATTCCACTTCTCTTTATTCATCGCAACATAAAAAGTGTATATCGAACCGGTTGCCCGCTGGCTGAGGTACCCGTACTTGATGACGTCGCCGAGCCTGAAGCCCTTCCATGTTTCCATAGCGTCATAGATGCCGTCCAGCAGGCCCCTCTGAGCGGCATCGTACACATCGCCCATTTCCAGCGCCACAGGTGAGGCGCCGAGGGCCTTGATGATATCCGCAGGTCTTCCCGTGCCCCTGATCTTCATGCCTTTGAGGTCCTCGAACTTCTTGATGGGTTTCTTTGTGGAGCCAAGAATCTGAGGACCAACGGACCAGAAATAAAGAACATGGACGTTCTGCCACTCCTTCGGCTGGAATTTCTTATAGAAGTC
>MVRP01000213.1 GCA_002067405.1 Syntrophorhabdaceae bacterium PtaU1.Bin034 | reverse complement strand
GAGAATCCTCATGAAGGAAGGAGGCCGATCGAACCAGTTGAAGGGGGTCCTCGGAATAAGGTACACCCGGCCGTCCTTTACCGCTTTCACGTTCCGCCATTTCGGGTCCTTGAGCACATTGTCGTAGAAGACCTTTTCCTGGACCACAATAACGTCCGGATTGTAGAGCATGACCTGTTCCAGAGAAACCTTCTCCATACCCCTGTGGCTCGTCGTGCAGCACCGGTGGACATCCGTGTCGCCCGCAAGCTGGAGAAGCTCCACATGGATCGAGTCGTTGCACTCCGTGCTCAATCCGTCGACCCCTTCCGCGTAGTAGACACCGGGTCTTTTCTCCTTCGGTATTCTGTTTATTATTGTCTTTACCTCCGACAGTGTTTTTTGAAAGTAGGCGCTCAGCCTCTTTGTCCGCTCCTCCCGACCGAGCAATTTCCCCACGAAGAGGTAGACGTCAGGGTAATCATTGAGGCTTTCCGCAACCGCATAGACCATGGGGAGGTTGAGTTGCTTCAGCGTCTCTTCTGCCTTCCCTTGTACGGCTGACCTTCTTGCAGACCACATGAGGACAAGGTCCGGTTCCGCCTTAAGGACCACTTCGAGGTTCGATTGTTGCCCCTGACCGGCAAAACCGCCCAATACGGGCAAATCCTGCGCTGCCCTGGGCAGGAATCGCTTGTCCTCGTTGTGGGAGAGGTTGAGGCCTATCAGCAGGGCGGGATCAACGGAGTACATCAGGGAGGAACCGTACGGCGAGGGTACGTAGATCTTGTTGATGGAGTCAGGGACGACCACCTTGCGCCCCGTCATGTCGGTAATCTCCTTTGCGCCTGCAACACCCGTGAGAAGAAGAGTGACAATCCCGATCCAAAAGGCGGTCCTTACGATAACCTTCTTTGTTAATCTTCCCATGGCATTTTCTCCTTAAAAGACCGCGTAAGCGAGCTCTACGCCAAAGCGTCTGCCAGGGTCCTTGAACGCCCCCACTCCTGCTCGGTACCTTGTGGTAAAATGGTTGTCTCCCAGGTTCTGCCCGTAGAGGGTTATCTTCGCGGGCCTGCGAAAGATATTGGCCGTGTAGCTCACGTTGGCGCCCCAGTTGATAAAATCGCCGTAATCATATGTGGCTACCTGCCCGTCCGACGTGCTGCTCGACCAGGGGCCATAGTACCGTGCATTCACGTTTGCCTCCAGGTTTTTGAATCTGTATCCCAATCTGCCTGAAGCGGTCACGTGGGGCTGCCCGCGGTTGACCGCGGCATTATCCGTGGTCATGTAGGAGTAGTTGAGATTGTATGAAAAAGACTTCAGAAAAGCACCGAAGATCCCTATTTCCGCCCCTTTGGTCCGTACATCAGAAGTGGTCACGTAGTCAATCTCCTCACCGGTCCTGGGATCCACATAGGAGGAGACAAGCCTTCCCGTGGTGGGGTCCGGCCCCACGGAACTTACTATCTGGTCTTTTGTGTCATAGTAAAAAAGCGTCAGCAACGGATTGAAGGAGGGGTGGATATTGGCGAGAAGACCGCCTTCGAGCCTGGACCGCTTTTCCGGGGGCAAAACACCTTTTGTGTCCGCGTCTATCTGGAAACTTGCCAGGGTATTTTCCGAATACGCATAGCGGCCCGTTGCCGTAAGAATTCGAGTGATCTTATATGCCGCGCCCAGGGCGAAGGTGTATACCTCCTTGGACCAGTCATGCAGGTCGCTCCCGGTCACCGGGCTCTCTCTGTAGTATTTCTTGTCAACCCTGATCCCGCCGTCCACGGAGAGCCTGTTGTTGAACATGCGGTGCTCGTCATGCGCATACAGGCTGTACATGTCCTGGCTGGTTCTCTGTGAAAGCAGTTGTCCGCCCAACCTTAACGTATTATTGGTAAAAGCGACGACATGCTTCAGGTTGAAGTTTTGGCTCCAGTCACTTTCTCGCGCGGAAGTGACCGGGGTTTCCCTGGGGAAAGTAGTCGTCATGGCATCGAAATCAGCCCTCCCGTGAGAGTAAGTGAACGTGGTGGTCTGCCGGAGGCTCCATGGCTTGCTCAGATTAATGCCCACCAAAGAGGAAAGCATGGGGTCGTATTTCCACTTGGCGTTGTGGAGCGTTCCATCGTAGGTTTCGCCGCGCTGCATCTCGCGCATCCCGTTGCTGTCGTAATAAAACATGTCGGCATTGATCCCGTTGCCGGCATATCCGCCGCGAAAGTAGAGGGAGTCGTTACGGCTTGCGTTGTACCAACCCGTCTTGCCGAGGGTTTCCTGATGGGTGTAAGCCAGCCGGTAATCGAAATCTCCCACCCTGGTCCCCTGGATCTTGGCCCCCTGATAGACGTGTTCCTTTTGCGTGTGGAAGCTTCCGTAACTTCCGATAACCCCGCCTTCGAGCTTCGCCGCACGCCGTGTCTTGATCACGATAAACCCCTGGTTCGACGAACCGTAGCTCGAACCGAAATTGGTGAGAGGCCCGAGGGTAAGGGCAGTGGGGTCCCTCACAATGGTGATCGACTCGATGACATCCACGGGAAATGTCGCCAGGACCCTCTGACTGAACGGGCCGGCGGGGATATAAACGCCGTCCAGGACTATGCCGAGACTTCCCTGACCCCTGATATTGGTAAAATCGAATTGTCTTCTGCCCTGGTAGGTAACCTCGATGCCCGGCGCAAATTGCAGAATGTCCAGGACCGTTTCCGGATGAATGGATTCTATATCCTCCCGTGTGAATATTTCCGTCTGTAATTTGCTGCTCTCCGGCACCGCATAGGGGCTTGTCCGCGGTTCCCGCGCGCCCTTGTCCGACACCGTGATCTGGTCTAAATCGTACTGGCCCCTGCTGTCCTTCTTTTCTTCCGCAAAGACCGCTGAAAACAAAGCAAATAATATCGCTGCCGCAACAATGCCGCTCGTCCACATCTTTCTCGTACCTTTCATTCCAATGTCCTCCGATCAAAATCCCTTCACCGTCCGTATCTGCACTACAAGGCTGTACTTCATCTCACTGTTACGCCGGCAAGCGCAAACCGCTGAGCCCGTCAAGGAGGCGTCCATCGATAGCCTCCGGGCGGATGTCCATGGGTCGTTATATCTCATAAGTAATATCGATGGCCTTGCGGTATATACACCATGATATAACGACAAGTCAAGACTTATCTCACTTTTCATGAATTTCCGGGGCGGAATAAAAAGTGCTTGCCTGATCGATATTATTCATGATATATAACGCTCGTTATTATTACATAGATATAACAGTGTCAACGGCTGGTTAGGCTGATTAGATGGATGGAGGGATTCATGAAAGGATTCATACGCAGTAAAAGGCAAGTGTTGAGCGGTTTCTGTATTATTGTCCTGTTGGTGTCCATCGCATCGGCGGTGCAGGCCGAAGAGTCGGCAAAGCCGTCGGGCGATGTCTTTACCCTTGGCGAGATTGAGGTCAGCGCCAAGGGGGAAGAGGTCAAAAACGTGACCATCGAGAAGGTCCCTGACCAGGAAATGAGGCTCTTCAACCGGGACACGGTGGGGGATGCCCTGAACCTTCTTCCCGGTGTCACCCGCTCCCAGTTCGGAGCAAGAAATGAGGGGATGGTGTATGTCCGCGGCCTCGACGTTCGTCATGTGCCGATCTTTCTGGACGGTATCCCCATCTATGTCCCCTATGACGGATATCCTGACCTGAACCGCTTCACTACATTCGACCTTTCCGAGATCGTGCTTTCGAAAGGGTTCACCTCGGTCCTGTACGGACCCAACACCATGGGCGGCGCCATTAACCTCGTATCGAAACGCCCCGAAAAGCCCTTTGAAGGAAACACGGGCGTCGGCTGGTTTACCGGTAACGGTTTCAAAGGCTACACCAACTTCGGCACCAACCAGAAAAAGTGGTATGCCCAGGGCGGCATCTCTTACATTAACAGCGACTACTTCGTGCTCTCGGACGATTTCAAACGGACCGCGACAGAGAACGGGGGCAAAAGGGAGAACTCTTATTACAGAGACTGGAAGTACAATCTCAAGTTCGGCCTCACTCCGGCCGAAGGGCACGAATACGCCCTCAGCTACTGGTATCAGCATGGGGCGAAAGGTGTGCCTCCCTACACGGGGAGCGATCCCACGGTGGTCCCGCGCTACTGGCAGTGGCCTTACTGGGACAAGGAAGGTATCTACTTCAACTCCCTGACCCCCATAGGCGACAAGAGTTATGCGAAGACGCGCCTCTACTATGACAAATATCAAAACTCGCTGATGTCCTATGATGACGCTACCTATTCAACGATGAAGAAAGGCTCGTCTTTTGACAGTGATTATGACGACCACACATACGGGGGCTCGGTGGAACTGGGAACATCACTTATTCCCCGCAATCTTTTGAAACTGGCCGGCCATTACAAGGTTGATGTCCACAAGGAGCACAACCAGCCGAATCCTTATCAAAAGTTCGAGGACCACCACTTCTCGATAGGTGCCGAGGACACCATTACCATCACGAAAAGGCTCTACAGTATTGTGGGGTTGAGCTACGACAAACTGAAAACGGTCGAGGCCCAGAATTACAATGCGACGACGAAGCTGTTCAGCGACTATCAAAAGTCCAGTACCGACGCATGGAACCCTCAGGCCGGCCTCTTTTATTCTCTCACCGATACTGCAAAGGTCAACGCGAGCGTCTCCAGAAAGACCCGTTTCCCGACCATCAAGGATAAGTACTCCTACAGGTTGGGTACTGCCATCCCGAATGAAGACCTGAAGCCTGAAGAGGCGTGGAACTACGAGATAGGTTATCAGGATGTTTTCTTCAAGAGACTGGCCCTGAAGACGGCGGTCTTCTACAGGGATATCAAGGACTTTATTCTGCAGGCAACGGTTCCTGACCCAAGCAATCCCGGAAAAACCACGCTCCAGAACCAGAACATCGGCCACGTCGAGCAATACGGTTTTGAAATAGAGCTGACAGCCCCGATAACCACCAACTTCGAAGCAGGTGGAAATTATACCTACCTCGACAATAATAACCGGACCAATCCGGACAAACTGACGGACGTGCCCGAACATAAGTTCTTTATCTACGCGAAATACAGCCCTATAAAGAAGCTGAGCATTCTCGGCGACCTGGAATATGATTCGAAACGTTGGAGCTCGACCAACGGGGTGCAGGTTGCCAAAGGTTTCACGGTCGTCAATGCGAAGGCCATGTACGAAATCACCAAAGGGCTTCAGATAGAGGCAGGGGTGCAGAACCTTTTTGACAAGAACTACGAGATCAGCGAGGGTTTCCCCATGCCGGGGCGTACGTATTTCAGTAATTTGACCTACAGGTTTTAGAAAGATTCAGTCGGGCTGACCGGCGTTTCGGTGTATCGGAGCTTCGCGCTCCGATACACCTTCCGACTGATCCTCCTCCGTTGGCCCTCAAAAGCGGATTGCATGTGCCTGCAATGTAGGTTAAACTCTATCCATGAGGATAGCCTACAAAATATGGCTCGATAACGACGGGAAGGCGTTTGGAGAAGGCCCTTACAGGCTGTTAAAAGGGGTTGAGAGAACCGGTTCTCTCCGACAGGCTGCCATGGAGCAGGGTATGTCCTACCGGAAGGCATGGTGTACCTTGCGAGACATCGAGGAAAAGCTCGGCTTTCATATACTTGAAAAAAAAGTCGGCGGTCCCTCGGGCGGCGGTTCGGTCCTGACTTCTTCGGGAAAATCCCTGATGATACGGTACGAGCAATTCCGCGCAGAGGCCAACGAGGTGCTGGAACAGGTATACCGTAAGCATTTTCCTGCCTGAGCCGATCTGCCTGCCAAGCGGGGGATTTGGCAGGGAAAAGTGTTTTCCGTGCTTTTCGAATGTGTCGCCGTCAGGCTGTCAGGTTGGGGTGGCAGGCTGAGGACCCGGTTCTCTGTCACCGGAAGAGATGCCGGCGATAGAAGGCCAGTTCTGCGACTGACGCCTGCACATCGTAGTATGCATCGTGGCGGCCGTCCGAGACGGACAACAATGCCTGCGGGAAATACTCACGGACCATGTCGGGATTTTCCTTTTTGAATTCCGGATGAGCATTACGGCGTAACCATTCCAGTTTGAAGGCGGTCACATCGAGTTGTCGATAATGAAGGCGTTCCACAAAATGAGGCAGGAAACGGCGCGCAAGCAGCCAGTCAGCATGAACGCTGTTCCCGGCAAGCACCGGCCGCAGGCCTTCTTTTTCGACGGGCGTCACTGCAGCCATGTCCACGTAACCACGTAATCGATCGTCCGCATCGCCGATACTCATTGCTTCAGACGACCGGCATTGCCTGAGCAAGCCCCTAAGGTTCTGGCGAACCCATGAGCTGAGCCTGATTCCCTTTGGCAGCTGAATTACCATACGTACATCATGTTCCGGGGGAAGCACCCGCATCAAGGAAGTGTCCGTGATGAGGGCTGCCGCCTGAAGGAGCACGGCTGATTCGAGATCGAGGGAGGAATACTCGGTATCAAACCAGACATAAAGGTGTTCTTTCACGGACCTGTCCCACCTGGGAAGAAGATCGGTGAACCGGCTGAGAAGTGAAACATAACGATACTCATACCTATAGAGACAATTAATTGATATGTCAATGCAATACCCAGGGTTCGAGTGGGGCGGGCGTCGTCTCCGTCATGGCTTGGCGCATACACCGGCTTCCTGTGAGCTACGTCCAAAGTATTGAATACATTGACAAAAAACTTATGACACTATAAAATGACTTCTGATCAGCGGTAATCCGTGTGGGTTATCCTTTTGAGATTTC
>MVRP01000212.1 GCA_002067405.1 Syntrophorhabdaceae bacterium PtaU1.Bin034 | reverse complement strand
CGCATGAAGGTGAAATTGGCCTTCGTGGCGTCCGAGAAGTCGTACTGCATTTTCAGCATCAGATTGTCCTGCCAATACCCGTTCTCCCCTTTGTTACCGATCAGGTATTGCCTGGTCCTCGTGTTGCTCGTTGTTTCCGACCAGCCGGAGATACCCGAGCCGGGTCTGCTGCTCTGGACATTGAACGCCGACACATAACCGTCCGTCGTGGTATAGTTGTTGCTTATGAGTATGCTGAACCGGTCCTTGATCCGGTCTCCGTAGGACACGTAGGTCTTGTAGAGGTTCTTCATCGCCTCGGACCCTCCGCCCAGACTGTTTCCGTAGCCGCCCTGGAAGACGAATTCCCTTTTTGTGGGCATCCTGGTGAGAAGCTGTATGACACCGCCCATGGCATAGCCGCCGTAGAGGCTTGACGAGGCCCCTTTCACCACTTCTATCCGCTCCAGGTTCTCGGGCGATATTGCCGGCCAGAGCACGCCGCCCGAATAGGGATCGTTGAATACCATGCCGTCAAGAAGCACCAGCGTCCTGTTCTGCCCGGTGAATCCCCGCAGAAAAACCGAAGCGTGGGTATCCATGTAACCCTTACCCCGGGTCGAGACGACACCTGGTGTCGCATTAAGCGCCTCATCGGTTGTTTCGATATTCCTCTTTGCAATTTCCTCGTTCGTGATCACGGAAACACTACCCGGCGCAGATTCGAGCTCCTTCTCCGTCCTCGTCGCGGTGACCACGACACTGGGAAGCTTGACCGACTCTTTCTCGTCTCCATACACGGCGCCTGCGCCGGCGAGCATGAGGATAAGGGCAAGTCCAAAAAGTACCACTGCCTGTTGCCTTGTAAAACCGAACACACCTTTCATCACGACCTCCATGCGAGAGCGTCTCCAGTTGTCCGGTCGACCTTCTCAATCGAATCTCTTCAGTCAGAAACCACCGCTTTCGTTACGGCTTGACCTCGAACGTCAATGTGGCCTGATAGCTGTATTGATCTGCCGATTCCGCGTCCGGATAAGGGAGCTTATGGTTGGTGAACACCATCCACGTTCCCGGTTGAAGCAGCCTTATCTCCGCTATCCCCTTTTTGGACGAGGCCCAGGCAGTATAGGCAAAGACATCCGTCTTGTTGCTGAACCCCATATAGGTGGCGTAGACCATCACCGATTCGTCGAGGGGTTTTCCATTGTGGAGCACCCTGAGAGGGAGCGTGTCGTTGGTCCTGAGGTCACCGGGGTCCTTCAAAGGCACTATTTCGAGACCGTGACCCAGCACCCTGGAGTAGCTGTCTCCGCCGCTCTTGCCGCCGGCATTTACCACAGCCTTGCAGAAGCTCTGGGAATAGGTCACGTTGCCTTTGATGGTTTCTCCTTTCAGTTCCTTTTTTGGCTGACGCTTATAGCCTTTTTTGGTGAAGGCGCCGAAATTCCCCTTGCCTTCCATGACGACGAGGTACGTGCCTTCCGTCAGGTCTTCCGTTGATTCGAACTGCACCTGGGAATGTTTGTCCTTTCCCAGAACCCGCTGCTCCGCCTTCACTTCCTGGCCCTTGGGGTTGACGAGGTACAGCTTTTCGATCCGTTCATTGTCGTAGAAGCTGTGGCCGAAGGGGTAGTTATGCCCGTAGGCGATAAAGAACCTTATGGGTGTCCGTGTATCCGTCAGGTAGTTGTTGACGTTGAGCCACGGGTGGCATGCGTGAGCCCCCTGGGTTGACAAAATAATCCCTACAACTGCCAATAACACCGCTATCAATGCTTTTCTCATGGTACTCTTAACCTCCTCATCGTGATAAGAACCTACCCTTTGCAAAAACCCTCCCGCATACCGCGGTGGCGAGTAAACATCCACCCCACGGCATGCCTCTTGTCCTGCGCCGCTTCATTTGGTAATATCCTTGCTCTCCACCTCCACCACGTGTCCGGGGCCCGCGTCGAAGACAACCTTGTAGGTGCCGGCAGTGGGCTTCTTGAACACGAAGGTGCTGAGCTTGTCCATCCTGCCCTTTATCAGCGTTTTTCCGGCAGTGTCCCGGACCTCCATCGCTACCCCTGCTGCCGACGAGCCATCTGAAAAGCCCCCTTCGCAGGTAATGGTACCGTCGCCGTTGTCAAGGCACGAGCACAAGGGCGTATGGGCATACGCCTGACTCGCCAGAAGAATCCCAAGAAACGCGATGCCGATGATGACTTTGTAATGCATGGCTAACCTCCTCATTTATTTTCCTGCCGGTCGTTAGACCGGCTCTTTCATAGCCCCCGGACTATCCTTTCGGGTTATGCCCATGGAGGAGAGGGCCGGTTGTCCGTCCCGGCTCCGTGGTTCTTCCCCGTCCCGCCCCTCCGGCCTCAGCCCTTCCGTGCCCCCGGCCCTTTGCCTCATAAATCCCGCAAGTATCGTCAGGACCAGCGCCAACCCATAAAAAAGGACCATGGCCTGGATCCCCGAAAGCCCCAGGGCTTTCCCCGAAGAAAAGACAAGCACCGCTGACAAAAAACCCAACACCATGGGATACCCCAGGGAAAAGAGCATCCACCTCGCGGACCCTGTCTGGGTTTTCACCGCGATCGCGGTAGCGATGCACGGCGGATAGAGCACCATGAAAAGCATCAGGGCAAGGGCGTGGAGCGGCGTAAGGCCCGTCCCATGGGCCATGCGCGTCTCCAGGGCCTCCCTGTTTTCGTCCTGCTCATAGATAGCCCCCAGGGTGGCCACGCTACTCTCCTTGGCAGCCAGGGCACTCAAGAGCGCCACATTGATCCGCCAGTCAAAGCCCGCCCAGGTGGTAAGCGGTTCCAGTCCCCTACCGAGCCGGCCGAGCATGCTGCGCTCCAGGCGCTCCTTCCGCATATCGATGAGTATCTTTTCCCTGCCCCGGACCAGGGCCCTGAAAGCCCTATTGACCTTTACCGCCTCGGGGTCGCGGGGCTTTACAATACGGAAGAAAAGGGGATTCCGCTCCTGGAACTGCCTGTTCACGGATGCCTCCGCCATCCTCGCCTTTTTATACGCATCCCCGTAAAGGATAAGAGGCATGGGATCGTTCTCCTTGACGATGTCGCGGTAAGGGGTTTCTTCTACCGCCCTGAGAAAGTCCCCGGTGAGCCTGTTTCTCTCATCCTCGTAAAAGGCCATCCTGTGGGCAGGAAGGCCGGGGAACTGGAGGAGGACAAAGATGACCACTGCCACTGCCGCCACGATGGTGGTGATCTTTTTCAGATAGAGCCAGAGCCTTTCCAAGGCCTTGCCCAGTACGCCCCTGATTGTCGGCAAATGATATGCCGGCATCTCCATGACAAAGGGCGCGGTCTCCTTATTCTTAAGGACAGTCAAGGTCAATACCTTTGCCATGGGGAGGACGAGGAGGAGGCTCACGGTGGAGATAAAGAACATGGCAACCCCCTTATGTATGGCAAAGTACGCGTTGATGAGGAGGATATAAAGGGGTACCTTTGCGAGGCAGTTGAGCATGGGGATGGTGAGGATCGTGGCCAGGCGGGACCGTTCGTCGGGGATGCCCTTGCAGGCCATTACTGCAGGCACTGCACATCCTCCGACGTAGATCCCGCCCAGCACCATGGGGAGGATGGATTGCCCATGGAGTCCGAAACGATGGAGGATGCGGTCCATAATAAAGGCCATGCGGGGCATGTAGCCGCTGTCCTCCAGAATGGCGATGAGGGCGAAAAGGATGAAGAATAGGGGGATATAGTTCAAAAGCGCATTGACGCTGTCCGTGAACCAGAGAAAAAAAGACCGGGCAAGGGGGATCTCGATGAACCCCGGCAATGGGGTGAGGACCTCCACCATGCTGCGGAGCGTTGCGAGAAAAGGCCATGTGTAGGCGGTCAATTTATAGCCCTGGACGATCGAAAGGTAGTAGAGGAGATACATCACGGCGATAAGCATGACCGGTCCCATAACACGGTTGCAGACGACCCGGTCGATCCGCTCGGAGAGGGGGCGTCCGGCCGAGGTCCGTGTCACGCAGGACCTTGCAATGCTCTCGGCAAGGTGGTACCTGCTTCTGCCGATATGCGCTTCCGGCGCTTCACCGTATTGTACTTCAAAGGCCCTGCGGCATTCCTGAACGAATGCCGTCACGTGGAGGGCGTCACTGTGGGTTCTTCGAACCAACTCTTCCACTTCGTCGTCGCCTTCCATGAGCTTGACCGCAGCCCAGCGGAAGGGGTAGATCTTGTCTGTCCCTGAGGAGAGCCTTTCTTCCATCTCCCTGAGAAAAGGCTCCATGGGGCCGTAATCGACGTATAGAGGATCGCCTGTTGCGGGCAAATCCGTTCCAGTGGAAATGGCATTCACCAGTTCCTTCTTGCCCTGTCCCTTCTTCATGGAGGTGGGGACCACGGGGACCCCGAGCAGGCGTTCGAGGGCGGTAATGTCGATGGTGAAGCCGCGCTTTTGTGCAGAGTCCATCATGTTCAGGTTGACGATGAGGGGGACTGCCATTTCCCTTAACTGGAGGGTAAGAAGGAGGCCCTGCCGCACGGCCGAGGCATCGACGACGTTGACCACGAGGGAGGGGTTTTCCTGAAGGAGGAAATCACGGGTCACCCGCTCCTCGGTGGAGAAGGAGCCGAAGTTGTAGATGCCGGGGAGGTCTATGACGTGTATGCTGCGGCCGTTGACGTAGAGGCGGCCGCTCATTTTATCGACGGTGACCCCGGGCCAGTTCGCCACACGCTGGTGCGCCCCCGTGAGGACATTGAATACCGTTGACTTGCCGCAATTGGGCTGTCCTGCCAGGGCGACATAGACTTCGTCATCTTTCTTCACGCGGGATCAACCTCTATGCATCTCGCCTCATCCCGCCTGAGGCTGACAAAATAGTCATCTATCTCTACTTCCATGGGGTCCTTAAGCGGGGCGTTCCGGACCACCCGTATGCGCAGTCCGGGGCATATGCCCATGGCGAGTAAACGTTTGCCGAGCTTGTCCCGGGAGAAAAGGGCCTTGATGCGGCATTCGCTTCCGGGCTTCAGTTGATCAAGGGTCATGCTTCTTCTCTGCTCCTTCCCGTTCTTTCCTTTTTTTCCTGCATCACTTTTTTCCTGCATCGTCATTCAGTTCGGCCTTCCGTCATCCAAAACAACCGGCGATGCCGTGATCTCTACGATCCTGCATCCCAAACAGCTCAGGGGTGACAATTGATGGCTTGCGAGGACAACGGCGACGCCTGCCTCTGCCGCCGAGGCGATGAACCGGGTTACTTTCCCCTGCCAGCCGGAGTCGAGAAAGGCATAGGGCTCATCGAGCAGGAGGAGGCTTCGCTCCGCGGAGAATGCCCTGGCCAGATTCAGCCTTCTTCGCATGCCGCCGCTCATGGCCCCGGGAAACTGGTCGGCGGTCAGACCGAAACGTTCGAGCCAGAGATACGCCCTTCGGGACCGTTCCGCTTCAGGCAGTGCAGACAGGGCGTATTCCATATTTCCCCTGGCGCTCAGCCAGGGAAGGAGCACATCGTCCTGAAAGGCAAGGGAAACCTCTCCTCCCCGCACCACTTTTCCCGCATCCGGGCGAAGGAGACCGGCCATTATTTCGAGGAGCGTTGTCTTGCCGATGCCCGAAGGTCCGGCCAGGCAGAAAATTTCGCCGACCGCCACCGTCAGGTCGGCACGTTCGATAATGCACCGCTTCCCCGACATTTTACGGACAGCCTTAAGACGCAACATAAGAACCCTCCTGGTAAGAGAACTTCTTTCCCATACGGGCAGCCATCTTCCGGAGCGGCACGGTCAGCGCGTATTCAAGACCGACACCGAGGAGGATAATGGCGAAGGTCCAGGCAAAAAGCTCGGACATATCCATCCGCCTGTAAGCCCAGAAAATACGCGTTCCCACCCCTTCGCTGCTGCCGAAGAATTCGGCCATTGCCGCAACCTTCCAGCCTGCAGCCAGGGTATGGGAGAAGGCGGCGAGCCAGAAGGAGACGACGCCGGGCAAAAGCAGGCGGCGGAGCCGGACAGACCACGGCACGCGGTAAAGCCTGCTCATGGCGAGGGCCCTCTTGTCGAGGGAGAGCACCCCCTGGACAGTCCCCACAAAAAGCGGCGGCAGTGTAGCGGCAAAAACTGCGGCCACCGGAACCGCGGATCCTGTTCCCGCCCACACCAGGGCCAGGGATATCCAGACAATGGTCGGGCATGCCTGGAGTGCTGTGATGAGCGGTGCGCAGATACGCGACAAAAAAGGGATCAGTCCTGCGCAAAGGCCGAGACAAAGGCCAAAGAGGTTCGCCAGGGCCAGCCCTCCCATAGCCCGGGCAACGGTGATCGCAAGCTCCCTCAAGAGGTCGCCTTTCATACCGATAACGGCGAGGGTGCGCACCACCTCGGGGGGCGGAGGGGCAAGGGCCGGGCCCAGGGCCAGTGTCGCGCCGTAACCTGCCGCGACAAGCATCAGGACCGATACGGCAGGGGCGAGTGCGTTTTTCATCTCCATGGTTTCTCCATAAAGAATGAAGGGGGTAGCCGTGTTCCCTCCGGGCCTACAGCCTCGGGAAAGACCACGGCAAGATAGGCGGCCACGTCTTCGCGGGCCGCCCACGCGGGCACCACACGCACCGGGTCGTTCCTTAAAGACCGCAGCACGACCTCTTTTCCCAATTCGAGCAACGTGGTCTCAGGCAGAACCGCTGCCACGGCCTTGCCCACCGTATCCGGCGTCTGTGCGTCCGCCCATCTCATCATCATCTGCAACAGACCGGCAATTTCCCCGGGGTGCTCGCGCAGCAGGCCGGAGCGGACCGC
>MVRP01000211.1 GCA_002067405.1 Syntrophorhabdaceae bacterium PtaU1.Bin034 | reverse complement strand
ATATTCATGGTCACTTCTTAGTGAGGTGGAGCTGCATTCTGTGTATCTTTCGGGCGTCTCCGCTTCAGGCGCCGTGCAAGCCGGTCGAAACCGAGATAGATCACGGGTGTCGTATAGAGAGTCAGTATCTGGCTGATCACGAGACCGCCGATTATGGCAATGCCGAGGGGACGCCGAAGCTCGGACCCTACCCCTCTGCCCAGGGCAAGGGGGAGCGCACCGAGCAATGCCGCCAGGGTGGTCATCATGATCGGGCGGAAACGCAGGAGGGATGCCTGGTAAATGGCCTCCATGGGGCTTTTCTTTTCTTTACGTTCCGCCTCGAGGGCGAAATCGACCATCATAATGCCGTTTTTCTTCACGATACCGATGAGAAGGATGATCCCGATAAGGGCGATAACGCTGAATTCGGTACGAAACACCAGGAGTGCCAGGATAGCGCCCACTCCCGCCGACGGGAGGGTCGACAAAATCGTGATCGGGTGTATATAGCTTTCGTAAAGGATCCCGAGCACGATATAGACCGTCACGAGGGCCGCCAGGATGAGAAGGGGCTCGTTCGCGAGGGAATCCTTGAAGGCCTGGGCCGTCCCCTGAAAGCTGCCCCGGATGCTCGGCGGAAGTCCCAGATTGTGCGCTGCCGTCTCGACCTCCTGCACTGCCTTTCCCAGAGAAGACCCCTCTGCGAGGTTGAAGGAGATCGTGACGGACGGGAACTGTCCCTGGCGGCTGATAAGAAGGGGCCCTGTGGTTTCCGTTACCTGGGTGATCCCGCCGAGCGGTACCTGCCCGCCTCCACTGCCCCGCAGGTACAACAGGCCGATATCGCCTGGATGTTGCTGGAACTCCGGTTTGACCGCAAGGATGACGCGATACTGGTTCAGTTGGGTAAAGATGGTGGAGACCATCCGTTGACCGTACGCATTATAAAGGGTGTCATCGATGGCCTGGGGAAGGATGCCGAACCGGGAGGCCGTGTTCCTGTCGATATTGACCGCAAGGCGAAGCCCCTTGTCCTGCTGGTCGCTGCTCACGTCCCGAAGCTCCGGCCGCTTGCGCAGGGCCTCGACCAGCCGGGGCGCCCAGGTGTAGAGCTCTTCTGCGCTGGGGTCTTCCATGGTGTACTGGAATTGCGTCCGGCTCACTCGGGCATCGACGGTAAGGTCCTGTACGGGCTGCATATAAAGCGTTATTCCTTCGACTTTTGCGAGTTCCGGCTGAAGGCGATGAATGACGTCCGTAGCGCTCACGCGCCGTTCGTCGAGGGGCTTGAGATTAATGAGAATACGCCCGCTGTTGAGGGTCGGGTTCGTTCCGTCGATGCCGATAAAGGATGACAGGCTTTCAACGGCCGGGTCCCGGAGGATGACGTCCGAGAGCGCCTGCTGGCGCTTCGCCATGGCCGGAAACGACACCGTTTGCCCTGCTTCCGAAATGCCCAGGATCACCCCTGTATCCTGGACCGGGAAGAACCCCTTGGGCACGACTATATACAAGAGAATGGTGAGGACAAGCGTTCCTGCCGCCACTATCAGCGTCATTTTCTGCCTGCCGAGCACCCATCGGAGCGATCTGCCGTACACCGCGATAATGCGGTCGAACACATGCTGGGAGGCCTTGTAGAACCTTCCCTGTTTTTCCTCGGGAAGGTGTTTCAATATCCGGGCGCACATCATGGGCGTGAGCGTCAGCGATACGATTGCGGAAATAAGAATGGTGATGCCGAGGGTGATGGCAAACTCGCGGAACAGCCGCCCGACCACATCGCCCATGAAGAGGAGCGGGATCAGGACGGCGATGAGCGAGACGGTGAGAGACAGGATGGTGAACCCGATCTGCTTTGCACCCTTGAGTGCCGCCTTCAGGGGGCTTTCACCTTCCTCGATGAATCGCGAGATGTTCTCGATCATAACAATGGCGTCATCAACGACAAAACCCGTCGAGATGGTAAGGGCCATGAGGGTGAGATTGTTGAGGCTGAAACCGATGAGATACATGGCACCGAAGGTCCCGACGAGGGAGAGCGGCACCGCGACGCTCGGAATAATTGTTGCGGACATATTGCGGAGGAACAGGAAAATGACCATCACCACAAGTGCGACTGCGAGCATGAGCTCGAACTGCACGTCCTCCACCGAGGCACGAATAGTTGCGGTGCGATCGGTGAGGATCGACACCTGTATGCCTGCGGGAAGAGAGCCCTGGAGCTGGGGCAGCAAGGTCTTTATGCGATTGACCACCTCGATCACATTCGCCCCCGGCTGCCTCTGGATATTGAGGATAACCGAGGGTGTCTTGTTCATCCATGCAGCCTGGTTCACGTTTTCGGCGTCGTCGACGGCTTCCGCCACGTCGGACAGGCGGACGGGCGCCCCGTTCCGGTACGCGATGATGAGCGGACGGTACTCGCTGCTTGAAAAAAGCTGGTCATTCGCCCCGATGATAAACGATTGGCGGGGTCCGTCGAAACTGCCTTTGGCCTGGTTCACATTGGCTGCCACAATAGCCGTCCGCAGGTCCTCGAGGGTGAGGCCGTAAGCAGCCAGGGCCGTGGGGTTGGCATGGATACGCACGGCCGGTCGCTGTCCGCCGCTGATACTCACCAGGCCGACGCCGGGCAATTGCGAGATCTTCTGAGCGAACCGCGTGTCCGCCAGGTCTTCGACGGTGGGCAAAGGCAACGTTTCCGAGCTGAGGGCCAACGTGAGGATCGGGGCGTCCGCCGGATTGACTTTACTGTATACGGGCGGGGTAGGAAGATCCCTGGGGAGAAACGTAAAGGCAGCATTGATCGCCGCCTGGACCTGCTGTTCCGCAACATCGAGACTGAGGTCAAGCGTGAATTGGAGCGTGATAACCGAGCTGCCGCTGGAGCTCGTCGACGTCATCTGGGTGAGGCCAGGCATCTGCCCGAATTGGCGTTCGAGGGGAGCGGTGACAGAGGACGCCATAACATCCGGACTTGCTCCGGGGTAAAAGGTCCTCACCTGAATGGTAGGATAATCCACCTGGGGCAGCGCTGAGACGGGCAGCTCCTTATATGCGACGAAACCGGCGAGAAGAATGGCGGCCATCAACAGAGTTGTTGCCACCGGGCGCAGAATGAAGGGACGGGATAGATTCATTATCTCCCCCGCTGTGGTTTGCCGCCCTGTTCCTTCAGCTCTACCCTGGCCCCTTCCCTGAGCCTGTCGGCCCCTTCAACAACCACGAGCTCACCTTCTGCGACACCTTTTTTGACAAGGGCCTCGCCGTTCTGAATTTCTCCGGTTGTCACCGGGCGGGTTTCCACTGTCCTGTCAGGCCGGACGAGGTACGCGAACGTGCCCTGAGGACCGCGCTGGATCGCGGCGGCCGGTACGATTACGGCGTTGCGCCGTACATCGACAAGGAGGCGGGCGTTGACGAATTGGTTTGGAAACAGCTCGTTATTCTTGTTTTCAAAGACAGCCTTCAACCGCACCGTTCCCGTAGTGGGATCGATCTGATTGTCCACGGTCAAAAGGCGGCCCGTAGCGAGCCTCTTCGATTGTTCCCGGTTATACGCATCTACCGGCATAGTTCCTCCGCTTTTCAGCCTGGCGAGCACCGGAGGCAGATTGTCTTCAGGAATGGGGAAAATAACGGTGATGGGCTGGAGCTGGGTGATAACGACGAGACCGCTGGTGTCGGTCGAGCGGACGATGTTGCCCGGGTCTACGAGGCGCAATCCGATCCTGCCGGTGATCGGCGACGTGATGCGGCTGTAAACGAGCTGGAGCTTCGCGTTTTCAACCTGTCCGAGATCGGATTTGACCGCACCTTCGTACTGCCTGACGAGGGCCTCCTGGGTGTCAAGCTGTTGCTTGGGAATCGAGTCCTGCTGCCAGAGAACCTTGTACCGTTCAAGATCGATCCGGGCATTCTTCAGAAGCGCCTGGTCGCGCGCCATCTGACCCTCGGCCTGGATCAACTGCACTTCAAAAGGCCGGGGGTCGATTCGGGCGAGCAGATCCCCCTTTTTGACAATTTGGCCTTCCTTGAAGAGCACTTCCAGGAGCTGACCGTCGACCCGGCTCTTTACCGTCACAGTGGCGAGGGGCGTGACCGAACCGAGTCCGTTGATGTAGACATTCATGTCCCCTTTTTTGGCTGCCACTGCCACTACCGGCACAGCCCTCGCCCCTGCACCGTTCTGCTGGGTGGCCGTACGCGATGAATTGCTTTGGGCCCTCACTATAACGAAATAGACACCTGCAGCCAGGATACAGAGCGCCAACACGACAAGCCATCGCCGCTTTTTCTTCGGTGTTTCCTTCAATATGCCATTCCTTTCGGTTTCTTCATAGGACATCGGTTATGCCTCGCATTCCTGACGACTGAAGCAGAGCTTTTTCTTGGATAGAACTATAACATTTTTGCATTTTTCACAACAATACAGACTGATTGCGGCCTTTCCTGCGGATGTATTCCACTTCGTTAATAAAACATGGTAAGTGCAAAGCCGGCTAGGGGTGCCGTGTTGAAAGATGCCTGATCGATCTTGCGTCCGCGGCTGTCTTCCAGTCTAAGCTTGCCGCCGAAAGCGACTCCCCCGTAAAGATCCGCACGAAGATGGTGACCGAGCTTTCGTGACACACGGGCAAAAAGAGGCCATGAATCTATTTGACCGATTCCGTTGGGAACCGGACCATTTTCGTCCAGCCTGAATCTATAGGAACGGAAGCCTCCTGCAATGGCCGTTTCCCAGTTGCTGTCGATACTGTAAGATAGTTCCAACCCTGCCGGTCCGGATGGCCCGGTCCTGAAACTATTTCCCAATCGGAGCTTGTCGGTGATCTTCCATGAGAAAATAAAGGCAGGAAAAAAACTTGTTTCTTCCAGCCGGTAAAAAACACCTCCCCCAAAGCCGATCACAAATCTCTTGTTTGGCCTGTATAACGCCCCTACCGTACCACCATAGAGAAGTGAATCGCCGAAGTCGGCTCCCTCTTCACCCGCATATTGGACAACAGGTGCGGCAAAGAGCATCCACTCAGGCGAGATGCGATATCCTGCTCTGGTAGAAAAACCTATCTTGTTGATCCTGTTCCATGGATCGGGGACAGCAAAGTCTGACAGCCTGGAGAAGTTGTAATTGTCGAGCTCGTAAGATAGGCCGAACCCCAGGCTCGCTTTATCGTTCAAAGGTACGGTCGAACCGATCGACAAGGAGCAGCGGGATGCGGCAACGCTACCGCCACCGTGAACGTGGGACTCCGGCTGATAGAGCGAAGAGGCATTGACGAAAATCCTTGGCTTTTTGCCGGACTCCATGTCTTCGAGCATCTGTGCGGAAAGTTCCAAAGGATGCATGAAAAAGAGCAGGGATGCCATGGGGCAGAGAAAGAGTTTAAGGAAGGTTTTGGTGTTTCTCATGCTTGTTTCTCCTTTTCTCAAGAAATGCACCTCGGCATTCCGCTTGCTGACCATGGTATCTTGACTCATAATGACATCTTTTTGCCTCTTTTTACAAGCATTGCCTGGAGAATGTCATGATGGGACATTCTTTTCTTCTGCCTCTGTGCGGGAGAATTATGTAAAGGGTTTCCTCGGGAAACAATCGTTGCCAAAAAAACGCCGATCACACTCAGTAGCTTCACGATTTCCTCCTTATTTTATCTCCCGCTGCTGCGGCCGCATCGCTGGTTTCCGCGAGCATCCTCAGACTAATGGAAGATTATGGCAGAATTATGGAAGAAATAAGGAAATAAGTTGTCCAAAACGGACCTATTGTGATCGGACATACTTCGTGATAAAAAAGAACAGGAGTTGATGAAGTCCAGCATCACATACCGTCTGTTTTTCGCAATGCTAACCGCTGCCTGCCTTTCCATCATCTGTATGGTCTTTATCATGCGATGGAACATAGACAGGGGCTTTCTTAAATACGTGAATGCCCTGGACCAGGCGCGGTTGGAGCGGTTGGAAAATACCCTTCTTGAGCACTACGGAGAGAAAGAAAGCTGGGATTTTCTGCACGATGGCGCTTCCCGCTTGCTCCGGGTCCTCGCCGTACCGTTCTTTGGCGATGATGCAAGTACCCCCGGAAGAGTGCAACAGGAAATTCGGGCGAGAGATGAAGCCGACCAGCTTATAAAAAAGGATAGTTTGCTTTCCGTCGAATCGCTGGCGTCAAAATTGCTTCGTCGCATGGAAGCCCGTATCGTTATTCTTGACGGTCAACGAAAACGTCTGTACGGCCCGGATGAAATCCCCGAAGGGGTCGACCTGAGGCCCCTCCTCTACCAGAATCGCGTCATCGGCTATCTCGGCCTCGTGCGCCGCACACACCTTTCGGACATCCAGCAGCTGCGCTTTGTGAGGCAGCAAGAATTGGCATTGGCCATGGTGGCGAGTGTTGTCGTACTGGTTGCCGCAGGCCTTTCCTTTTTCCTGGCACGCCGGCTGGTCCGACCCGTAACGGCCCTGACCTCAGCTACCAGCCGGATGGCGGCCGGAGATTTCGATATCCAGGTTCCCGCGTCGTCATCCGACGAAATAGGTATTCTTGCCCGCCGCTTCAACTCCCTGGCGCTCACCCTCAAAAAGAACGAACAGGCTCGCCGTCAGTTGGTGGCTGACGTGTCACATGAGCTCCGTACCCCCCTTGCGGTCCTGCAAGGTGAAATAGAGGCAATCCGGGACGGCATCCGTCAACCCACCCCCCAACAGATAGGGTCCCTCCATACCGAGGTGCTCAGCCTCAACCGCCTGGTGGACGACCTGTACCAGCTTTCCCTGTCGGACCTTGGTGCCATGGCATGCCGGAAAGTCGATCTGGATCCGGCGGAGCTTCTCAGGCAGTCGATAGAGTTGTTCAG
>MVRP01000210.1 GCA_002067405.1 Syntrophorhabdaceae bacterium PtaU1.Bin034 | reverse complement strand
GCGATGCAACGGGCAAGGCCGATCATGATGAGGCCGACCATATACTCCGGATAGCCTTTTAGGAACAGGATGGCGAGAACGAACATGAAGATCGGACCGATTACCCAGTTTTGCACGAGCGATAGACCGAGAACCTTGACATTCTTGAATACCTCCCCGAGATCCTCGTACCTGACCTTGGCCAAAGGCGGATACATCATGAGAATCAGGCCTATGGCGATAGGTACATTGATGGTGCCGCTTTGAAATTGATTCCAGAAAGGGGCGAGGTCGTACTCGATCTTGGTTCCGGTGCTGGTTTCGACTGCTTTCTTGCGACATCGAAGGTCGGTGAGAGCGGAAGGGTTATCGGGGTTGACATGACGCCCGAGATGCTGGAGAAAGCACGGGAAAATGCCAGGGTCGGCAATTTCGGGAACGTGGAGTTCAGGCTCGGTGAGATCGAGAACCTTCCCGTAACGGACAACTCTGTGGATGTCGTAATCAGCAACTGTGTCATCAACCTTTCAGCCGACAAGGGAAGGGTCTTCAAGGAAATCCACCGGGTTTTGAAGCCGGGAGGCCGGGTTGCCATATCGGACATAGCCCTTGTTGCCGAGCTGCCGTCGAAGCTGAAAGAGAGCGTAGATGCGTATGTAGGCTGTGTTGCGGGGGCAGTGATGATCGAGGACTACAAACGGCTGGTCGAAGAATCGGGCCTCGGGGATATCAGCGTGACAATCAAGGGGCCATCGGGATGTGCCGGAAAGGATAGCGCCGATCCCATCGCACAGGGCGTGCGAAAGGCTCTGGAGCCGGGAGAATCCCTCAATGACTACGCGGTAAGCCTGTTGGTGGAAGCTCGAAAGGGAAACGTAAGGTGCTGCCGATGAACGACCTTATCACTGTCTTCAGGGCTTTATCCGACGAAACCCACATTAGGATCATCAAGCTCCTCGAACAGGGCGAGCTCTGCGTCTGTGAGATTGTTGCCGCTTTCGGCGTGGGGCAACCAAGGGTGTCGTTTCATCTCGCAGCTCTGAAGAACGCAGGCCTCGTTAGGGACCGGAAGGAGGGGAAGTGGATGTATTATCGCATCGATGACTCCGATCTCTTCAAGAGGTTCCTTATTCTCTCAGTTCTTGAGAAAATCCCCGAGGAGACCTTCAGGGAAGACCGCGAGCGACTTGAGGGATTCCGGACAAGCGCCCTTGAAGCAATGGGTGCCCCGCACTGCTGTGGAAGCGTGGACGTACGTCGCACAACGTCAACAGGCATGCCCCTTCTTCCCCGCTAAAACGGCCTTGTTCATCAAGGCTTTGGCGATCCGCCCCGACTGGAGAGTGTCACACGGTTTACATCGCTCTCCCGCGGTCGAATGAAAGCCGCAACAAGAGACCCAAACAAAACCCTCCCCCCTCACTGATGCCCCTCTTTATTTTTGGATCTCCTGTTGTCTGCCGCATTTCAGAAAGCACTGCTAGTGCCTTCGTTTCGACTGATCGTATATATAACCTCCTAATGCTCCGGCACCTGCCCCAATTGCAGCCCCGCCGGCGATGCTGTTTCCCGTAATCGCACCGAGAGCAGCCCCGGTACCTGCGCCAATCGCCCCACCGCTAAGGACACGCTGTTGTGAGCGAGTCATGTTTGCACACCCTGCGATTAATCCGATCAAAAAGATGACTACCAGAAATGCCTTAACTATCTTCATTTTATGCCTCCTTCGACCATAATATTATTTTATAAAGAGAGCAGCTCTTCCGTGCGTTGTACCGGTGACAGCCCTTAATGTCCACGACCATTGCATATCAGCTGCTGACATGCATATTCAATGCCGCTTTCCCTCCGGTTTAAGTACCATTAATTATTAGCAGTCATGCAGGCAGACAGATGAACCCTCGGCCAAAATGTCGAGGCTTGTCCATAGGAGACCGGCGAGTTTTGTCGAACAGGACCAAATGATACAAAGCTTAAGGACATAGGACGAAGAAGATGAAGCTGACGGTCGGCGAGGCTCCCATATTCGGCTCTTATTACTTCCAAAACATAAACGCTGAGGAAACGCCGAAAATGTAGTATAGTGAGAATTAATCGGTTATCCCCTTACAAGGCGCATAACATGAAGGATGAGAACAGATCGAAGAGACAGCTCATCGACGAACTGGTAAACCTGCGCGAGCAGGTAGCCGGCCTCAAGGGATCGGAAAACGATTTCATGGCTTTCAATTCACTGGCTGATCCGGCCTATCTGACAGATTCCGACTTCCAGGTTATCTCATTCAATGACAGATTCAGAATGTGGGGTGAAGAGATAGGCCTCGGGACAGATGTGATAGGTCGGGACCTCCTTAAAGCATTTCCGTTTCTTTCGAAGGAAGCGCTTGACCAATATCGTCAGGTGCTGAACGGGGAGAAAGCGCTTGTCACCGGAGAGACATTCACCGTCGGCGGCAGAGATTACTTTACGGAGACGAGAAAAATCCCGGTTATGAAGGGGGGTTATGTTGCCGGTGTAATTACCGTGATCAAGGATGTCACCACACGCAAAGAGGCGGAAGAGGCCTTAAGGAAGGCCGAACAGAAATACCGCGCGATTTACGAGAATGCGGTCGAAGGGATCTTTCAGACCACGATCGATGGCCGATACATCAGTGCCAATCCCGCCCTGGCCAGAATGTTCGGGTACAGCTCGCCCGAAGAAATGATGGGTCTTGTGAACGACATAGGAAGGCAACAGTATGCCGATCCCGAAGACCGCGCCACCCTTCAGAGGCTGTATGAGGAAAACGATCATGTCGAGGGGTTTGAAACGCAGTTCTACACGAAAGACCGGAGCAAGGTCTGGATCTCCATCAACGGGCGGGCAGGCAGGAGCACCGATGGCCAGGTACTTTACTACGAAGGCACTGCGGAAGACATAACCGACCGCAAGAAGGCCGAGGAACAGCTATACCAGGAAAGAGAAACCTTTTTTTCCATACTTCATAATGCACCGTATGGCATATTCCTCCATGACCCTGCGGGGAACCTGCTGTTCCTTAACGCCGAGGCGACCCATATTACGGGCTATGCCATGGAAGACATACCGAAGGGCAGGACGTGGTTCGCAAAGGCCTATCCTGACCCGAAGTACGGGAAACTGGTGATCGATACGTGGAAATACCGTGTTTCACCCAAGAGCATAGACAGGACCTTTACCGTCCGCTGCAAGGACGGAACCTCAAAGGACATAGAGTTCAGGTCTTTCAAGTTGATGGACGGCAAGGCGGTGACGATGTTTCAGGATGTCACGCAGCGCCGGTTGGCAGAGGCTGAGCTGCGAAAGTCCCGGGAGGAATTGCGCACCCTCACTGCCCACATCCAGTCCGTGAGGGAAAAAGAAAGGACGCGGATCGCGCGTGAGATACATGATGAGCTCGGACAGGCGCTCACCTGTATCAAAATGGACCTCTCCGAAATCAAGGAAGAATGCGGACCCGCATCAGATCGAAATACACTTCTCTCGAAGACACGGAGCCTCCTTGAGCTGGTGGACAGCACGATAGACGTGGTACGGAGGATAGCCGCCGATTTAAGGCCGAGCATTCTCGATGACCTGGGGCTTGTCGCGGCTGTCCAGTGGCTGGTGCAGGATTACCGGAAGAGGACGGGCATCCGATGCGGGCTAAAGGCGCCCGATAGCATACTGATCCCCAAAGACATGGCAACGGCAGTTTTCAGGATTCTGCAAGAGAGTCTCACGAACGTCACGCGCCACGCCAAGGCCGATAAGGTTGAAATTACACTGAGAAAGAAGAAAGGAACACTGACGCTCAAAGTAAAGGACAACGGAAAGGGCATAATAGAGAGTGAGATTTCAAACCCGAGGTCTTTCGGGATACTGGGCATGCGGGAACGGGTGCTGCTTTTTCAGGGGAAGATAGACATTACCGGAACGTCGGGGAAGGGCACGACAGTGATGGTCGAAATCCCCTTTACCCGAAAGACCGGGAAAATCATGAGGGGAGTGGAGAATACCTATGATCAGAGTGTTGATTGCCGATGATCACCCTATTGTGAGAAGCGGTGTGGAAAAGATACTGTCAAAGGAGCCGGAGATAGAGGTGGTGGGCGAGGCGGAGAATGCCCGCGAGGTCGTGGAATTTGTCCGAACCTCGGAATGCGATGTGATCATCCTTGATATCACCATGCCCGACCGGAGCGGTCTCGAGATCCTTGAACAGTTCAAACGGGAGAGACGAAAACCTGCAGTGCTTATTCTCAGTATGCACAAGGAGGAATTGTATGCACTGAAAGCGTACAGGGCAGGGGCGTCAGGTTATCTGACAAAGGAAAGCGCCACGACGGAGTTGATCAGGGCCGTCAAGAAGATCGCATCGGGAGGGAAATATGTGAGCCCGCTTTTCGCAGAAAGGATGGCCTCGATGATCGACAGGACCCTGGATGGACAGCCACCCCATGAACGGCTTTCGGACCGCGAGTTCCAGGTCTTGCTCATGATCGCTGCGGGGCTAACCCCGAAGGCCATTGCGGACAAAGAATGCCTGAGCGTGAGGACCGTAAACTCATACCGCGCAAGGATACTGGAAAAACTGAACATGAAGACAAATGCGGAGCTGGTTCGCTATGTCCTCGAGAATAAACTTATGGACTGAGCGGCCTCGGCAACGAACAAATCTCCAGTGAAACCAAGACCTTCCAGAAGGACGTAAGCAAATTACCTACAAGAAATACCATCATTTGCGGCTTTTTAACACCCCTTCAAGCCAAGTATAAGTTGGAATCAGGTCTTTTCCCCTTGCCAAGTATATTCGAGGGGAGGTTTTTCATCCATATAATTTGACAATAAGGCGTAATATGAAACTATTCGGGTTCTGGGAAGGGCGGTTCCATCGTGCAGAGGCGCAAGGGGGGGTGCACGATTCGAGCCTGCCCTTCCCGTACCGCGAAAGACAAGGGGGTGATGAAAAGAATAGAAAAAGATAGGTAAAAGAACAACCGAGGGAAAGGAAGTATATGGGGCCGGCACGGGAGTGGGGATTCGTTGTTGATACATAATAAAGGGGGAATTATGAATTTTTCGAGTTTTTGCCCGCTTAATGCAAGCAAGTTTCCAAAACGTGAATTTCTGATCGAAAGCTATCCGTCCAAAAAGACGCGGCGCGTCCTGACGTGGGAAGCGCTCGAAGAGCAAACGAACAAAGTAGCCAACTATCTGGTGAGAGAGTGCGGCATACAGAAGGGAGATGTAGTCCAGCACCTTCTTACGAACAGTATAGAATGGTATGTCACCTATATGGCCGTGCTCAAAGCCGGAGCGGTGGTCAGCCCGCTCAACTTCCGCTTTGCGAGCAGCGACATCAAGTATGCCTGCGATGTGACGAAAAGCAAGGTATTCATCATGAGTGAGGCCTTTGTTCCCAGGGTCGAACCCATCATGAGCGAAATGGACTACTGCAGGAAATATATATGCGTTGGAGAAAAATCGCCTGCAACCATGGAGAATTACGGTAATATCATCGGAACGGGCGACGCCTCCCCGGTACTTGCGGATGCATCGGATGACGACATGGCAGAGCTGATGTTCACTTCCGGTACGACAGGGGCACCCAAACCCGTCTCCCACACCCACGGGACGCTCTTCTGGATCGGGATCGGCAATGCCCTCACCTACAACCTGGGATTCAGCAGCATTTACCTGGCGCCCCATCCGTTCTATCACAGCGGCACGCTCTTTCTCTCCTTCCCGTGCTTTGTCGCTGCCGGCAAGATCCTTATGCCCATGGAACTGCAGCCGGAGTATTACCTGAGGTCCATTGCCGACGAAAGATGCACCGGCGGCTGGAACACGGTCCCCACCTGGGCGGACCTTCTCAGTGCAATCAAATCGGGCCGGATCGACCTGAAAGACTATGACCTTTCCGCATTGAGACACATCGAGATCGGTGCTCAGCCCGTTCCTTACTCGTTGCTTGAAGATTCGAAGAAAATATTCCCCGGCCTGCCGATTGCCAACATATACGGCATCACCGAGGGCGGCGGCGGCGGCCTGACCAACTGTTACGACGAAGACATCATGAGAAAACCGGGCTCCATCGGCAAGGCAACCGCGTTTATGGAGGCCCGGGTGGTTGATGATAAAGGCGTTGAGCTACCCGCCCATGCGGTAGGCGAACTGGTCATCAAAGGACCGAGGCTCATGAAGGAATATGCCTTCAACCCGGAAATGACCGCCAGGACTATCGTCAACGGCTGGCTCCACACGGGTGATCTGGCATACAAAGACGAGGAAGGATTCATTTTCTTTGCCGACAGGGCGAAAGACCTCATAATCAGGGGTGGAGAGAACATATTCCCGGCCGAGATCGAGGACGTTCTCCGGAAGCATCCGAAGATCCAGGACGCGGCTGTGCTCGGCTATCCCCATCCCCGGCTCGTCGAAATCGTTATGGCTATCGTTCAGTTGTCGGACGGCGAGGCCGTGACGGACGAAGAAATAATTAACTTTGCGAAGGAAAAAGGCCTGGCCAAGTACAAATGGCCGGAAAAGATCATTTACACCACTATCCCGCGCAACCCGGCCGGCAAGATCGAAAAACCGAAGCTCAGGGACATGTACGTCAAGCCGGCAAAAGAAGCCATGGAGCGGGAATTCAGACAGACCAGCGGTTAAAAGCAGTTGGGCAAGTAGGGTCACGGGAGTCGGGCGAAACAGTCGCGTGATCGTGTGGCCTTACTTGACTTATTTACTTACTCGACTCATGCACTTGCATTTATAAGGAGGATCACATGAAGAACGGACACTGGATGACAGCAAAAGACGTATTGAGAGTAAACGCTTTCAAATGGCCTAACAAGATAGGCATCAAGGATTTATACAAGGGCTACACCTTCAAGCAATGGGATGAAAGGGCGTGCCGGCTTGCCAACGCCCTTGCGGATATGGGCATGAAGAAAGGCGACAGGTTCGCAGTCCTCGC
>MVRP01000209.1 GCA_002067405.1 Syntrophorhabdaceae bacterium PtaU1.Bin034 | reverse complement strand
GCCCACTCGCGTGGTATCCGGTCCTCGCTCGGAAAGATCAAACCTATCTTCTCTCTGATCGTCACCTTACAGGATCCTGCATCCCCTTAAGTCTTAACTGATAAGCATAAGCCTAAAGACTTTATACTGCCTTTTGCTATCTTTCAACGGAAATCGCAGAATCCCTCTTTCGCTCGCCGCGCCGCTCCAAATAAGGGGGTATTGCCGTAACGACTGAAATGGTATTCGCCTTACCGGGGTGTCTCCCGAGAGTGAAAAAAAAAGAGACGGCCACCCGGGGCATAGGGGTTTAAGGGGGTTAGGTGGCCATCTCTCGTTAGGGAGGAGTGATACGCTTTATTTACTTATTTGCCGCCTCTTTCTCGGAGGCAGAAACATTCTTCCTTATGGTCCTTACCATCGTCTTCATGCACTCTGCGTCGAAACCTCATTTGACGATTTCTGACGGACGACCATGAAGTCAATATAAGTACGTCCCCGGAGGTGTTCAAGGGAAGCGGACGATAAAGATTACACTGTCGTGAAAGTACCGCCCCGACCAGGGTCCTGAGAACCGGACCTCTTGATCGGGGCGGCGGCGAGGAGGGCAAAAAACTTTTTTGGGTCGGGCCTTACGCTGCCTTGAGCACTATGTATAGGGTATTTCCACCCCGCTGAATCAAAAGGAGAAGAGAATCCTTTCCTTTTGATTGCTCCATCATTTGTTTCATGTCTTCCGCCTTGTTCACCGGTTGGCGGTTCACTTCAAGGATAATATCACCGGCCCGAACAGAGCTTTCATCGGCCGGACTTCCCGAACGGACACCGGCGACTACGACGCCTTTTTCCCGTTTAAGCCCCATGCGGCGAGCGAGTTCGGGGGTCAGGTCACGGAGCTGCAGCCCCCATTTGCCTTGTGGCTCCGCCTCGCTTTTCTGGACTTCGCCGGTCTCCTGGGTGCTCAGATCGCCGATCTTCACGTTGAGGGTCATCTCCTTTCCATCTCTCACGATTTTCAATGGAACGCTTTTTCCGATAGGGGTGGCGGCAACGGCCGAGGCAAGCTCATGGTTGTCTTTTACGTCCTTGCCGTTGAACCCGGTGATCACGTCCCCCCGTTTGACTCCTGCCTGCTCGGCCGGACTGTCTTTCTGGACTTCGCTCACCAATGCCCCCTTCGTGTTTTTAAGGTTCAGGGATGCGGCGAGGTCCGGGGTAATGCTCTGGATATTCACTCCGAGATAGCCACGGGTGACCTTGCCCTTTGAAATGAGCTCCGGGAGAAGGGTTTTTGCCGTGTTTACGGGAATGGCGAAGCCGATGCCCTGTCCGTCGGGGATGATGGCGGTGTTGATGCCTATTACCTCACCTCTCATATTGAAAAGAGGGCCGCCCGAGTTTCCCGGATTGATGGGCGCATCGGTCTGGATGAAATCGTCGTACGGGCCTGCTCCGATGATTCTGCCTTTCGCGCTCACGATACCGGAGGTGATCGTGTTGCTGAGGCCGAAGGGATTTCCGATTGCAAGGACCCACTCGCCTACGCGGAGGGCGTCTGAATCGCCGAGCTTTGCGGCCTGGAACTGCCCTTTTGCGTCAATTTTGATGACGGCGAGATCGGTCTTCGGGTCACGCCCCACCACACGGGCCTTGTATTCCTGCTTGTCGTTCATCGTTACGATGATTTCGCTTGCCCCGTCCACCACGTGATTGTTGGTGAGGATCGTTCCGTTGCTGTTTATGACAACGCCGGAACCGGCACCGCGACTTTTGAATTGACGCGGAAATTGGCCGTGCATGTCGCCAAAGAAACGCTTGAACATATCCCCAAAGGGACCTCCATCAAACCCGGGCATGTCCGGCAATTCCGTTTTCTGGATCTTGGTGACCCTTATGTTGACCACCGAGGGTCCAAGCGAATCGGCGAGGTTCACGAAGGACGGAGGGCCATGGTTTACCGCTGCCGCAGCAGGAGCGGCCTGCACAGGTTTTGTGGAGCCGAATGACGAGGCAAGCAGCATACCTGTGACAAGAAATGTCAGTGCAACTACGGCGAGGGCCGGATAACGAAGATTTCCTGCCTTCACGTAGCGTCTTAGCCTGTCCATGGTTATCGTTCCTCCTTTTTCTGTATTTTCCCGGGATTTTACCATCCGGGTCTTACCCGGACAAGAGTATAGACGAGAAAGATTAAAAGAAGATTAAATGAAGATTAGAATTTTTTAATGCGGTTTGCTCCGAAAGGGGAAGAAGCAAGGTAAAAGTGCTTCCCTGGTTCACTGTGCTTTCAAGTTCTATCCTTCCTCCGTGGGCTTCTACAATGGATTTGACCAGAGAAAGCCCAAGACCGGAGCCGCCCTGTTCACTCGACCGGGCCTCAGCCGACCGGTAATGCCGCTGAAATATCTTCTCCTTTTCTTCCGGGGGGATGCCTATGCCCGTGTCCTTCACCGTCAGCGCAGCCCACGGTTCCCGGCGCTCGACGGAGACCGTTACTGTCCCGTGAGGCAGGGTATATTTTATGGCATTGTCCACGAGGTTCACCAGCAGCCGCCTGAGATGGGTGAAATCGCCGACTATTTCCAAAGGTTCTATGCGGCCGAGCCCGAGTGTCACCGCTTTTTCGGCGGCCAGGGGCCTGAGCTGATTCAGGACCTCTTCTGCGACAACGATGAGGTCGACAGGCGACCGGTCCATCTTGAGCACCCCTGCGTCAGACCTGGCGAGAAGGAGAAGTCCCTCGACGAGCAAGGAGATTCTCTGGATTTCCTCGAGGCAGGATTTCAGGACAGCAGTATACTCTTCCGGGCTTCTCCTCGCGCGAAGGGCAACTTCTATTTCACCCCTCAGGATAGTCAGGGGCGTCTGCAGCTCGTGGGAGGCATCCGCGGTGAACTGCCTCATTTCGGTAAAGGCAGACTGAAGACGGTCGAGCATCTCATTAAGGGTGTCGGCGAGACGGTCGAGCTCGTCGTTCGCCCCGGTTTTCTCGATCCTCGCGTCGAGCTTCCCCGCCTTGATCTCTCTGGCCGTCCGGGTCATTCGGTCTACGGGCAGGAGCGCCCGGTGTGCAAGAAACCATCCTCCGCCGCCCGCCAGAGCCAGGGCCAACGGGAAAAGAGCGGTCATGATGAGGAGAAAATCGGAGAGGGTCTTTTGGAGATTCATCTGGGACATGCCTACCCTCACCACGCCGATCACCCTGCCGGAGTCAATTACCGGCCAGGTGAGCACCCTCGTAGGATAGGGCTCGACCCCCTTGATGGTCTCGAAGGTGGCTAACCCCTTCATGGCGTTATGCCTTGCCACGTCGGTAAGAGGGGGAGCACCGCCCGGTTCTTCGAATCTTCTACTGGAATTTCCTCTTGGGTCAAGCCATTCAAAATAGGGTGCCATAGGCATGAGGCCGAAAAACCGGCGGAAGACCGCGTCAACATCCGGAGGGAAACGGTTGTCCGCCAGGCTTCTCCCGGCAAGCACCTCTGCGACGCTTCGGAGTGCGGAATCATTGTCCTTGTGGAGGGTATAGCTCACGAGAGCGTAGGCCGCTGTGCCGAGAATCAGGAAGGTGAGGGCGAGAATACCCGTGTACCAGATGGTGAGCCGCGTCCTGATCGAGCGAATTGCCACTATTCCACCTTCATCACGTAGCCGACGCCCCTGACGGTATGAATGAGTTTCGGTTGCGAATCGGTATCGATCTTCTTGCGCAGGTAATTCACGTACACGTCGACCACGTTCGTCTCGCTGTCGAAGTCGTAATTCCAGACACGATCGATGATCATGGTCCTGGTCACAACCCGGCCGGCGTTCTCCATCAGGTACTGGAGAAGGGAGAACTCTTTGAGGGTAAGCTCGATCGTGCGCGTACCCCTTGTGACGATGTGGCGGGCGGGATCGAGGGTAAGGTCGGCAACGCGGAGGACTTCTGTTTCGATGCTGCTTCGTCGTCTCAGCAGAGCTCTCACCCGGGCAAGAAGCTCCTCGAAGGCAAAGGGCTTGGTGAGATAGTCGTCAGCACCGGAGTCGAGGCCGAGAACCTTATCCTCGATGGTGGCCCTCACCGTAAGGAGAAGAACGGGCGTTTTCACCTTAAACTCCCGGAGCTTCTTCAAGACGGAGATACCGTCGAGCTTCGGAAGGTAGATATCGAGGATGATGAGGTCATAGCTTGCGTCGGAAGCCAGGTGCAGGCCGTCCTCGCCGTTGTGGGCCATATCAACGGAGTAGCCTTCCTCCTGGAGGCCTTTTCTCACGAAGCTGGCAACTTTCTTTTCGTCTTCGACGATGAGGATTTTCATGTCCGCAGATATCCTTTGATACCACAGCATTGAAAAAAGTTCAATTGTGGTTGTTGGGTGGATGACCTTGAGCACCATGGTTGCCCAAGCGGATGGGGAGAGCTGCCAAAAGCCTCTTTGGAGTCATGCTGGTGTTCTTTTGTGCCAGGTGCAGCTACTCGTCAGCGATTCACATTGAAGAACAGCGCCGTTCGCCCCCAACAGTCGGACCGACCATAGCCAAGTCAGTCGGTGGTGTGAACAAATTCGAAGGCGGCTCGATCCTTCGACCCTGTATCGTGGCTCGGTAGCAATACAGAACAAGCAGGAACAGGCCCGCCATTGAACCGAAGTACGTTCTTCAAATTCGCAAGGGCGAAGTCTTCGCCTCTTTGATGCAGTTATTCCGTCATTTTGCCTCTACTAGGGTTCCATTTACAAACTTATGGATAATGCTTGAAACGTAAGTCTGGTAAGGCAAACCTTCCTTGACAGCCTTCCTCTGCAACTCTATAAGGTCCCGTTCGGAAATGCGAATGTTGAGGCGCCTGTCTTTTTTCAATGTGTTCCGAGCATATTCAGCGAGGGCTTTTTTCCTTTCCGAAAGATTCTTCACGGGAACCCATTCGCCCTTCTCGAAGCTCTCAAGGATTCCCTTTTCTTCTTTTGATAGTTTTGTCTTCATTTTTTGCTCCAAAGTACCTCTCGGTTGCCTTCCTGCTTGGGATGATCGTTTTCAGGAATAGCTCGTCTTCTGTCTCGACATAAGGGATAAGATAAGCGTAATCGTCAATCCCGATAACCATAATGCGCTGTCCGGAATATTTCCCCTGGTTGGGATGAGAATAGTCGTCCAGTACATCCCCTTTTTCAATATGAAACACGACATCTTCAAAGCAGATTCCTCTTGATTGCTTAAGAGATTGACTTTTCTCCGTATTCCAATTGATGCCTTTCACCATCATCCATAAATTAACACGTTGTGTGCATAATGGCAACAACTACCCAATCCGAGAGATCTGATCAAGCGTGGTTGCCAAACTGATAACCCGTATTTATGGTTAAGAAGTAGAGGATTGTAATAACACCGCCGCACGGCGTTAAAGTCGGGGAACCAGTGCAGGAAGATCGTGGTAAGTGCATACTGACCGTGAACAGCGGGTCCTCAAGCGTCAAATTTTCACTCTACCGGTTGGGACAGACCGAGGAGATGGTCCTGCGGGGCGCAATCGGGCGGATTGGCCTGAAGGCCGGCTCTTTCAGGGTGGGCGACAGAACGGGCCATGCGCTGGTCGAAAAGCATCAGGACATCGCGGACCACGACACGGCCTTCGACCTCCTTTTCCAATGGCTCGGCGAATTCCTGCCGGACCTGTCGCTTGACGCGGTTGGCCACCGGGTCGTTCACGGTGGTGCTCGCTTCGTCCAGCCCCATATCGTCACCGGCGACGTGATAGCAAGCCTTGCCCAGCTCATTCCGCTTGCGCCCGATCATCTTCCTCACGAGCTGAAGGCGATCAGGGCTATGGAACGGTGGTCCTATCCCGGACTCGTGCAGATCGTGTGCTTCGACACGGCCTTCCATCAATACATGCCCAGGGTGGCCCGCCTGTATCCGCTCCCCCGGTTTCTTGAACAGGAGGGTGTCCAGCGATACGGCTTTCACGGACTCTCCTATGAATATGTCATGTCGGAACTCGATAGGGAGGCAGGCCGGGAGGCGGCAACGGGCCGGGTTATCGCGGCGCATTTAGGCAACGGGGTGAGCATGGCCGCAGTCAACGAGGGCAGGGGCGTGGAGACGACAATGGGCTTCACACCTGCAGGCGGACTCATGATGGGCACACGGCCGGGCGATCTTGACCCCGGCGTCGTTCTATATCTCCTTGAGGAAAAGCACTTGAGGCCATCGACGGTGAACGAGATGCTGAACCATCATTCCGGCCTTCTCGCGGTCTCGGGCATTACTTCCGACATGCAGGAACTCCTGAAGCTGGAGGCGACGGAAAAGCATGCCGCGGAGGCGATTGCGCTTTTCTGTTACCAGGCGAGAAAATTTGCGGGGGCTCTGGCAGCGGTGCTCGGAGGCGTGGATATTATCGTGTTTACCGGCGGCATAGGAGAGAACGCGCCGGCCATCCGGGAAAGAATCTGCGAGGGCCTTGAATTCCTCGGTGTGGAGATCGACGGGGCTGCCAACAGCGCAAACAGGAACATCATATCCCGGCCCGGAAGCCCCGTGACGGTCCGGGTGATAAAGACGGACGAAGAGTTGATGATCGCACGCCATACCTATCGGCTGGTGAGGGGAATTTCCGGCACGCCGTTGGCCGACCGACAAAGAAAAGAAAAAATTGAAACACCATAAGGAGAAATCATGACAGTGCTGAGCAACGAGGAGCTAAAGAAGATCGATGCTTACTGGCGGGCGACGCTTTACCTCTGCGTCGGCATGCTTTACCTCAAAGACAATCCCCTTTTGCGCGAACCCCTGAAGATCGAACACGTCAAGAAGCGCCTGCTCGGCCACTGGGGAACAGACCCGGGCCAGACCTTTCTCTGGGTGCATCTCAACCGCCTGATCAGGAAATACGATCTCAACATGATCTACATCTCCGGTCCGGGTCACGGCGCCCCGGCGACCCTCGCCAATGCCTATCTGGAAGGAACCTATTCCGAAATCTATCCGGATAAGAGCGAAGACGAAGAAGGAATGAAGAGATTTTT
>MVRP01000208.1 GCA_002067405.1 Syntrophorhabdaceae bacterium PtaU1.Bin034 | reverse complement strand
GGCGCCCATTGACGTGTAGTGATCGGGAATGAGGAGTTCATCCTCCTTGACCGAAAAAATCTCCCTGATGGCCTTCCTCATCCCTGCATTGGCCGCAACTCCTCCGATGAAGGCAACCGGCTTCCTCACCTCCTTACCCTTGGCTATGTTGCTTTTGAAATTACGGGCAAGGGCAAAGCACAAGCCGGCAACAAGCTCGTAATCCGGTGTGGCGATCTGCTGAAGATGTATCATGTCCGATTTCGCGAACACCGTGCATCGGCCGGCGATCCTCGGCGTATTTTTGGACTTCAAAGCAACTTCGGCAAATTCCTCAATGGTAAAACCGAGCCTCGACGCCTGCTGGTCAAGGAACGATCCCGTGCCTGCGGCGCAGAGCGTATTCATGGAAAAATCTTTTATCTTAAGCTTGTTGTTGCGTGCATCCCCCTCGAACAGGATAAACTTGGAGTCCTGCCCCCCGATGTCGATGACGCTTCCCACACCCGGGTAGAGGTGATGAAATGACTTGGTTAATGCGATGATTTCGTTGACGAATGAGGCGCCGACCAGAGAGGCCAGGTTCTTTGCGCCGATTCCCGTCGTTGCAACGAAATCAATCTGCGAGCCATAGCTCTTTTGCAGTTCTTCAAGGAGCGAAGTCGCCGTGTGGATCGGCTTGCCCTTGTGCCTGATGTAACGCTCGTCGGCAATATCGGCTTTTTCATTAAGGATAATAAGATTTACGCTTACGGAACCTACGTCAACACCAACCCTGAACATCAGCTTCCTCCAGATCGAAGTACGATTGATTTTGACCGATTGCTATGCTATCTAATTATAATACAAATAAGTACCCATTCAATAAAATTCCATGATAAGAGCGCGGATAATCGTCACGGGAATAGTTCAAGGTGTTTACTTTCGTTACAGTACAAAAAAGAAGGCTGATGAATTCGGCCTTAAGGGCACGGTAAGAAATTTGCCTGACACCACAGTCGAGATTGTATGTGAAGGCGAGCACTCGGACGTGAAGCGTCTCATCGAATGGTCCAAACAGGGTCCGAGGGGCGCAGAGGTAGCGCAGGTCGACGTGCAATGGGCAGAGTCTTCCGGAAAATTCACCGGGTTTTCCATCGTATATTGAACGTCTTCTCTCATATTCATCTCCAAAAAGAAACGGGCGCATCCCTTTGCGGGAAGCACGTCGGCCCGGGGGTTGAGAAGTGACGATCTCTTCAGTCTTATATATCGTTCTCGCCCTCTACCTCGTCTCCACCTTCTGCTACATGAGCTTTCTGATCAATGCGAGGAAAGGGTTTGCAAAACTCGGATACTATTTCCTTATCCTCGGTTTCGTACTCCATCTTGTCTCACTCCTCCTTGGTTACATGTCCGCCGGTTACACGCCCATTACGAATCTTCATGAATCCCTGTCTTTCTTTGCGCTCTGTACAGCCGGCTTTTTTATTTTTCTGAAACGGATCTACCGGATAGAGGTCCTCGGGAGCATCTTCCTTCCCGTGGTATCTGTTGTTCTGATTTCCGCCCTCACAGTTCCTGCCGGCATCAGGCCTCTCCCGCCTGTGCTGAAAAGCTACTGGCTCCCGATTCATACCGGTTTCGCCTTTATCGGCAATGCCATTTTCTTTTCCGGGTTCCTTATCTCGATCGTCTATCTCATAATTGAGAGGGGCATAAAGAGAAAGAAGATCCGTTCGATTTCCGGCCGTTTCCCGTCGCTCGAAACCCTGGACCGCATCAACTACAAATGTATGTCATACGGCTTTCCTTTTCTGACCCTCGGCATCATAACCGGTTCCCTCTGGGCCGAGCTCGCCTGGGGCTCCTACTGGAGTTGGGACCCGAAAGAGACGTGGTCGCTCATCACCTGGATCGTCTATGCCATACTCATCCATAACAGGCTTGCAATCGGCTGGAGGGGACGGAGAACGGCGTACATGATGATCGTCGGTTTTGTCTCCGTGGTCGTCACCTTTCTCGGGGTCAACCTCTTTATAGGAGGACTTCATTCTTACATCTGAATGAGCTGCCCATGCACCTTACCGTCCTTGGTCTCAATCACAACACCGCGCCTCTCGATGTACGGGAGAAAATATTCATCCCCGAGGACCAGCAGGCCGATGTGCTGAAAAAACTGAGGGCCGAGGGCATCGGCGAGGCGGCAATCATTTCGACCTGCAACAGGACGGAGATTTATGTGAGCGGTCCGGACGCCGAAGAAGCGGAAAGTGCGATTACCCGAACGCTGGTCGAGAGGTTCGCCGTAGACAGAAAATCGCTGCACGACTACACCTACGCCCTCACCAATGAAGAGGCCTACAAGCACCTTTTTATCGTTGCTTCCGGGCTTGATTCCATGGTTGTCGGAGAGCCCCAGATCCTGGGACAGGTTAAAGACGCTTACAGGACCGCGGTCACTCACCGCTCCTCGGGGCCGTTCTTCGATAGGCTGTTCCACCGCGCCTTTCAGGTAGCGAAGCGGGTACGAACAGAAACGAGAATCGGATACAACCCGGTCTCGATAAGCGGTATGGCGGTGGAACTGGCGCGCAAGATCTTCGGAGACCTGGAGCAGAAGAAAATACTTGTCCTCGGTGCCGGCGAGATGTGCGAAATTGCGCTGAAGCACTTCAAAAAGGAGGGGCTGCAGGAAATACTGGTTGCCAACAGGACGTTCGGCAAAGCGCAGCAGCTCGCGGAAGAGATAATAGGGACGCCCTATCCCTTCGAAGATATACCCGAACTGCTCCTGAAGGTCGACATGGTGCTTTCCTCGACAGGAGCGGAAAAGCCCATTATCGACCGGAACATGGTGCTCCATGCCATGAAAAAAAGGAAGAACCGTCCTCTCTTTTTTATCGACATTGCCGTGCCAAGGGACGTGGAGCCGGGCGTCAACGACATCGAGAACGCCTACCTGTACGACATCGATGACCTGAAAGAACTGTCTCAGATCCATCTGTCCAACAGGCTGCAGGAATCAGAGAAGGCACACGCCATCGTCGATGAGGAGGTGGGCAAATTTACCTCCTGGCTCAAGCAGCTGGATATGAACCCGCTCATTACGGAAATAAGGGAAAGCCTTGAAGCCATGAGACAGGCGGAGCTCAGGAAAACGCTTCAAAAGATGAAAGACACGGACCCGGAGACCATAAAACAGATAGATATGCTGACGAGGGCCATTGTCAACAAGTTGGTCCATCCCCACATAATGATGATCAAGAAGAACGGGAGCCCCGCTGTGCTGGACCTCGTAAAAAACCTGCTCTTGCCAAGGGAGGATGATGAAAAAGAAATGGATAGTGGGAACCAGGGGGAGTAAGCTTGCCCTCCGGCAGACCGAGATCGTAATAAATAACCTCCGGCAGGCCCATCCCGATGCCGATTTTGAAATCAAGATCATTAAGACCACCGGTGATTCGGTCTGGAACACACCCCTTTACCTGATCGGCCAGAAAGGTCTTTTTATAAAGGAGATCGAGGAAGCCCTTGCCCACGGCGACGTAGACCTCGCCGTTCACAGCATGAAAGACTTGCCCACGGAGTTGCTTGGAGGACTAACCATCGCCGCGGTCCTGAAAAGGGAAGACCCGCGGGACACCTTCATCTCCCTGAAGCACGACCGGCTCTCCGACACCCCTCCCGGCAGCCGGCTCGGGACGAGCAGCATGCGGCGAAAGGCCCAGCTTCTCGCCTTTCGCAAAGACCTGGAGATCGTGTCGCTCCGGGGTAATGTAGACACGAGACTGAGGAAACTCGAGGAACAGGACCTGGACGGTATTATCCTGGCGCACGCAGGCGTCCGAAGAATGGGCTTCGGGCACAGGGTGAAGGAGGTCCTTCCCGTTGAGCTAATGGTCCCGCCCGGGGGACAGGGGGCAATAGGGATCGAGACGAGGTCTGCTGACGAAGCAGTCGAAATGGTACGACCGCTCAACGATGCGCCGACGGAGTTCGAGGTGGCCACGGAAAGGAAATTTCAAAATGCGGTGGGCGGAGGCTGCAGCGTGCCCCTCGGCATCAACGCCAGCCTTTCGGAGGACAATGTCACACTCCACGCTGTTTTTGGCACAGAAGACGGGACAATCATCTTTAAAGACCGGCTTACCGGCCCGAAGCACGAGGCTGATGCCCTCATCGAAAAGCTGCTGGAGCGCTTAAGGCGGGCACAAAAACAGAGGTAAACAACGCCGGCCTTGCACGATCGAATTAGTTTTTTCTTCAGAAACATAAGGAGAAT
Organism: Syntrophorhabdaceae bacterium PtaU1.Bin034; assembly: GCA_002067405.1. The sequence goes on along the minus strand of MVRP01000208.1, from coordinate 2,751 downwards.
ACTACATGGAAACATACTTCATTTCTACACAAGTCACCCCACTACACGACAACCCGCTCGCCGCCAAGGTTGAAAACGCCCGGGTATATTTCTGGATCCTCGATTCTTCCCCTGAAAACGCCGGGGAACGGGCTACCCGTTACCTTTCTTCGTACCGTTGGAAACTGGAGTCTCTCGATAGCGGACCGGTTGCAGTCACAGCCGCAGACTTTGCCGATCAGCAGGATGGTTTAAAGGGCTTCTGGAAAGCCAAGCAAAAGGGCTTTGCGGCCCAATTCGTCGCTAAACCCAGACCGGGTCACATGGAACCGGCACAACCTTAAGAAGGAAAACGCCGGGGTTGCCGGAATCACTTGAGGCTCCTGTCCCGCACGCCCCAGGGACCCCGTTATTTCAGCGGCACCTGCAGGCCTTGAAGACCTGTGCGGATGAACATGATGGCAATGCTCGCAAGAAAAAGAATAAATACTTTCGCCATTGCCTCAATCCACCGACGGCTTATAAATCGCAGGATGAGAAGCGAATATTTGAAGATTATTCCCGCCAGTGCCAGATTGAGAACCAGGGCAACCAGAACGTAGATAAAGCCGAAGGTGTTGAAGATGATCAGCGACGTGGCCAGGAGCGCAGGACCGGCCAGAAGGGGCACCCCGAGAGGCACTACGGCAAACAGGTCGTCCTGTCCCACGAGGTCCTCACGGCCCCCGCCCAGCAAATCCCTCACCGCGATTATGAAAAGGATAATTCCTCCGGCAATAAGAAAATCCTCGATGGATATATTAAGGTAATCAAGTATTTCGTTACCGATGGCGATGAAACTTATCGTGACAAGGAAGGCGGTTACGATTGACTCCCGGAGTACCCTTTTTCTCTTCTTTTCATCGAGGCCAATGGAAAAACGTGCATAGAGCGGAAGTACCCCAAGAACATCAAGGGCGACGAAGATGGGAATGAATGACTTCAGAAAGGCTTCCCACATAAGGTTTGACTTCTCCGGGTCGGACGACCTAGATTTTCTATAACCGGTAACGCTTTATGTACCAAAAAGGAGGTTCGTTATGCCGACGTACGAATTTCGCTGCCGTAATTGCGGCAAGGAGTTCTCTGCAGCAGCGCACGTGAAGGATCTGGAACAGGGGGCCATAAAGTGTCCCAACTGCGGGAAGAATGATTTGCAGGAGCTTATATCTCCCTTCATCCCGAAGACCTCAAAGAAAAGCTGATCATTTCCTCTCGCTGATGACGACCTTGTTGTCGACCAAAGACACTGACTCAAGGACCGCTTTATAGACCCTCTCCTCGCCGAAAATTGTCGCGAACCGCAGCCCGTCAGCCGCCTCCTCGATCAGGTACACATCCGTGAGGAGGAGGGTTTCTTTGTCCTTCTCTCTCTTGAATACCTTCACTTCACACATCGAACAGGGCCTCCTTGTCCCAAGGCTTCGAAAAGCGGCCCCCAGAGGGCACGGATCAGCCGAGGGATATTCGCCTCGGTATCATCAACTGCCCACCCTGCTCATCTTCAAAGCTCAAAATGACTCAACTGCTCCAAGACGTGCTTCCTGATCTCCTGAGGCGATCCGGAACTGAACAGAAATTTGTTGTCAGGGTCATACCAAGGTACGAGGATCTCTTCGAACGTTCCGCCGCACTCACACCTTTTTTCGGTCTCCGGCTTCAGAGGCAGGACCTTGTCTTCATAACAACCGGTGCAACGGAGAACTTTCTTAGCCCCCGACATCTTTCCCCTCTTCGCGATCGGTTTTCCTTCTATCTCCATGATATCCATTGCGAAGTCTATCACTCGCGCGTTGCTGATTGTGGTCCCGATACCGTAGCCGTCAACGAGAGGGTTTAGCGCCGGCATGTGGCTCTCTTCAATACCTCCACTCACGAATATCTTCACATTGTTGAACCCCCTGATGTCGAGCTCCCACCTGACCTCTTCGAGGATTGTCCGGAAATCCCCTCTCCTCGAAGACGGCGTGTCGAGCCTGACCCCGTACAGATTGTCCTTGAGTGCCTCGGCAACCCGGAGCGCCTCAACTTTCTCGTCGTTAAAGGTATCTATCAGGACTATGCGTCTCACATTCTTCTCAATAACCTCGTCGAAGGCCTGCGCCGCAGCAACGGTGTCCCCCATTAGGAGAATGAGGGCGTGGGGCATGGTCCCCGACGGCTCCTCTCCGATCAATTCGGCGTCATAGACGACGGAGACGGCGTCGCAGCCGCCCACAAAGGCATTTCTTTCCACCATAGGGGCGATGGCAGGATGGATCCTTCTTGCCCCGAAGCTCATGACCGGCCTGCCTTCAGCCGCCTTCTTGCATCTCGCCGCTTTCGTCGCCACACCCGATGCCTGGCACATCAGGCCGAGAATACTCGTCTCAAGCAAACCGAAGTCCGTATATATGCCTTCGATTTCGAGTACAGGCTCATAGGGCCTGATAATGGTGCCTTCCTTCATGGCCCGCACTTTCACATTGAGTCCGCTCAGGAGCTCGGACAATTCTTCAAGCCCGGAAAACACCGCCCACGGCACGTTGCCGGGTAATCGTTTCACTATAAATTCCGCCCTCACCCACTTATCTATGCCTTTGCTTTTCAGGATTTCCATTGTCCGGAAGAAGTAGACATCCGCCAGTTTGCCCTGTTTGATATGATCTAGATCAGCAACGTACATTTCGCAACCCTCGTATTTTTAGAGATAATAGTAATCGATTTTTCGCAGCCTGTAAACTTAATCCTCAA
>MVRP01000207.1 GCA_002067405.1 Syntrophorhabdaceae bacterium PtaU1.Bin034 | reverse complement strand
CAGCCCCAAGCAACAGGTACGTTTTCCCCTTTTTTTCTGTAAGTTCGCCAGTGTTCCCAGATATGCTGCCCGAGAGGAAAGGCAACGCCCACTTGGTTTTTATTGTGGACCATCCGCCTATAATTCCCTACATTTATCCAGTTCCCGTCACGCTCTTTCGTGACTACTCCATCGAAGGTGCCCAGGTAACGGCCGCCGTCATGCTTGTGCCAGAAAGGAACCGGGAACTGCGCGAGAAGATCTATTTCATCACCTTTTATGATATTCTCTTTGCAAGGTCCGGCAGGTACAATTTTCGGTTTGATCGAGCTTTTTGATCTTTCTCTCCAAATCTTGACCAGCTCTTGCGGAGGAGTGTTTTTCGGAACGCCCAGCATAAGAGCTATTCTCGGATAGGTAGCGACACCGCCAGTGAAAAATCGCTTCGACACGGCCGAATTCTCATAGTCCTTGATGTTCTCGAATAAGATTGCAGGGCCTTCCCTGTCGAAGGACTCCTGGGTGACGCCTCCTATTTCAAGGTTCCAATCAACCTTTTTTGAAACCTTCTGAACCTCTCCTTCCTTTTCCAAAAGATCGATCCATTCTCTTAGATCTCTTACAGCCATAAATTCCTCCTTATAGTGGCTCTCATGCCCAACCCATTTGTTGTTCTTGCCTTTATGCCTATCCTAAACGTTTAGTTCAGCCTGCATTAAGGTATTTATAGTCGATTGTTGGACGGTGAGTCTATAGAGGGACGCACTCATTTTTATAGGTAAATTCCCCTATGAAAAAATGGGGTTTATCAATGAAGCAAATGGGGGGATTTATTGATGAGGACCTTTACAAAAAGGGTCAGACCTTCCATGCATCTACGTCAATTAGGCCGAGTTTTGCCGCATAACGTACTAGCTCCAGCGTGCTGTGAAGTTCGAGCTTATTCATAATATTCGTCCTGTGGTTTTCCACAGTTTTGGGGCTGATGAAAAGTCTTTTTGCAATCGTTTTCGTGGAAAGTCCTTCAGCGATTAAGCGTAGAACCTCTTGCTCTCGCGAAGTCAGCATATTATAGGAGGCATTAGACGGCGTAACCTCTTTTTCACCTAATTTCTTAAAACATTCTGCGACGGTATGGGAAAGTGAAGAATCGATAAAATATTCCCCTTTGCATACAGCATTAAGACATGCAATGATACTTTCGGTCGCCGATTCCTTTACAAGATACCCTGTAGCGCCCGCCTTAAAAGCCTCGACTATATAATCTATTTTAGAGTGCATGCTGAGAATCGTAACACGCATCTCTGGATAGAGATTACTTATCTTTCGTGTCACTTCAATTCCGCTTTCATCAGGTAAGGATATATCCATCACTACTATGTCGGGTTTTAGTTCCTTGGCTTTCCTGAGTGCATCCCCCCCGCTTCCTGCTCCTCCAAGCATCTCGTACTCCGGGTGACTTTGCAAAAGCATTCTGAGACCTTCCCTGAACAGGGGATGATCATCAACTATTAGAACTGTTTTTTTTCTATTTATGTTTATTTTTCCTCCAAGGTATCTCTATCACGACTTCCGTTCCCTGCATCACGCGCGATTCTATCCTCATTCTTCCTTTCAGGGCGGTCACCCTTTCATCTATATTCGGAATGCCCATCTGCCTTTTATCTACTGCCCCGGCAAATTCTTTTTGTACATCAAAGCCTTTTCCGTTGTCTTTTATGCGAAGGATAATGTTGGGAAAAGACATGACCAATTTGATAGTCACATGGGTGGCATCAGCATGTTTCCTGATATTGTTCAGGCATTCCTGAACAATGCGATACAGGGTTATTTGGATATCAAAACTTATATCAATATTGTCCATTCCGGCAGGAAGGAAGTCAACCGTTACTCCGTATTCCTTAGAAAAATCACTGCAATAATTGCAGAGAGTGGGAACGAGGCCCAAAAGTTTCAGGCCGCCAGGAGCTAATTCGTAGGCCATTTTCCGGATAGACGATATGGTTCCTTTCACGATTTCCGAGAGTTTGGAAATCTTCTCCCTGTTTTCTTCAGAAGTGTGTGGCTGATCAGCAAAGAAAGTATCAAGCTTTATCTTCAGGGTAAAAAGATCTTGTGCCAGATTGTCATGCAAATCATAAGAAATCCTTTGCCGCTCCTTCTCCTGGCTCTTTACAAGCTGGCTGTAAAGCTTGCGAATACGCTCCTCAGCCTGCTCGCGCTCTTTTGTCTCTTTTAGCAGTGCTGCATTTTTCGCGTCGAGTTCCGTAGTGCGTTCTTTTACCATCCTCTCCAGTTTATCCTTTATTTCCTCTTCAGCCCGTTTTCGCTTACTGATATCGACGCCTATACCTATAGTGATGCTGTCGGGAGTCCTTACATTCGCCCACGCTATATCTACAAACGACCCGTCCTTGGCCGTTGTCTTAAAATCCCGGAATCCTGAGAGTTTCGACCGTATGTACTTTTCTACCTCTTTCCGGTATTCCACATCGGGGTACATTTTTGACATGAAGTTGTTGTTAACTGCGTCTGATTCGGTCCAGCCGGTAATTCGTCGGAAGGCGGCGTTGAACCGTAATTCTCTCCGCTCGGAGTCCCAGATAGTGAGAAGGATGGGGATATTATCAATAATAACTTGCAGCAGATCCCTTTGCTTTATATGCTCCCGGTCTGCCTGTCTCCTTTCACTCGCAATAGCCATCTGGGCTTTTTTTAATACTTCAATCTCGGCCTCAAGCGCTTCTATTCTGCGCTCGACGTCTGTTTTCTGTATTAAAGACATGTCCTGAAGCTCTTTGTCATTCCGGCACGACATACATCTCTCCCTTCAGCAGCAACAACCGCATTGAGAAAGCGCCCGAATAAGAGTAAAAGGTGATCTCTTTTGTCTGTTAATTATGTAAAACTATAGAAAATCGCCTTTTGTGTCAAGGAATTCCAATCATCTATCAGCTAAGAGATAAAACCGGACTGACGTCCGGCCTTGGACAAGACTATTTTGAAGAAACCTGTCTTGCCCTTCCCTGAAAAAGGAGTGCGGTGCTTTTCCATGCTTGCATGATGACTTATATTGGAGTATAAAAACCAACACCTAAACGGAGAAGCAAATCAAATGAGAATCTCGGAATGGCTGGATAAAAAGCAAGCAGAGGGGATCGACGTGTCTCAGGTAGTGTTGCCCGGCGACCTGGCATACGATGACGTCCCCGATGAAACAATCTTTTTCAAGGAGATTAACCCCTGCAGGATCTTCTGCACCGAAAACCACCCGTTTTCTACCGTGGAGCGATTCGATGATTGGTATTATGCCAGAGGGCAGGACAAGGCAGCGGGAATTCACTCTTCCGCAATGCACTGGTGGCTGTTTACAAAGGACAGAGATCTCGCCGTCGAGACAGCCAGATCACACATAGAATAAGAGGGTGCTACTCCTTCCAGTCAAAGAATTCCTTGAATTTCTGCTTGAAGCTCGTCGCGTGGCCCTGCTCCCCGCCGTTTTGAAATTCCCTGGCAAGCTCTTCGAGCAGATCCCTCTGCTTGTCCGTCACCGTTTTCGGAACGGCTATGTGGAGATGAACATACTGATCACCCCTGCCGTAGCCATTTGTCTTCGGTACGCCGAGACCCCTGAGCCTGAACACCTTTTCGGCGGACGTTCCCGGAGGTATCTTTAAGCCGATCTCACCTTCGAGCGTGGGTACCTTGATCTCGCCTCCGAGGCAAAGGACGGGGAAATGAACCTCGGTATGCACGTAGATATCGTCGCCATCCCGTTCGAACACCGGGTGTTCCTTGACTTTCAGAACAATATAAAGGTCGCCCGCCATCGTATCATGATGGCCCTGCGCGCCTTCGCCCCTCATCTTCAGCCGGGTGCCGGTATCGACTCCAGGCGGAATGGTGACTTTCAGCGTTTTCTTCGTGCGAATAAAACCTTTGCCCTTGCAGGTCTTACAGGGGTTCTTGATGATCTGCCCCTCGCCTCTGCAGTGCTCGCAGGTCTTGTTTATGGTGAAAAAACCCTGGGTGTACCGCGCCTGCCCCCTGCCGTTACACGCTTTACAGATTGTCGGCTGGTAACCCGGCTCCACTCTCGACCCGCCGCATGCGGTGCATCGCACTTCCTGAGGGATTTCTATCTGCTTCTCGGCTCCAAAGACCGCTTCCTCGAACTCTACTTCCAGGTTATAACGAAGGTCTTCTCCTTTGCGTGCTCTTCTCCGTTGAGTCCCCCCGAAGAAGTCATTGAAGAGATCGCCGAATATATCGTCGAAGTTCCTCGTAAAACCGAAATCAAAGAAGGCTCCCGACTGGTCCGTGGTACCGAACTGGTCAAACCGGGCGCGCTTTTCCTGATCACCCAGGATTTCGTACGCCTGATTTATCTCTTTGAATTTCTCCTCTGCTTCCGGGTTTCCCTGGTTCCGGTCAGGATGGTAGGTGAGAGCGAGTTTTCGATACGCTTTCTTTATTTCCTCATCTGTGGCGTTTCTGGACACACCCAGAACTTCGTAAAAATCTTTTCTCATATTGGTGCAATAGTTTAATCCTTTTCAGGCTTCTTCGCAACCGACACCATTGCAGGCCTGAGAAGCCTTCCATCCATCACGTACCCCTTCTGGAATTCCGTCACCACGGTTCCGGGCTCGACATCATCCTTTTCTTCCTGATAGACCGCTTCATGAATATTCGGGTCGAATTTCTTGTTCAGCGCCTCAACACGGGTGACGTCGGACTTTTCGAGCACTTTGAGGAACCCATTGAGCGTCAGGGCGACACCCTCCGCGATTGCCTTGGCTTCTTCCGTTTTTCCCGCATGCTCGATCGCCCTTTCCAGGTTGTCGATAACGGGCAGCAACTCCTTGACGAGCGTCTCGTTTCCGAATCGGAGCACTTCCTGTTTTTCCCTTGCTTTTAGTTTCTTGAAGTTCTCAAATTCCGCCTGCTGGTAAAGAAGCCTCTCTTTCAGTTCCTCGATCTGCTTCTCCTTCTCTTCAAGAGCCTTTTTCAGCTCATCTATCTCCTCTTCTTTCTTTTTTTTCTTTTTATGTTCTTCGTGCTCATGCTCAGGATGTTTTTCTTCCTTATGCTTTTCGTCTCCTGCACTCTCCGTATGAACATCAACGTGCTTCTCTTTATCCTTGTCATTCATCTCGCAACCTCACATCATCCTTAAAAGATCAGTTACCGCCTGAGCCGTATAGTTAACAATCGGGATAATCCGGGAATAGTCCATCCGAAGTGGTCCTATCACTCCCAGTATCCCGTAGTTATTCTCGGCTATTCCGTAAGTGGAAGTGATGATGCTCATATCGCGCATCCCCTTCACTTCGTTTTCTGCCCCAATAATCACGTTAATGCCTCCCTGCTCCATACTCTTGTCGAGCAGCTTCAGCAGTTTCTCTTTTTTCTCGAAGGCCTGAAAGAGCTCTCTCAGTCGGTTGATATCGGAGAGCTCAGGCACGCCGATGATCTTCGAAGTGCCTTCTATGTAGACCTCCCTCTCCTCTTCATTGTGCATGATCGCCTCGAGAACGTCCATGACCTTGCTCATAAGGGAACGGAAATCGTCCCTATCCCTGGTCATATCCTCAAATATCTTTCTCCTGAGTGAATAAAAGGGCAGACCTTCGCACCTTTCGTTCAGGTAGCTCTTCATGCCCGTCAACAGCTCCTGGGGGAGCTCCTCTTCGGTGTTGACAAGCCTCTTATGCACCATGCCCGAGCTGTTCACGAACACCACCAGTATCGTCAGTTTCGAGAGTTTGACGAATTCGACTTCCTTGAAGGACATGAAATCCATTTTCGGTTCGACAACTATACCGGTATACCTGCAGAGACTGGCAAGAATTCTCGAAGCATCGCCCATGATCTCCTCCACATGGGAATACCGGTGCGTGATGAGACCTTCCAGGGCCAGTAGTTCGCGCTTTCCCGGCTGTCGCGGCACGAGCAGGCTGTTTACGTAATACCTGAAAGCCTTTCCCGTAGGTATTCTCCCGGCTACCACGTGAGGTTTGTAAAGGAACCCCTGCTCCTCCAGGTCAGCCATAACATTCCGGATCGTTGCGGAGCTCCACTTGTTGCTCATGAGCTTCGATAACGTCCTGGATCCGACCGGTTCAGCGGAAACAATATAACTGTTCATAATCATTTCCAGAACCTTTCTCTCTCTTTCAGTCAGTGTTTCCATCGCGAATATACAATAAATTAATGATATTGGCCATTTTTGTCAAGGAATCGAAAAACCGCCGGGCCGCTCAGGACAAGGGTATTCAGCTACCCCGGTCGTCGGCTCCCGTCGCTGCATCTTCTCCCTGCGCGCTTATTCCCGGAGCTCGTTCCTTCCTGATTTGTTCGATCCGTGCAAGGGGCCGTTCGAGCTGTCGTCGCCTTGTCGTATTCAGGATATCGAATTCCCTGTGCAGGTCCTCGATCCGCTTTCCAAGCAGGTCAAGCTTCTTCAGGAACTCGTCCCACTGCTTTTTAAAGCTGCCGAGAAGGACGAGTATTTCATTCGATGTCTGTTCCAAGGCAAAGGAGTCAACCGCCTGACGGATAACAGCCAGGACGGCAAAGAGCGTCGAGGGGGAGCAGCAAATGACATGCTGTTTGATCGCTGCCTCCAATAGCAGGCTGTCCTGCTCGTGCACAAAGGCATAGACTTGTTCGTTAGGTATGAAGAGGAGGACATAGTCGACGGTATTCTGCTCGGAGTTTATGTAATCCCGCGTAGTCACTTCCCTGATCTTGGCCTTCACATCTCGCAGGAAATCCGCCCGAAAGCGGGCCTTCTCACCATCGGTCGAGGCGTCAAGGAACCGGATATAGTTGTCGAAAGGAAACTTCACATCCATATTGAGCTTGAGCCCCCGTGGCAGAAAAAACGTGAAGTCGGGCCTCGAACCCACACCCTCGATCATCCTTTGCTTGACGTAATTGACGTTTTCCACGAAACCCGCCACCCGAAGTATGTCTTCCGTCATCCGTTCGCCCCACTGTCCCCGCGCCTTTGTTCCCGCAAGGGCTTCCTTCAGGACCCCCGTGGTC
>MVRP01000206.1 GCA_002067405.1 Syntrophorhabdaceae bacterium PtaU1.Bin034 | reverse complement strand
ACATCGGAAAGGCCAATGGTGAGAAGGCCGCCCTTTTCCCTCATGGCATGAGCGGCATTGGTCGAGAGGTTCATCAATACTTGCTGTATATGCGAAGGGTCGGCAAAAATTGTGTCAGATTCGGTCTGCACGTCGAGATTCATGTGCACGGTGGCAGGGAGTGACGCTCGAAGTAATTTGTATGTTTCTTTAAGAAGGGGGATGAGGCTGAGGGAATTCTTCTCCCGCTCGGTCTTTCTGCTGAATGTGAGAATATGTTTAACTAGGTCTCTTGCACGGAAGGACGCCTTCAGTGTTTGCTCTATGTAATGCCTGGCTTCACTCCTTTCGTCCAAGTCGTCAAGAGCCAGTTCAACGTTGCCGATAATAACAGCGAGCATGTTGTTGAAGTCGTGAGCAATGCCTCCGGCAAGAGTGCCTATCGCCTCCATTTTCTGAGACTGGGCGAGCCGCTCTCTAAGGTGTTGCTGTTCCTCCTCCATGAGTTTGTGCTGCTCAAGCTCCGCATGAAGCGCCTCATAGGCCCGGCGCAATTCCCGTGTTCGTTCCTGTACCCTCCGTTCGAGTTCGTTGCGCGCCTGACGGAGCGCCTCTTCCACACGTTTCTCGTCCGTAACGTTCCTGACAATTGCCACTGCCTGTGTCCCGAAACAGTCATCCCCGCTAAGTGGAGCCGAACTGACCCTCACGACAACCTTCTCTCCATTGCCTCGATCAAAGCTGACATCCTCATTTTTCACAATCTTGTTATTGAATAGAGAGCGGTGGAGCGGCCACTCCTTGAGGACGTAACGGCGACCGTCAGAATGGACGGACAGATAAGGCTCCACGCTGGCCTCTGTAGCGAGAAGCATTCCCAATATTTCGTCCATGTGCTTGTTGGTATACGTTATTTCCATGGAAGGAGAACGGCCGACCATAATGCCTATGGGAAGCTGTTCCATAAGCCTTTCCATGCGTGTCTTCTCCTCTTCTAGTCTTGCGGTAAGCACGGACAACTGCGACGTTCGCTCCTTTACGGCCTCTTCAAGCCCCGCGTTTGTTCGCTGCAACGCTTCCCTGGCACGATTTCGCTGCAATAACACCAGGACAACGACGACACCTATGCTTGTTTCTGTAATCCGGTGAAGAAACTGACTGGACAGGGCAGCACCGAAAGGAAGGAGGAGACGCGAAAAGATAAGAACAATGCAAAGACCCGTGAACGACAAGAGCAATCGGGGACGAGCAATCTCTGCTATCAAAAGAAGGGGTATCATATAGAGAGTCCAGACCCCGAAGTCTAACGGCGTGGCAAGATCAAAAATGAAGATTCCGAGACACAGAAGCATGCACAGGGAGAGATATTTCTTTTTGGATACAGTCATCGCTCGACACTACCTCGTAAACGTTGGAAAAATTAATGAAGCAAATATAGAAAACTATAGTAGTATAGCGAATGGATTTCATAATTTGAAGAATCATCCGTTCAGGATTCGAAAAGCCATATTTGCTCGAATGGTTGATCAAACCGCCTTTTCTGCTGCTTTTTGCTTTCATATCGCTAAAGATGGGAGATAAGCTGAAGGACAGCGAAGATCGGGAAGTGCATTCCAATTTGCCGCTCTATGACAAACTTACACAGTTGGTGATTTTTCCTACATAATTGGCCCCATTAGACGATCTGTTTTTCAATGCCGTTACCCACCCTTCTTCTTAAAGTTAAAAAGCGGCAAAGGCGGGCGACAAGAATTTGCCGCCAAAGCAAATCCGTAAGAAATGGAAATCGGCTAATTACTCGATTTCCCTATTTACATACAAGAAGCACATTGCTACAGTTCAAATAAATACCCAAGGAGGATATAAAATGGGGTTATCCTGATCGTAGACGATGACGAGGCGGTAGCCCGAGTCACCGGCGAAATATTGAAACGACTGGGATATAGCGTACAGGTAGAGACGGAGAGCAAACTTGCTCTTAATGCCTTTATGGAAGACCCTGACGGTTTCGGATTGATTATTGCCGATCAGCGAATGCCGGACATGAAAGGAACGGAGATAGCAGAGAAGGTGCTGCAAGTCCGGCCCGATATGCCGGTCATCGTGGTGTCGGGAACCAGTAGCGGGACAAGGGAAGAAGCGGATGGGGTCGGTGCCTACTGGCTTGAGAAGCCTTTGCTGAAGGAGGAACTTTCTAAGGCCGTTGAAAAGGCGCTTAGAAGCTGATATCCCCCCTTTAGTCGACAATATTAGTCCTCTTAATCCTTGCCTTTGACTCCCTGATTTACCAAAGCCAGGTCGGCTGCAATCACCGCTTTCCCGGCTCCGGTTTTCCTCCTTCTATTGTATGCAAAACGTTTGCAGGCCTCATCGTTAAGCCGTTATTCGGTTTGTCGCAGTAACGACGAGACCTTATTTTTTCATTATGTCACAATGACGAAGAAGACAAAGAGTCTTGATGTCGAAAGGACCAAAAATTTGAGCGGGGAGCGGAAGACGTCCGCTATCTCCAAAAAGAATTTTCCCCCGGCGTTTAACGAATTCGATTTCATCAACCTCCCCAACCGCTACATCTATCTCAAGCTCATGATAGGTGAGATAACTTCAAAACCTTTCAGTGCCACCACCCTGCCGCCTCAATCCGTAATGGCGGACTTTAAGGATCGAGCGATTGAGGCATAAGCACCAAATCCTCAACAATCAGCAGTCTTCCCTCTTCCAATAAGAAATTGTCGATTAAGGCAACAATCCCCCCCTTTCCAACTCCGCCCCTTCCTCTAAAGTGGAAGTAACGACGCTCTTTAAAAACCCTAAGAGGAGATGAAACGTGAGCCGAGGAGTTTACGGCCCCAAAATACGGGACGACCTGATCCCGTATATTTACCGGCTTGCCCGTCATTGGGGCAGGCCCATGACCCATGTCGTCAACTACATGCTGGACGCCATTGTCACTCAACTGAAAGAGAATGGCCTTTACAAGACAATCGAGGAGGAAGAAAGGGCCGTCAAGGAGATCTCGGATCATATCGTCAAGCTGGTGAAGAGCAAAAAGAAGGAGGAGCGGGAGCGGATAATCGAGCTTTTCAGGAACCTGGCATAGGCAATACACGACTATGGCAAAAAAGGCAGGTCATCTACCTGCTTTAGCGAATAATTCTTTTAAAAAACAGGAGGAAAACTACGGACCAATTAATCGTTCATCGGGGCGGAGAGATAGTGACGAGGGACCAACTCGATCTCATTCAGGTGCCGGAAGCGACCGGCTCCTATGTCCCGGTATCCCATTACCACCTGGCCGACAAGCTCCTCGGCATGTCAACGGACATCCTGAGAGACTATGCCCTTGTCGGGGAAGAATATGCGGTCGCCCGGCAGGGGAACCAACTGTTCGCCGTCCTCAAGTTCCGGAAAGACAATGCCGATATGGCGCTCTCCATCGCCTTCCGGAATTCCTATGACCGTTCGATGAGTCTGGGGATCGCCATAGGCGCGACTGTCTTCGTCTGCGACAACCCCTCTGGCGCTCTATGGAGATATCGTCGTTATGCGGAAGCACACCAAGAACGTGTGGCACGAGTTGGAAGACGCGGCCATCACCACGCTGTACAAATCTCAAAAGAGCTTCGACCGGATCGTGGCCGATACCGGCCTGATGAAACGACAACCGGTAAAGGACGATGAAGCGTTCCGGTTAATGGGAATGCTGTTCGGACGGGGAATAGTGAGCCCCCGGCAGATAGCGGTCCTCAAGGAGGAATGGCTCCGGCCCTCCCACAGGGAATTCGAGGACCGGACCATGTGGTCGTTCTTCAACGCCACCACGGAGAGCTTAAAGAGCTGCCCGCCGGTGACTATCATGGAAAAGCACGCCCAGGCGTACGACCTCCTGGTCAAAAAAGACTGAACCAGGCGAAACGTTCGAACAAAAGGGAGATGCAATGACATCTCCCTTCTTTTTTGGCTATCAGCTTGTCCGTCCTGCATGCGGAACTGGAATTTTTTTTCCAGACTCAACCGTTTGGTTCAGAGGCGGTTCGCTTTTACTGAATAACGTAACTGACCTCATTACTCTTTAGCCCACCAGCACTAACAGCCCACCATGTGTACGTTCCTGATGGTTTGTCCATTGGTGCTGTATATTGAATCTCGAAATGGCCTCCGGCATCTATTGCAACGGTTTGAGGATCGTACATGCTGCCGTCTGGCTTTCGGAAATAGAGAGTTGCTGTTGTGTTGGGGGGAAAGCCCGTACCCCACTCAGTGAAGGTGGTGCCAGGAGGACCCTGAGTTGGAGCCATTGCAATTTCAGGAGGAAACCCATGGGTGAAAAAGAATGTATGGCTTTGAGCAATTATTGGATCAATTGTTGAACCAGATTGATATGCTACTACTTCCCACGAATACCAGCCGTCCTGCAAATCCTGATTGACTGTGTAACATGTACCGGTGATATTTTCATAGATGTTCTGTGGGGTGGTTGCCCAGTAAATCAAATGAAGTACGTAGCTATCCGCCTCGGGGAGACCTTGCCAACAAAATTGAGGACGGGCTTCAGTAATCGTAGCCCCATCGGCCGGAGAGAGCACTGTTATGTCTTTCTCCACATACATGGGCCAAACAGTGTCGCGATATAGATTTACACCGTGGTACAGATGACTATGGTACGGACCGCTAGGAAGTATTCTCATGCAGTACTTACCCTGCTCAAGGTTGGTAAAGGTATAACGGCCATCGGCGCTTGTTGTATCTGTAGCAATAGGGTTCCAATCAGAGGGGCCAAGACATTCTTCTCCTGCTAATTGTACTTCCATACCTTGCATTGGTCTTGTTCCATAAGTAACGATTCCGGAGAGAGTGTAGAAAGACGGTGCAGCAACGTTAATAGTGATCTTCTTAAATCCAGCATATCCGTTCGGTACAGTGCGCCTGTAGTCATCAGAATCCTTTGTGGCCATCATCATTACAGTGTTACTTGATGAAGGAAGGCTCGGGATCGTAAAACTAAAGCTGCCATCGGCACCGACAGGAACAAGCTCTCCACTTAGCCCGTTTTTTTTAGCGGCGTTAACGCTATAAACTATGTAGGCACCTGTGCCTGTCACCCCATCCACGTTTCCTGTGATAGTGACATTGCTCGTACTTGTAACAGTAGTGCTATTGGTTACGTCTATTGACGGAGATGTGACCGATATAGTCTTGAACTTGGAGGTTGACCACCCTTTTTTTGCGTGATTATGTAATTCCTCAAATGTCGTCGGTTCAGCCCAAGATAATGCGTCGAAGGCAAAGTCAGTGATTTTACCTAAATTCTTATACTGAGCAGCTTCGCTGTAATTGGAGAATCCATCAGTTAAACTCCAATCCACAGTTACTTCTGTCTCGGGAAAATTGTTATCGTAGATATAAAATTTTTCACTGTCATATTTGTAGACCGTCACACCATGCCCTACTTTCCCTATCTTCATTGTCAAAGTTTGAGGATGTCCGGTAATTTTCATAGCGGTAATAAGCGCGCAGCCTGTTTGTGCATCACTTATAGTGATATCTGAGGATACGCCTGCCAAAATCTCGCTCCACTTCAGATGGGCCCTTATAATAAGCTCCCGAACCGTCACGTCGTCTGCCCAATACTCTTCATCGCCGTCGTTGTATTGCTTGTAGAGTTTTCCTTCACTGGATTTTTTGAAGACATAGTACCACTCGGCGTAATCAGCCATTCCAAGGCAGTATCCGGTATGTTCGGCGTCTTGTAGGTATGAACCGAAGTTGGGGTGAGAAAAGCTATCGATTCCGGGCCGGAATCCTGTATCGACCTTGGGGAGTGAGCTTGTGAGTCCCCTTATTGAAAGAGCGACAAACTTCGAAAAGTGACTTGTTCTGAAAGTGATGGTTTTATTAACCGTATCAATGCTTTTGACGGCCACAGCCATATATTGGTTGTAGGAAGGGTCCCAGTAAAAAACAGTTGGAATATCACCCGATTCCATTTCTGTATCTGTGTATGGAATGGTGACATCGACAGGTTTTTGAAACGAAGAGCCCCCATCTTTAGTAAGGACGATCGTTTTACTTGCTGATACCGTTTCGGCAGTGACAGCACCTGGAAGGTGATCCTCGTAAGCGATTGTTATCGTAACCGTCTCTCCGCTGGCCACTGCTCCTTGGGGCACAATCACCCTTGCCCCCTTTATAGGACTGTTTGGGTCGGTTACCTCTATGGTACCGCCGTTGCTTCCTACTGCACCGATAGTGCGGGAAGTATCATTTGTTGTTCCTCCTCCGTCTCCTCCTCCGTCTCCGCCGGAACAGCCCATTACAGCGACAGAAACGACTGCAACTATAATCAGTAATGCCAGCCGCACACAGTTTCTTAATATCCATCCCGTCATCGATCTCTCCTTTTAACCTTTAACGTTATAATATCCTCTTCCACGAATTACTGATCCATGGCCTGTTTGCAAAGAATCTTATTGGTTCCAACATGGCACAGACTTGATCTCAAGTTCATTGCTTTTACTTCCATCTTGACCCATGGCTTGAACTTTCATCCCCGATAGCAGCAACCAGGACCATATCCTGAGTTTTCAGAAAGTGATAGTTTTCCGAAGGGCAGAAGGGTCACTTTGTGATGAAAGCTGGTTGTAGTAATCAGTGCCTGCATTTTGAACATTAAGGGCCGCTTGACTGTCTTGGGGTGCTGGCTGTTGGGCACTTCCCCCTCCTCCCCCTCCCCCGCAGCCGGCAACTGTGACAATCAGAACCCCACCCAGAACGACGGACAACACTGCCAATAACCACCTTCCGAGAACCCGCTCCTTCATCGCAACCTCCATTATTTACCCCTCTTCTTTTCCAGAACTATCACAATATTCCGCGAAAACATCGCCGGCAGCGAATAAGACAATTTCTCCACCTTCCGATAATAATCCGTCTGCCCCAGCAGGCTTTTGACTCCCTTCCGGGTCCGGCGCAGCCGATAAGCGGTCCACGGGAGCCCGATAAGCATGAAAGGAACGTAGACGGGCAGCAGGACTTTCCGCTTGACCTTGTTGCCTCTCAACGCAATGGGGGT
>MVRP01000205.1 GCA_002067405.1 Syntrophorhabdaceae bacterium PtaU1.Bin034 | reverse complement strand
GGTCACGCCCTGCAACGTCCAGGCCGGGGGCAGTTCAGCCGCCAGCAAGGTGGCGGCCTGGGTCAGGCGATCCGGCGGCGGCGGCGTGGCCCCCATTCCCGACAGGATCAAAGTGCTCAACAAACCAATTATCATCAGCGGTTGTCCCCACTCCTTTTTCATTGCACTCTCCTCTGAAAATAGAAACCAGTTAGGTAGTGAGCAGAGAGCAGCCGGTAGAAGTTCCAGTTTCCAGTTTCCTGCTCACTGCTCACCTTTTCATCCCACGGCTGGTGCACGCCAGGTCATGGAGAATCCCTCCTTCTTCCCAGCGCCGCTGTCTCTCATCTTATGCGTAATGCTTCCGGATCTCTTTCTTGAGTATCTTTCCCTGCGGGCTCTTTGGCAGCTCTTTCCAGAAATCTACAGACTTCGGCTTTTTGAAACCTGCGAGGTTTTTACCACAAAAGTCGATTAGCTCAGCCGCTGTAACCTCGACGCCATCCTTCAACACGACCACCGCCTTGACAACCTCACCCCAGTGTTCGTCCGGAATGCCTATTACAGACACCTCCGAAACTGCGGGGTGCCTGTAAAGGACTTCTTCAATTTCACGAGGATAGACGTTCACGCCACCTGAAATAATCATATCGTTCTTTCTCTCTACAATGTAGACAAACCCCTCTTCGTCAAACCTCCCGAGATCCCCGGTGTGGAGCCAACCGTTCTTGAGTTTCTTCGCAGTTTCCTCGGGCATCTGCCAGTACCCTATCATCATGGCCTCGCTCCGGCCTATTATTTCGCCTATCTCACCCTGAGGAACATCATTATCGTTCTCGTCCACGATCCTGATTTCGTAGTTCAAGGCAGGTTTTCCAGACGAAGCGAGTCTCGCGACGGCGGAACCCTCAAGGGCATGATCTTCCGGTTTCAGGACCGTAGTAAACGGACCGCTTTCTGTCTGACCGTATAGCTGTGCAAATCCACATGGGAAAATCGCCAATGCTTTCTTTAAAAGCTCTACCGGCATCGAAGAGCCTGCATAAAGGATCAACCGAAGACTGCTCAAATCATACTTGCTGACGTCAGGCACCTGGATAAGGCTATGGATCATGGTGGGAACGAACTGACATCTCGATATATGTTCCTTTGAGATATACTCGAGAACCTCTGCCGGATTGAACCCACCTTCCCGCTTAATATAGATGGTATTGGGCAAAAAGGAATGTCGTACGATATTGTCCTCTGCCGCAACGTGATACATCGGGAAAGTTATCAAGACCCTTTCATCGTATCCAACTCTTAAGTCAATGGCGGAGGCAATGGCATCAGACATTAAGTGCCGATGTGTCCTCATCGCACCTTTCGGTCTCCCAGTTGTTCCGGCAGTAAAAATGATGCTCAGCACATCATCCTCAAGCACCTTTGCATCCGGCTGTGCCTTACTTCCCTGAGCCACAAGCGTTTCGTAATCTTCGGCAAAAGTGGCCGCCCCCGTCTGGAGGCATACGTATTTCTCCACCGACTTCAATTCGGGTTTCAAAGTGCTGATCATACCGGCAAAGTCAGCGTCCATGAAAACAAATCGAGGGGTTGAATAATCGATAATATCTTTCAACTCCCATTCTCTTAGATGATTGTTGTAAGGGCAGAAGATCACGCCTATCTTCGCCAAAGCGAAATATATCTCGATAAACTCCTTGCAGTTGTGAACCAGAACACCGACCCGGTCGCCTTTCTTGATCCCTGAACCGACAAGCGAGTTGGCTAATCCGTTTACCCGCTCATTTAAGGTTCGAAACGTGACTGACGCGTCTTCCTGGACAATGGCCAGCTTATTGGGAAACTTATTTGCACTCCTTACGAGCAGATCACCAATAGTCATCTCTTTCCTCCCTCAATTTACCCTCTTTTCCATGTCCTTCCGCGCGCTGAAGACGATGACGAACGGGGTATAGTAATCAGCAACGAAGACCCACACGTCTTCCGCTGTTTTTACAGTAATCACTCATTCAAATCTCTCTTTTCACACTTTCACACATATAAGCACATGATTCTCGTTAAGGCATTAGCCAGTTTGGCAGAAACAGAACTATTTGAGGAAACAGGAACGTGAGGATCACAACAAGAACCAGCGAGATCAGGAACGGATATACCCCGCTGTAAATCACACCCATAGGGACTTTCGTGATATTCCTTACAATAAAGACGCAGATCGCAACCGGAGGAATAACTGACCCGATGCATACGGTAAGTGCTACTATTATCCCTACCAGCAACGGATCATACCCCAATTTTGTCATGATCGGGAAAAATATGGGTGTTGCCAAAATCATGAAAGCCATATCGTCGATAAACGAGCCACCAAGGAGGTACACCAGGAAGCAAAGGACCATGATGAGAGCCGCAGGCATTTTCAGACCCAGAACCCACTCACCCATGTAATTGGGGATATTTGTAACAGCAATAAAATGGCCGAGGATGTTAGAAGTCGCAATAAGCAGCAGCACCATGCACGCTGTTCTCAGCGATTCCTGGACGGATTTTATGTAGCCCTTAAAATTGATGTTCCTCTTAAGTAAGCACAAGAGGAGTACCGCAAAAGCACCAATGCTGCCTGCCTCGGTCGGTGTAAAAACCCCCTGCATAAGCCCGATAATGATCACGAAGAAG
The DNA here is from genome assembly GCA_002067405.1 of Syntrophorhabdaceae bacterium PtaU1.Bin034. The sequence goes on along the minus strand of MVRP01000205.1, from coordinate 4,430 downwards.
ATTACTATGGGCCAGATCACATCAGGAAGCGTCTTCGCCCTTTCACCCCACGTGAATTTGTCACTTTTTGGTCCAAGGCTGGGGTTTATCTTGCACCATCCAAAAATGACGACTACGAAAAAGAAAGCGATGAGGAGACCCGGAATGATCCCCGCCAGAAAAAGCCTTCCGATGGACAACTGGGTTATTATGCCGAAAACAATAAGCACAACACTGGGAGGAATAAGCACACCAAGGGTGCCTACCGTCGCCACAATACCCGTTGAAAGTTTCTTGTGATAGCCGAACTTTGTCATCTCCGGCACCGCAACACTGGCAAACGTCGCAGAGGTGGCGGCAACCGATCCACAGATCGCCTTAAATGCAGTCGCACCCGCAACCGTCGCAATTGCCATACCTCCGGGAATATGTCCGAGAAATTTATGGGCACAATCATAGAGCCGCTTGGCGATACCTGCATTAAACGCTATCTGACCCATAAGAACAAACAGAGGGATAACTGTCAGGCCGTAGGATGCCAGGGCATCAAAGAAATCATTCGCCATAAGCCCCATGGCTGCTTTCACATTGACAACATAAGCAAATCCGACCACGCCGATAATGCCCATTGCAAAGGCAAGCTCGATGCCGGTCATAAAAAAAGCCAACAAGACAACAAGGGCGATAACGCCTATACCCACCTCACTCATGGCCCACCTCCCGCCAGTTTAGAATAAGAAGTGCCAGAAGAACTAGGCATTCGACATAGGCACATACCCCGAGAATATAGGCTACAGGGTAAATGGGCACATGCAACGTAAGAGAAACCTCTTCCTTGTTGTAAAGGGTGGTTCCCAGTGCAAAGAGGTTCCATCCGAGCAGAAAAAAGAACGTCATGCCGCATAAACGAGTGAACACTGCCATTGTTTTTTGAAGAGTCGCGGAAAAGCGCCCTACGGCAAAATCAACACATACGTGTGCGCCTTCCCAGGAAGTACGGGGGATTGCGCAACCGATCACAACGGCCCCTCCAAGGAAAACCAGTTCGTACGTCCCTGTAATCGGTTTTCCTATAAACCGCAGAATGACATCAAGAACAGTGATGAGCATCATGAAGGTAAGTACCACTCCCCCGACGACGTCCATCAACTTGGCGATCCTAAAAACGACTTTGCGCAATCCCTCCATTCTTTCACCCCCGCAAAAATCTACTTCTTGTAGGGTTTCAGGTAATCGCGTACGAACTTCAGCGCCTCATCGCCGGGAAGGTTCTTTTCCTTCATCCTTTTGACGTAGTCGTTGAAGAGTGGTTGTGCCTTTTCTACCCATTTGGTTTCCTCTGCTGCCGACAGAGGTATGATCTTACCGCCTCTCTTTATCATGTATTCTTTGCCATGCTTTTCGATGTCATCCCACATGGCTGCATATTTTTTGGCATATTCCAGGCTCATCTCATCTATTACCTTCTGCACGTCCGGAGGGAGAGAATTCCATTTGTCCTTGTTCATGACGACAACAAAAATGGCGGTATAGGAAGTTCCGTAGTTCTCCGTAGAGTACTTTATCTGCTCACCAATCCGGAAGCCTTCCAGCGCTTCATAGGCAGCCATCAGGCCATCAGCCACGCCCCTTGAAAGCGAGTCGTATACATCGGTCATCGGCATGGCCACCGGCGCCCCGCCGAGTAACCCCATGAGCTTCGCATTGGAGCCGTATGTCCTCATCTTTAAGCCCTTAAGATCTTCAAGTTTGTTAACCGGTTTTGATTTTGTATGCACCAGCCCAGGCGCCTGCCCGTGGAACCATAGCACCTTCACATCATTAAATTCCTTCGGCTTGAATTTGGCATAAAAGGCATTGGCAAGTTCCGTGGGAACCGTGTTGTTCGGATATCCGTGAGGAAGGTCAAGCACTTCGGTAAGCGGAAATCTTCCCACAGTGTACCCGAGGACGTGGTTGCCCACATCGGAAATGCCTCTTGTCACCGCATCGTAGCTCTGAGCCGCGGGGACCAGGGTGCCGGCGGGATAGTAGTTTACTTTTACCTTGCCGTTGCTCCTCTTCTCCACCTCTTTGCACCAGCTTTCCAGTAGAGGTGTCTGCTTATGAGCAATCGGAAACCAGTTTGCCACCTTGATTGTCACCACTTTCTCGGCTGCGTGGCCCTGGAAGACAAAGCCCATCAAGGAAAAACAGATAGCCAATACGACTACTTTCGCACTACTCGCTCCTCTCATAATTCCTCCCCTTTGTAGTTTTGTTTTTGGTGAGTCGACCTACGACCTATTTCGAAGGTCCGGTTCTACCCCTCACCTGGAAAACCAACTCCCCTACCACTATTTGCGACACTCCCCGTTAAAATAATCGTCCTGCTGATCTGCATCAGCGCAACCCTTATTTACGAGCCGCAAATTGTGTAATGATATCGTATAGAATTACGACCCCCTATTGTCAATATATTTTTTCTCACAATATGTCGTCTTTTAGTTTGTCCGTGCTTTTGTGCAAATCAAATGCCATCCGAACATTCTGAGAGATCGGCGTTTTTCGATTGGCTCGGTCAAGATACAGGCTATAACGAAAAAAGTGGAGAATTCGTCAGCGATAAGCGAGTTCTCCATGTTAAACCACTGTTATTAATTTCTTGCTAACTTCCTTATAGGTTCTCTCAACGGCCTGCAATGCGGCTACTTTTTCACCGGTGCATGTTTCTTAAGGAGTCACAGTTTGTCACTTTTGGCACCATTGAAAGATTGCTGTCGAAAGCCGTTAAACGGAGGGCAGCCCCAACCGGACAGAAACTCCGGAGACGAACCAACGCTGTTCGAAGGCCGATACGCTCCGGCACCGGCGTCCGGAACTATTTTATCAGACAACTGGATCGCACCGGGAAACCGGGCTACGCATTCAAGACAGTCGACCGTCTCCTTCTTCTCCGGCAACTCGTTGCTCGCGAGCCGTGACAACGGCAAATTCAGCCCGAAGCAGGATCGCTGCCAAGAAACGATCCGTTCGGCAACAGCTGTGCTTTTTCGAAACACACCCCTTCTGAAGCCCCGTTAATCACTGAGATCAGCAATAACGTCTCCAGCCGGATGATCAAGGTGCTGCTTTCTTCACTAGGGAATAGGAATATAGAGAATGGATTCAGACTTGTCCCGGACAGCAATCTGTCCGGGACAAGTTCCGATAAAGTCTACTTGTTGGTTTTTAAGAAGTTGCGGACGAACTTCAGCACTTCTTCTCCAGGAAGGCCTTTCGCCTTCATATTCTTCACATATTCATCGTAAAGGGGCTGAGCCTTTGCTGCCCATCTGGCATCTTCCTCAGGAGAAAGCTTTGTCACCTTGATGCCTCTCTTCTTCGCAAATTCCTGCCCTTCCTTGTCGATCTGTTCCCAGACCTTCGCAGACCTGTCGATCCATTCGGTGTTGATCTGCTCGATGATCTTCTGGTCTTCAGGCTTTATGCTGGCCCACTTATTCTTGTTCATCGCAACGAGGAAAATTGAAGTATATGCACTGGCATAGTTCTGGGTCGTGTATTTTACCACTTCGCCGATCTTCCAGCTCTTCAGCACCTCGTCCGCGCACATAATCCCGTCCGCAACACCCTTGTTGATCGCGTCATATGCATCGCCCATGGGCATAGCAACAGGTATGCCCCCCAGCAGTTGCATGAACTTGGCGTTAGTGCCCTGGGTCCTTATCTTCATTCCTTTCAGGTCTTCCAGCTTGGTTACCGGCCTGGACTTGGTATGCAGGATACCCGGTGTCTGACCGTGGAAATACATCACCTTAACGTCGTCGAACTCCTTCGGCTTGAATTTCGCATAGTATGCGTTTGCCAGCTTGTGAGCCACCGTGGCATTCGGATATCCAAGAGGATAATCCAGAACTTCGGAAAGCGGGAACTTACCCATGGTATAGCCAAGGACCATGTTTCCCGCATCCACAACACCCTGAACGACACTATCATACGTCTGCACAGGCGACGTCAACGTAGCCCCACCATACTGCTTCACCTTCACCCTGCCGTTTGTCCTTTTTTCCACTTCCTTACACCAATCGTTTGTGATTACGGCAAGCGGGTGAGTTGGGGGAAAGAAGGTCGAGAATCTGAGTGAAATGGTCTTCTCCTGCGCCGGGCTCACACCGACGATCAGGCACGTCGCAGCAAAGACCAAAGCCAAAACCAAAGCGAAACGTTTCATAAAACCCCTCCTAACAGAGTTGATTCTATCATCTTACAAGCTCGGCATTCCTGATGCGCGTCGTAAGACGATTAGATTGCGAATATTTTACTGACATAACCGGCACCTAACACAAACTACATCTTCCATCCCACGTCCCTTGATAATGAATCAACTAGCTCCCCATCAGCACCGACGGCAAATACAGCACCAGCTGCGGGAAGAAGAACAGAAGGACGATGCAGATGATCAGGGATAT
>MVRP01000204.1 GCA_002067405.1 Syntrophorhabdaceae bacterium PtaU1.Bin034 | reverse complement strand
CCCCGTTATGTTGGAGAATTCAGGATTGAAGTAGACAAATCTTGATTCCGTGTCAAAAAGGGCAATGCCGTGCGGATTGTTGTTCATCACGGAAAAGAAGGTTTCCCTTTCCCTGATCAGCAGCCTTTCCATGCGTTTGCGCTCGGATATGTCCCGCACATTCGCCAGAATGTAATCTCCCTGAGGCAGCGACAGCTTGGTCAGAAACACCTCTACGTCGAATTCGGACCCGTCCTTCGGCCGCCTGGCCTTCCATTCGAAGAACTGGTGCTCACCGGCCATGACCTTCTTCCAGTTGGACAACGCCCAGTTGGCCAATGCCTGGTCCTTGGTATAGTCCGATGTCGAATAGTCGGGAATAATGTAGAGCTGGATTGCTTCTTCGCGGGTTACCCGGTACAGCTCGAGCATCTTGTCGTTAACGTCTATGACTTTTCCGTTGCGATCATGGATAAAGATCGCATCGTAGACATTGTTAAAGACCGTTCTCAGATAGTCCTTTGTTGCATGAAGCTCCTGTTCCACCCGTTTGCGTTCGGTAATATCCCGGACGTTCGCCAGAATGAAGTCCCCGTCGGGCAGGGACAGCCTGGTGAGATAGACCTCTACATCGAATTCGGAACCGTCCTTCGGCCGCTTTGCCTTCCACTCAAAGAACTCGTTCTCGCCGGACAGCACCTTTTTCCATATGGCAGGCAACCGATCCACAGGATTACAGGGGGCCGAGTAGTCGCGAATGATGTAGCTGTCCATTGCCTCTTCACGGGTGACCCGATACATCTCGAGCATCTTGTCGTTAACGTCTACGATTTTTCCGTCCATGTCGTGGATATGGATTGCGTCGTGAACATGGTTGAGAACGGCCCTGAGATAGTCTTTTGTTGCATGAAGCTCCTGTCTCATAACACTGCCTTTCAATATTTCATGAACGATTTCGGGTTTTTCTGCCATGACCCCCCCCACTCGCCCGGTCTTCAAGCAGCCGATAGGAGCTATTCCGGCTAGCTTTTTTTTGAACGGCACCTCGAAAGGGATAACCGTCGGAGCACATCACTTGAAGAGCTCCTTCAACTTGTATATCGTGATTTTGAATTATAGATCAAAACGCATTTTGCAACAACGTGTTATGCCTGCCAAAACGGTTAGGCCTTTCAGGGCCGTGACATCGTGACGGTCTGATAAGGGTATGGCAAGGGATTCCGGCTGTTCACGAGGGTCATCGGGACACTCCGAAAAGAAGAGCCGGTGCTTTGCGGCGCACCGGCTCCAATCGAACATCTTTTTTACTTTTAATCAATGATCAATCGAACTCGCAGACCCACCGGCCGACGATGTCGTGGTCCATCATGGCTTTATGGACATCATTGATTTCGTCCAGCCTGAATTTCTTGCTGATGAGCTTGTCCATGCCGATGTAGTCCCCCCTTACAATCATATCCATGAATCTGGGCAGGTCTACACTGACCCTGACGTTTCCGTAGAGGGTGCCGATGATGTTCCTGTTGTGCGGGGGCGTAAGGGTAAGGGGCAGCGGCGTCGTTGTCGCTATGTCAGGGATCCCCACCTGGATCAGTTGTCCGCCGATGCCGAGGGACCAATACGCCTGGACGATAGCGCCCGGGTCGCCGATGACCTCGAAGCAAAACCGCGCTCCACCGCCCGTCAGTTCCTGGATTTTCGGGACCGGGTCTTCCTTGCTGCTGTCAATAAAATGGGTGGCCCCGAACTCCCTCGCCTTGGACTCCTTGTTGCCCTTCAGGTCAATACCTATGACAGGATAGGCTCCCCGGAGTTTCGCCCCCTGCACGACATTGAGACCGACCCCGCCCATCCCGAAAATAGCCACGGAATCACCCGGTTTTACCTCTGCCACGTTGTAGACCGCGCCGAAGCCCGTGGGCATGCAGCAGCCGAGGAAGCAGGCCTGATCCAAGGGCAGAGCGTCCGGGACCTTTATCGCCCCTCCTTCAGGAAGCACCATATATTCCGCGAAGCCGGACACGTAGATCTGGTGGCTAAGCCTTTCACCCTTTGCGTCGGTGAGACGGGAGGTGTTATCGGCAAGGTTGCCCTGGGGCTGCATCGTGTGACAATGGGTGCATATATAGCTCCGTCCGCTCAGGCACATCTCGCATTTGCCACAGGGGACCATCCACGTGGCCACCACGCGATCTCCCTTCTTCAGCGATGTCACACCTGGGCCTACTTCTTCCACGATACCCGCCGCCTCATGGCCGATGACCAGCGGCAAGGGAAACCCGAGCCAGCCCTCTACGGCGCCGAAATCGGAGTGGCAGTATCCGGTGAATTTTGTCTTCACCAGGACCTCGTGTTCCTTCGGGGGAGCAAGGTTGACTTCCTCGATCGTGATAGGTTTCTTGTATTCCCTACAGACAGCTGCTTTCATTTTCATGATCATCACCTCCGTGAGTTTATTTTTTTATGGGTTGCAGGAAGAAGTCGAGGATCAGGCCGATCACCGCAGAGACTGATAACAGGATGATCGCTGTTTTGAAACTGCCGGTCGCACCGATAGTCGCTCCGCCTATAAAAAGGCCCAAAGCGCCGCCGAAGGTCCCGAAGCCGAACCACCAGCCGACCATCCTTCCGACAATGCTCGGAGGGTAGTTCATGGCAATGAATCCGCTTAGCGAAGCGCTCATGAAGTTAAAGCCAAAGCCGCACAGTATCAGGCAGACAACAAACAGACCCATGTTGCTGTAGACGGCCGGAAGCGCCAGGGGGAAAGCGAAGATGGCGGTGAGCAGAAAACCGATAACCACGGCCGGTCTTTGTCGTCCTTTTGCCACTTTGTCGAAGAAGGCCCCTCCCAGAAGGGTCGCAATAATGCCGACAATTGTTCCTGCGAGGGCCAATTTACCCGCGGTAACAGGACCCAGTCCGACCCCCATAGGCGCGGGGGCCGCGATATAGGGCGGAATCAGGTTGAGGAAGACGTAGAGGTTCCAGGTGTTGAAGAACACCACAAAAGAACCGATCCACGTCATGCCGAGCGCCAGGGCCTTTCCGAAGCTCAGTTGTCCTGCCGATGCCTGCATGACTTCCATGAGGCCCTTCACTACCTCGGGGTTCGGAGGACGGCGTGTGATGAGCAGGGCCAGCACGATCACGACCCACCCCAGCAAAGAAAGAATTGACACGGTGGCCTGCCAGGAGACGCCGCTGGAGAAGATCATGGGTGAAATCAACCCGCCCAGGGCCGAACCTACGGAAATAAAGGCGAGCATGATTCCGCCTGCGATTCCCTGCTCTTTGGGCGGAAACCAGAGCGCCAGTACGGGGCCTATTACAGCAAAGATAAAGCCGATGGACGCGCCCTGGACAAGCCGGGCAACTATGACCGCGCCGTAGCTTGTCCCTATCCAGGGCATGAATGTGGCAGGCACCGTGGCACAGAGCAGTCCAAGAACGAGCGCGGCGGTTATGCCGTATTTGTCGCACACGACGCCGCCCCAGATGAGCACGCATGCGGTGGCAAGCACAAACCCCATCATCAAATTGGTTGCAGCCCCCATGTCGACCTGCAGGCCCTTGGCAACATCGCCCAAAATAGGGGCGATAGCGATCATGTCGATATAGATCGCCATAATCGCCAGGGCGGTGACCAGCATCATGAGCCATCGGTAAGATGAATAGACACTCTTTTCTTCCATAGGACCTCCTTTGTTTTCATCCCGCCAACCGGCGGAAATTGTTGCCTATTCTTCCGAATATCGTCAAAAAAGACAGGCTTGCGGTGATCACTAGGCCTATCCGTCACGTCACCTCTTTCTCTACAGCCGCCCGAATCTTGATGATTGCAGTACCGATTGCATCTTCCCGGAAAGTTCTCTTCGTTCCGATCCGAATCCCACGGCGCACAGTTTAATTTTGTCTAAATGTTATTATGGCCCTGTAGACGGGTCTATCCGTAGCACTACTGATTTATGGTCAGGAGCATCCTCAATCCCCGCTGCATACGAGCCGGGCATCAGGAACTGCGATGCTTCTATGTTTCTGTGGGTATGATGCCCTTTTTTACCGCATATTTGATAACGTCAGTATGCGTGTGGAGAGAGAGCTTCCTCATCATATTGGCCCTGTGCGTTTCCACGGTTCGGGTGCTGATGAAAAGCTTGGCCCCTATTTCGGCGTTGCTGAAACCCTCCACCGCAAGCAGAAAGACTTCTCTTTCCCTGGCGGTAAGTGTGTCATAGACGTCGAGTGAGGTCCCTTTTGTCTTCTCCAGATACGCCTCTATTGCCAGCTCCGAAAGGGGAGGGCTTAGATAATGACGGCCAACGGCGACCTCGCGTATCGCTTTGACGAGGTCATCGATATTCGATCCCTTGAGGACATACCCGTACGCGCCGTTCCGCAGCGCTTCGATCACGTAGGGCTCATTCATATACATGGAAAGGACAATGACTTTCGTATGCGGAGACGCCTTTGTCATCTGGCGGGTGACTTCGAGTCCGTTGAGGCCCGGCATTATCAGATCGACCACAAGCACGTCCGGCTTCAGGCGTCCGCAGACTTGAAGCGCGCTTATGCCGTCTCCGGCTTCACCCACGACGGAGAAGCCCGGTTCGCTTTTCAGGAGCGCCATCACCCCCTGTCTTACTATATGGTGATCATCTGCCAGGACTATCTTGATTAGGTCCATGATGTCCTCCTGTGGGCAGTTCTGCCGTGAGGCGCGTCCCCGCCCCCGGCTGTGACTCGACGGTAAAATGGCCTCCCAGTAACATCGCCCGTTCCCTCATCCCGCCGATCCCGTTCGTGCTGCAATTGTTCAACACTAACGCGGTATCGAAGCCGATCCCCGGATCTTCTATTTGTGTGCCCACCACCCCGTTGTCAGCCCATAGCCTCACGGTGACCTCGCCCGTCTTCGCGTGACGCGCCACGTTAGTCAGGGCCTCCTGGATAATTCTGTAGACTGCCGTCTCCATCTGAATGGGCAACCGGCGGTTGCCGAGCCCCGTGTGCTCAAAGTTCACCCGAATTCCGGTCTGGTTCGTGAAACGCGTGAAGTGCCAGGGAAGCGTAAGAAGAAGACCGAGGTCGTCCAGTATTGCGGGCCTCAGGTTGAGTGACAGTTCGCGGACCAGCTCCACAAGCTTGTTCGCGAGCGATTGGGCCTGGCGCAGCCCCGAAGGGATCGTGCCTTCGCGTTGCCTGGCGGCCATCTCGAGGGCAAGCTTAAGACCGGTCAGCTCTTGGCCTATTTCGTCGTGAAGTTCCCGTGCAATATACCTCCGCTCAGCCTCCTGCACTTCAACCAGTCTCAGGGAAAGGGCTTTCATTTGTGCGTGGGACAGCCGCACCTGTTCAAACAAGCGCGCATTTTGCGTCGCAACCCCGATCTGCTGGCCCAGGGTCTTGTAAAGGGCTACACCGTCGTCGTTGAAGCCGTCATGCTTTTTGTCCACAAGGAATATCATGCCCTGCACGTCGCCTTTTGCGCTCAAAGGGGCGCAGAGGTAGCTGGTCCATTTGTGCCTTTTGAACGGTGCGACGATCTTAGGGTCGAGATTGCAGACCTCGTTCCTCACAAGGGTCGCATCATCTTCATGGATGATCTTTCCGTTCCTATAGCACTCCAGCGCGAACGCTTCCACATCGTCCCGGGCGGATTCGGGAACACCCCACCACGCCTCCATATTATTCTTGCTGCTCACCTCGTTGTACAAGAATATGGCCCCCGCGGGAATCTTCAGCTTCTTAGTGAATACCCCCTGAAGGGCTGCCAGGATCTCCTGCAAATGGATGGAACTGCCCACAGACCCCATGACGTCATTGAGGACCTCCAGCACGAGATTGCGCTCCCGTATCTTTTCTTCGGCCTCTTTGTTTCTGGTAATGTCCCAGCACGTCATCAGTATCTCGCCTGTTTCCAGTCTCACCAGAATGAATTTTATGTGCTTTTGTCCTCCTCCGTTCCCGTTCAATTTCCTGATGTACGACCTGCCGGTCCCGGGCTTGATCGCTTTCACGACGTCGATCCATTTTGCGATTGAACGAAGACGGGAAGCAGGCTCAGGGTAGATCCTCGCGAACCATTCATTTATCCCGGGGGTATCAAAGGCTCGGTACCCGAAGATATCCTTGAACTTCGGATTCACGTACCTGAACTCAAATCCGCCCGTTTCTCCTATCATTACCATACCGACCGGGGAGCTTTCCGAGAGCGTCTGAAACTTCTGTTTTTCGGCACGGAGATCCTTCTCCGCCCGGTTCCGCGCCGTGGTGTCCGTCAATACAACCAGGCTTCTGTCCCCCAGGTAGGTTTGCCTGAACTCGACGTCTTTCTGTTGCCCGTTTCTGCATGTTACGGCGAATTCCATATCCTTGCCCCTGCCTTTCGGGACCCTGTCCGCCTTCCATACTTCCACGACCTTCTTCCTGAATTCCGCGTCAGGATACGCCTTTCTCGCCCATTCCCTTGCGGTCGGGACATCTTCGAGCGTGTAGCCGGAAATGTTGGTAAACTCCGGGTTAAGGTAGATGAATTTTCCGTCGTCGTCGGCCAGCGCTATACCATGGGGGTTGTTCTCCATCACGGAGAAGAAGATTTCCCTTTCCTTTACCAGGAGTTTCTCGATCCTCTTTCGTTCCGTAATGTCCCGCACGTTTGCAAGAACCAGGTTGCCCTCGGGCAAAGAGAGTCTGGTCAGGTATATCTCCACGTCTATTGTCGACCCGTCTTTTGGCCGCCTGCACTTCCACTCGAAAAAGTGATTCTTCCCTTCCAAAACCGTGTTCCAGAGATGGGGCATCTCATTGAGCGGGTTATCGGGGGTTGAAAAGTCATGAATGTAGTGGCTTACCGCCTCCTCGCGGGTACATTTATGCAATTCAAGCATCTTGTTGTTGACATCTATTATTTTCCCGGTGTTGTCATGAACGTAAATTGCGTCGTGGATATTGTTGAACACTGTTTTCAGGTAGTCTTTTGTGGCCGTCAACTCCCGCTCGATATACTTACGGTCGGTGATGTCACGCACGCCTGCAAGGACAAAATTGCCCTCAGGCAGCGAAAGTTTCGTCAATGCAACTTCCACGTCGAAGATGGAACCGTCATCGGGCCGTCT
>MVRP01000203.1 GCA_002067405.1 Syntrophorhabdaceae bacterium PtaU1.Bin034 | reverse complement strand
TAGTAGGTGCCCCGGTACCGCCCCCGCCCCCTCCTGACCAGCGGGCGGTGGTGAGGAGGGGGAAGGAGAGGGAGGGAGAGCCGGTCCTGGTAGCTGACAGAAAAGGAGCCGGCTAAGCAAGGGAAGCAAGACCAGAGATGAGGCCTGCTCCAGAGGCAGGCCGCCGTCCTCCCTTTAAGGTGTTTGATATGGACGTGAATATAAATCATTTACGATCGTTTTGTATGGCGGCCAAAGAAGGGAGCGTATCGAAGGCCGCCAAGCGGCTCATGCTGAGCCAGCCGCTGCTTACCAACCACGTAAAGAGTCTGGAAGAGGCCATTGGTGTGAGGCTCATGGTGTACGAGAGCGACTCGATACGCCTCACCCGGGCGGGACAGGCGGTCTTAAGAAAGGCTTCGAGGATATTTCATGAGATCGACGAAACGGAGTCCCTTCTCGAACAGATATCTTCAAAGAAAGGGGCGGAATTACGGATAGGATGCCCGGATATTCCGGGTAGTTGCCTTGTTCCGAGGCTCATCGCTGAATTCGAGCAGTCTTACCCGAACATCAGGATCACCGTGAATCGCGGCAAAGATATCTCCATGGCGAAGAGTGTCGAGAGCGGCCGGAACGATCTTGCGGTGATGAGATTCAGGCCGGCGAACTGCCGCCTTAAGATGAAGTTGGTCGAAAAGGACGAGCTTGTCCTTATCGCGTCTCCCTGGAGCATCCATGTACCGGGAGGCGAGATACAGGTACGGGATCTCTCACAGGTGCCTCTCATTAGTCTGAAGGAAGGCTCCGCCGTGAGAGAGGTGGTCCTTCAATACATGTGGAAATTCATGGTGACGCCGAAGGTGAACATTGAATCGCCAAGTGTCGCCTTACTGAAAGAGTTCGTGAGGCGCGATGACGGACTGGCTTTTGTTGAGAGGAGCGTGGTCCAGGCAGAACTGGACCAGCACCTCCTTAAGGAAATTTGTATTACTGATGGCTCTCCCACAATCACTCTCGCCATCGGTTATCCGAGCGGCGGAGAGGTCTCACCGCCTGCGCGGGCCTTCCTGAGGCTTGTCGCACAAAGCAGAAAGACAATTGGTTCTGTTGGAGAAAGCGCAGTCAGCACAGGTTCGCCCGCCAGTCCGACGCCGGTAGCCGATTTGCCGCTCTATAAAAAGTCCAAAGAGCTAAACGTCATGTACCACGAACCGAACGAAGCGTCTGAACCCTGCAATTCATATGACATTCACGGTGGATGAACGCGGCCTTGCTTGTTCCGAGTAATGCGAAGGTGATTGCAGCGCGGATTGCAGCAGGGAGGAAGGAGTTGGAAAAGTGACCCGGAAGATACAATGCCGAAGGGCATTATCAAGATCGGGCCAAGCAAGCGCTGTCCAGCCCGGAAAGACAGCACATGCCAGGAACCGGGATTTGACGGTGTCGGTCGAAGAAGCGCAAAGGATCATCCTTGGTTCCGTCAAACCGCTGGGCTGCGAACGCATTCCTATATTGGAAGCATTCAATCATATCCTCTATGAGGATATTGTATCGGATATAATGATACCTCCGGTGGATGATTCCGCAATGGACGGTTATGCAGTGAGGGCAGATGACACGCGCGGGGCATCAAAGAATAATCCGGTGATCCTCAAAATCACGGGAGAAATACAGGCGGGCGGCTCCGTGGCCGGCAAAAAAGTCACCCGGGGCACGGCAATCAGAATAATGACAGGCGCCCCGATACCGGAAGGCGCTGATTCGGTTATTCAGTTTGAGGACACGGATGAGGAAGCCGGTTATGTGAAGATATTCAGCGAATTAGCGAAATACAGGAATTACAAACGTGCAGGAGAGAATATCGGGATAGGCGACAAGGTGTTGCAGAAAGGAGACCGGCTGAGATCTGCCGATATCGGCATCCTGGCGTCGCTTAACTATGATGCCGTAAGGGTATATAAACAGCCGACGGTCTCGATTGTGTCTACAGGCGATGAGCTTGCCGAAATAGGTGAAAAGATCCAGGTTGGCCAGATCAGAAACGTCAACGCGTACACCCTGTACTCAGAGGTGAGGAAGTATAACGCTCTTCCGCGTTATTTCGGCATTGCAAGAGACACCATGAAAGATACGAAGGACAAGTTCCTGAGAGCCCTGGAGTCGGATATAGTCATATCCACCGGGGGCGTGTCCATGGGGAAGTATGATTTCGTCAAGGAAATTTATGCTGATCTGGGTATTGAAATACTGTTTGAATGGATCAACGTCAAGCCCGGGAGACCGTTCACCTTTGGCAAAAAAGAAAACAAACTGGTTTTTGGCCTGCCGGGGCAACCTGTTCCAACCCTCACGTCATTCATCCAGTTTGTGAGGCCTGCCCTCCTCAAGCTGATGGGAGCAAGAAAGATAAATAAACCGGTAGTAAACGCATTTCTTGAAGAGGATGTCAATAAACGGTCAGGCACCGTTAACCTGTTGAGAGGCCACTTCACGATCAAGAACAATGAATTTTACGTGTCGACAACAGGCAATCAGAAGCCATCCGTCCTCCGCTCGATGAGCAAGGCGAACTGCCTGATAATAATCCCGGAGGATAGTCCGGAATTGAGGGCAGGAGAAAAAGTGGCCATTCAGCTTATTGATCATGACGAGATTTGAGCCATAATTTTACCTATCTGGGTGGAGGCAGTCTACTTGCCCAGCCGGTACCACATTGGAAGGAGCGGGGTTGCTCCTCCTTCTTCGTGCACTACCTCTTTTCAAGCCTCCTGTCTCGAAAGAAAGAAGGAATTTAGCCGGGTACGGATCGGCTTCTGATCCCTTTGACACCCAGCCGAATTCGATCTATCATTACTCTATCCAAGGAGGGAGCGCAATGTCGGATGAGTTGATGAACACGAAGGAGCTTGCCCGGTTCCTGGGCATCCATGAGAAGCAAGTGTATGCTTTGACAAGCGCCCAGAGAATCCCTGCCACAAGGATAACGGGCAAATGGATGTTCCCGAAGAAATTGATTGAAGAATGGATCGAGGAAAACGCGAAGGCCGGCCTCGAACAGGCAAAGCAAAAGACGAAGAAAATGGATCGTGCCCTGCTCACCTCGGGAAGTAACGACCTGATCCTGGACCTGCTTCAAACCCACATGAAACGGGCGTATCCGGAATTCCATATGTTCTCTTCCAGTGTGGGGAGCACAGAGGGCTTAAAAGTGCTCGACGCCGGATACACCGATATCGCCTGGTCGCATCTTTTTGATCCGAAATCCGGAGAATACAACGTCCCCTTCCTTTCTGAGTATACCCCTCACATCAAGCCCATTGTGGTTAACCTGTTCTACCGGGAGATGGGTTTTGTGGTGGCTCCGAAAAACCCGCTTGGTTTTAAAGACTTCCACGACCTCACGCGGAAGGACGTGAGGTTTATGAACCGGCAGAAGGGATCGGGCACCCGCACCCTGCTTGATTATCATCTAAAGGACTTGTCGATCCCGGCTTCCGGGATAAAAGGCTATGAAAAGGAATCCTATACGCACCTCGAGGTAGGCCTGTCCATCCTTTCCAAAGAAGCGGACGTCGGGATTGCCACTGTCGCAGTTGCAAGCCTTTTCCGCCTCGCCTTTATCCCCATCAGGGAAGAGCGTTTTGACATGATCCTGGACCAGTCAACCTTTTTCGAGCGGGGAGTCCAGGCGTTCATCGAGGTCCTGCGGTCGAACGAGTTCCGCAAGAGGGTTGCGAAAGTGGGTAATTACAGCTTCAGGGACTCGGGAAAGATCCTCCACGCCAGCAAATAGACGATCACCGCTTCAACTTGCTTCCCTGCTGCAAGCTACAGGGACCGCTCCACCTCCTTTTTGTCCCCTTCCCGTCAAGGGACTGGCCCATCGGATACCCCGCCGCTTGCAGCAGGGGCGGTTTATTCCAAACTGCAATCATGTTGGTATTCTTGCCGTACGCAGGACAAGAATTTCGGACGTCATTCCGTCTTATTCGGAAATGACGACCGTCCCATTCCTGGCATGGTAATCCAAAGAAAGGCTTGACAACGGATAGCAGTCTCTGATAAAAAAATGAATGACGTTCAATTACTATCAGTATGAGCGACAAAAAACTCAGTATTTTAGCCATATAATAACGGATAATTATAAAAAATAATGAATACAGTTCATCTACTCTCAAAAGATATTGAAATTACTAATCTTATGCTGGAAGGTCTTTTCGAGATTGATCAGAAAATGGTCGGGTGGGGCTTCTTGCGAGCAAACGGAGGAAGCCAAGGGCAAATGACGGAGACAAGAGCGTGAACAAAAAAAAACTGAAGAAACAGCACATCATCCAAGCGGCTATAGCGGTATTCGGCAAGAGCAGCTTCCAGGATGCGAGCATCTGTGAGATTGCCAAAAATGCAGGTGTCGCTGAAGGGACGATTTACCAATATTTCAAAAACAAGGAAGATCTCTTTTTTGCGATTCCTCTCGAAAGAACGAAGGTATTCTGCGCGGAGCTCGATGTGCATCTTAAAGGAATCACGGGGGCAACGGAGAAACTGAAGAAGCTTGTTTGGTACTACCTCTATTTCTTCAAGACGAATCCCGATTACGCAAGGAGTCTCATGCTGGAGATGCGTGTGAGCAGGCGCTTCACGAAATCGAGGACTTACAAGGGGCTCAGGATGTTCAGCAATCAGGTTCTGCAAATCCTTCAAGAGGGGCAGGAAGAGGGAGCCATAAGAAAGGACTGCGACATCTATCTCTCACGTCAGCTCCTTTTGGGGACCCTTGAGCATATTGTGACCAGATGGCTTTTGAAAGGCGAGAAGTATGATGTGACCGAGCGCCACGAGCAGGTGATCGACCTCGTTCTCAGGGGCATAGGTTCTCCGGGTCCCTGGAACGGGAAATGTGCTGGTGCCGAACAAACAGGTTCTGAATGATGGGTGGATCAGAAAATTAGTTCTACCAAGCCCGCCTGGCTGCCAGGCGACTTGGTCTCTCAAGAGGAGGCTTACAATGACGGAAAATGGCACAAAGACGGATTTCACCGGATGCGCGCTGTGCTACCACAGCTGCGGCATGGAAGTAACCATCAAAGACGGAAAAGCAGTGGATGTCCGGGGGCAGGAATCCCATCCCCTCAACAAGGGAAAGCTCTGCCCCAAGGGGCAGGCTGCCATAGAGCACCTTTATCACCCGGACAGGCTCAAATATCCCTTGAAAAGGGTTGACGGCGAATGGAAAAGGATCTCCTGGGATCAGGCCTATTCGGAAATCGCCGCAAAACTGGGCGAATTGAGGGAAAAATACGGCCCTTCAGTCGTCGCTTTCTTTTGCGGCTCGATCGGCGTGGAAAATGTCGAGATGATCTCCCTCACCCATCGGTTCAAGGCTGCCTTGGGGTCGCCCAACTTTTTTTCCGTGGAAAGCATATGCTACCGGATGCGTATTCGCGCCCGGCAGATCACCTTCGGAAAGTATCCCGTCGAGGAGATGGATTCGAACCTTTACCTTCTCTGGGGTCATAATCCTGCCGCGTCCGACTTTCCTCTTGCCCTCGCCATGGAAGAGAACATGAAGAAGGGCGCGAGGGTGATTGTGATTGACCCGAGAAAGATATCGATAGCCGACCGTGCTGAAATGTACCTGGCAATCAGGCCGGGAACGGACGGTGCGCTCGCCCTTGCGCTGATGAACGTTATCATTAACGAGAACCTGTATGACAAGGATTTCGTCGAGAAATGGACCTACGGTTTTGACAAGCTGGTTCCTCATGTTCAGCAGTACACACCTGAATGGGCAGAGAAGATCACCTCAATAAAAGCGGACGATATCCGCATCCTTGCCCGGCGGTTTGCCACCACCAGAGGAGCGAGCATCTTCCACGGCACGTGTACCCAGGACCAGTGCGCTAACGGCAGCCAGACAGACCGGGCCATGGCCATTCTGCAAGTCCTTACGGGCAACATCAATGTGCCGGGCGGCTGGGTTATCAGCCCGAGGCTGAGACTCGCAGATGTCAGTCTCCCCTTTCCCGGCAAGCCCCTCGGCGCCGAGGAGTACCCCCTCTTTTATGAACTTTGGGGCAGGACAAGCCCTTACGCGGTGATGAACATGGTTCCCGAGAGCGTGCCTGATAAACTGCGCGCCTTCATAGTCGCCGGAGGCAACCCGCTCGTCACCATGCCCGATTCAAACGCCCTGAAGGAGGCCTTCAGGAAACTTGACCTTGTCGTGGTGTACGAGCAGTTTATGACGGAGACCGCAGAATTCGCCCATTACGTGCTGCCTGCCGCAAACCAGTTCGAGTTCTGGGGCCTTGCCTACAACTACAACGTGTGCCATTGTCTTCCCTATCTTATGCTCCGTAAGCCGATGTTGGGGCAATACTACGAATGCAAATCGATAAGGGAAGTCTATACCGAGCTGGCCGAACGGCTCGGTTTCGGCGATAAGTTCCCCTGGAAATCGGACGACGAGCTGGTGGCCCATGAAGTGGCTCCCAGCGGCGTTGATTTCAAAACCCTCATGGAGAATCCCGAAGGAGTCTATTATCAGCCCGTTGACTATTCGTTGCGTGAACGGTCATTCGCAACCCCTACCGGAAAGATCGAGATTTACAGCGAAGCCTTTGCCCAGGTCGGCTTTGACCCTCTGCCGACTTACCGGGAACCGGACAAAAGCCCTCAGGGCACACGCTGGGCCGACCTTGGAGAGAAGTATCCCCTTGTTCTCTCGACGGGCACGCGGGATTTCTTCTTCAACGGCAGCATGCTCCACAACATAAAGTCCCTTCAGGCATGGTCACCCTTCCCCAAAGCGGAGATCGGCCCGAATACCGCCGCAGCGTATGGGATACATCACGAAGACGATGTGATCGTCGAAACCGACCGGGGACAGGTCAAAATGAAGGCAAGTGTGGACAAAAGGATCATGGAGGGTGTAGTGCTCGTTCCCCATGGCTGGCCCCGCGAGGCAAACTGTAACCTGTTGACGGATTGCCAGTGCAGAGAGCCGATCATGGGCTATCCGCAATGGAAAGGACTGTTGTGCAATATCAGGAAGGCGGTCTGACCCGAAATGTTCTTGAAACAGGTGTGGCCAAAATGAAAAGTGGAGGTATGCGATGAAGCGTAAAGATG
>MVRP01000202.1 GCA_002067405.1 Syntrophorhabdaceae bacterium PtaU1.Bin034 | reverse complement strand
AGGTTCCCGATCAGCCTTTGTTCCTGTCGTCCTCCCTTGCCCCGGTTTGTTCCTGTCGTCGCGATGGAGGCGAGTGCAAGAGCGGCCGAGCAAAGATAGATCGCCCTTGCGAGGGAAAAAGAAAGGGAGAAGAGACGGGCAAAAGCCGAATTCGTTTTCGGAAAAGCCGTATATATGTCACCGGGAAAGAGCAGGGCGACATAAGCTATCCCCATCGAAAGGACCCCGGTAACGACCGCCGTGGTGAGTGCTATGAGGTGGGGCTCCTGAAAAAGGCACACAAGGGGCCAGTTGTAGTAGACCCTGACCGCCGCGGAGAGAAAGAGCAGAGCCGAGGCGGCGAGATAAAGACTGTTCCTCCATCGTTTCCAGCCAGCCAGGGCGCAAAGGATTACCGGAAGATAGAAGATGCATCCCAGAAAGAAAAGGTTGTGGATAAAAGGTTTCACGTTCTCCTCCTGCACTTTTTCTTTAATCCCTCGTGCGGCGTATCATGAGAACGGCGGCAGCCATGAAGACCACGGCAAGGGCTGCCAGATACCCCAGCGATCCCGCGGGCAGCGGTTGGCCCGATGCAGCAGCACGGACCAGGTGGGACGCGGGCGTGAGAGGCATGATCTGAATGAGCCACTGGAGCCAGGACGGATATGCGTCGACCGGGAAAAAGGTGCCGCAGAGGAAGGCCATGGGGGTGATGACGAAGCTCGTGAGCATGCCCTGGTCGGCGTGGGACTTGGCCAGCATGGCCGTACTGATGGCGAGGGCGGCGAAGACGAGGGTGGTCAGGAGCACGGAGAGAAGAAGCAGGGGCGAAAGCGTGATGGGCACGCGGAACAGGAGCCCCATGGCGATGACGATGCAGGCCGCCAGGACCCCCCGGATCATGCCGCTTGCGACCTCACCGGCAACGTAGGCCCAGTCGGCCACCGGCGCGGTCCTGATCTCGTCGAAGGTCTTCCAGTAAAAGCGTGCTATGTTGATCTCCGTGGAGAGGCCGAAGCTGTTGATCATGGCGCTCATGGCGACAAGTCCCGGCAGGATGAAGGCGCTGTACTCCGCTCTGTCGGCCGCCGCCCTACCGCCCCAGCCGAAGGTGATGAAATAGAGGAGCGGGGAAATGGTAAATGAGAAGAAATAGCGCCAGAACTTCCGCTTAAGAATGATGAGTTCGCGCAGTATGACTGCCGTGACCTGGTGCATGTGTTCCCTCTCCTTCCTGTTCGTTTGGGCTGACGCGGCGACCGGTAAGCCGGATGAAGACGTCTTCGAGGTTTGCATGCCGGATCGTCGTGTGCCCGTCGAGCTTCGACACGAAACCCGCTGCGTCTTCCCGGGTCTCGAAAAAGGCCGTCTCCGTTCCCCCATGGCCGGAATAGTCAACGGCCACCTTGCCTGACCGGGCGATCAGCTCGCCGGGGCTGCCCTCTGCGATCACCCTGCCCCGGTCGATGATGACCACGTGGTCCGCCAATACTTCGGCCTCTTCAATATGGTGGGTGGTGAGAACAACCGTGCAGCCGTCGCTGCGGAGACGACGGACAAGGTCCCAGACCCTGCGTCGTGCATGGGCGTCGAGGCCCACCGTCGGTTCGTCGAGGAGAACCACCCGCGGCTCATGCATCATGGCCCGGGCAATCGACAGCCGCCGCTTCATGCCGCCGGAATAGGTTGAGACCTTACGGCGGACCGCATCGGCGAGACCGGCAAACTCGATAAGCTCACCCATCCTAGGCCGGATGGTCCCGCGCGGCATACCGTAGAGCATGCCGTGAACCAAGAGGCTTTCCTCTCCCGTGAGCTCGGGGTCGAAATTGAGGGTCTGGTGAACCACGCCTATCTGCCGCTTCACCTCAAGGGGTTGTGCAGTGACATCGTATCCCCCGATTGTCGCCGTGCCTGACGTGGGGCGGGTCAGCGTGGCGAGAATGCGCACGGTGGTCGTCTTCCCTGCACCGTTCGGTCCCAGCATAGCATGTACCTGTCCTGCGGCAAGATGCAGGGTCAGGTCGTCGAGGGCGGTGACCGCGCCGTATTGTTTTGATAACCGATCGATGAACACCATAGCTATGTCCTTTCCTTTCCGGTAATCGTCATCACCACTCGATCCCCTTCTGGGCCTTGACGCCCGACTTGTAGGGGTGCTTGATCTCCCGCATCTCGGTGACGAGATCGGCTGTTTCAATGAGGGTCTTTGGCGCGTCGCGGCCGGTGACGAGGACATGTAAACCCTCCGGCCTGTTCCGAAGGGCTTCCATTGCCTCATCCTCATCCACCATTTTGTAGTTGATCGCATAGGTGAACTCATCCAGAATCACAAGGTGGTAGCGGCCGGACGCAATGGCCGACTTCGCCAGATTCCACCCGTCCATGGCCGCCTGCCGGTCCTTGTCGAGGTCCTTGGACTTCCACGTAAAACCCTCGCCCACCACATGAAAATCGAGAAGTCCCGCAAATTGCGCGGCGCTTTTCAGCTCTCCGTATTTCCAGTTGCCTTTTATGAACTGGATAATGCACACCGGAAGGTCGTGGCCCAGTGCACGAAAAGCCAAACCCAGGGCAGCAGTTGTTTTGCCTTTGCCTTTGCCCGTATGGACCATGAGCAACCCTTTCTTTGCCATTTTGTCACTCCTTCTATGGCTCTTTTCTTGTCATCCGGCGCACGAGGCTCACGTCCTGGACGATATCCTGGAGGGGCTGTCTTCGGACGCGGTGGGGAAGCACGTACTGGGCCGCTTCTTCGATATCGTCGGCGGTCACGCTCATCCGGTCGTGGAGGGCTGCGAGGGTCTTTGCGGTCTTCAGCATGATGATGTCGCCCCGGTGGCCGTCGACCCCCACATCGATACAGTAAGAGGCGATCTCGAAAAGAAGCTGTCTCTCAACCGTTACTGACGGATAGTGTTCCATGGCCTTCACCACAGACGCTGCCAAATGGCGGGACGCCTCTTCCCATTGGGCAGCGAACGTATGCGGGTGATCCTCGAAGGCTGCCCGCCGTTCCATGATCTCCACCCGCTCTCCGGGGTCCCGCGAGCCTTCAACAGTGACGCAGAGGCCGAAGCGGTCAAGGAGCTGGGGCCGCAACTCGCCCTCCTCAGGGTTCATGGTGCCCACTAGGGTGAAGCGGGCCGGGTGCGTGTGCGAAATGCCTTCCCGTTCCACCGTATTGACTCCCATGGCCGCCGAGTCGAGAAGGATATCGACGATGTGGTCGTCGAGAAGATTGACTTCATCGACATAGAGGATGCCCCGGTGGGCGGCCGCAAGAAGACCCGGCTCGAAGTGCTTGACCCCTTCCTGAAGGGCCTGTTCAAGGTCGAGGGTGCCTACCACACGATCTTCTGTCGCTCCCACGGGCAGTTCCACCACGGCCACTTTTCGCTTCACCGTTTCTCCTTTCTCGCCGTTCATGCGCCGCTGTCGGCAGTCTCTCCTCGCACATCCGGCGCAGCAGTCGCCGAATTCATCGGGGGCGAGGTGAAAGGGGCAATCGCGGACAACCTCCAGAAGAGGGAGTATCTCGGCCAGTGCCCGTACCGCGGTCGATTTCGCCGTGCCCTTCTCCCCCCGAATAAGGATGCCCGAAAGGGTGGGATTGATCACGGTGAGCATGATCCCCGTTTTCATGCGCTCCTGCCCGACGATGGCGGCAAAGGGGTAAATGGTTCTTTGGTTCATAGTAAAATCCTTATCGTATGTGTCAATATTCGTTAAAACTATATTTTCTGCCGCAGATAAATACGGATAAGAGCGGATGATGACCTTGTTTGTCCAACCGGCGACAGTGCCGGTTGGACACTCCTACGCCCGAAGGGCGTCGGAGTATGGCGCCGGCCATTATCGGCCCGCGCCATAAATGCTGCTTTGTCGTCGTATCCATATGTTCTGTTCTCATCCGCCTTTATCCGCTCTTATCTGCGGCTGATAACCGCCTCTTTTCTTCTTTCCCGTGTCATATACCTTTGGCGACCCTTATAAGATCGGCGGCCTTGAGGCCGTCTAGGTGACAGCACTCGCCTTCCAGGGCGAGGGCCATGTGTTGGGCGAGGCCGAAGCGGACCCTTTTCTGCTCCTCCGTATCTATCACGATCCACCGTATCCGCGTGTCCCGTCCTATGCGCTGCGCCATCCTCAAGGCCTCGTCCGCGGCAGAGGTGCCCTTTTCGAGGCTCACGTTCGCCTTCCCGTCGGTGACAAGGACAGCAAGGGGTCGCAACGAGGGGTCGCGCCGCAACTGGGGCATAAGGATTTCATAGGCCTTCGCTAACGCAGCGGAGAGGGGTGTCCTTCCTCCAACAGGCAGTTCCCGCAGAAGCCGACCGGCCACGTCAACGGAGGACGTGGGCGGAAGGAGGAGCGACGCTTCTTTGCGGCGAAAGGTAATCATGGCGATCCTGTCACGCTTCTGGTAGGCGTCGAGAAGGAGCGACATGACGGCCCCCTTGGAGGCGGCCATGCGCCCTTGGGCGCCCATGGACCCGCTCGCATCGACGACAAAGAGGATGAAGGTCCCTATCTTCTTCTCTCTCACCTTCTCCCTCCAGTCCCGGCGATAGATGACCAGGCCGGTCCTTCCCG
Organism: Syntrophorhabdaceae bacterium PtaU1.Bin034; assembly: GCA_002067405.1. The sequence continues at coordinate 2,588 of MVRP01000202.1, read as the reverse complement.
TGGCATTGCGCCGGGCGAGCTGGTAGGGGGCGGCAGCGCGGAGCGTGGCGTCGAGGGCGATGTCGCGGCACGGAGTTTTCAATGTGCTCCTCACGTAGCGGCCCTGCTTGTCCTCCGTTCTTGAACGGCTCCGGCGGCCCGAGCCTCGCCGGGCAAGGCGATCCTCGGAAGGAGTGAAGGGTTTTACCCTGAAGGTTTCTCCGATGTCGAAGAGGCGGTCCTTCTCCGGCGCACCCCGGCCATCGCTGTTTTCCTCTTTTGTCTCACCTTGGGGCGGCGCCTCTGCGCCGGGTGGCGGCGGTGTGCGTTCTTCGTTCTTCCGGGGCTCCGTCTCCGGAGGCCGGTCACGAGGCGGTTCCTCACTGTTGTCGTCGTTCTCGGGTGGAGGAGGTGGAGGCGGAGGCGGCGGGGTCAGGGTGTCCCGGCTCCGGTGGAGCAATGCCAGCTCGGCCACGGCAAGGACGTCTTTCACCTCTACTCTCTTCCGCCCGGCAAACGCTGCGTGGGCAACGGCGGCACGGGCAATGACAAGGTCCGCCCGATGGCCTGCCACGTGCCGGGAAAGGGCAAGCTCACCGATGTATTTCCGGAGATAGGGCTCCATCCTTACGGCGGGCAGGATTTCACGGGCTGCAGCCACCCGGTTCGACAGGCCCGACTCCTCATTGTCCATGTTTTTGCAAAACGTGTGAGGGTCGAGCTCAAAAGCCTCCCTCCTTTCGATCAACTCCACCCTGAGGGCGGGGTCGGATTCGGAGCCGACCTCGACGCAGAGGCCGAAGCGGTCGAGCAGTTGGGGACGCAAGGACCCTTCCTCGGGGTTCATACTGGCGATGAGGGCGAATCTCGAAGGATGGCGAAGGGAAAGACCTTCACGTTCGACGATGTTGACCCCCGATTCGGCGGCATCGAGGATCAGGTCGACGAGATGATCGTCGAGGAGATTTACCTCGTCGATGTAGAGGATGCCCCGATGGGCCCTGGCCAGGAGGCCCGGCTGGAAGGCCCGTGCCCCGCCCGACATGGTAGCGGAAAAATCGAGGCCTCCTGCGAGCATATCCTCAGTGGCGTTCAAGGGGAGCGTGACAAAGCGTGCGCGGCGGTAGGACAAAGTATTGTCCTTAACCGATCGGCATGCACGGCACCATTCATCCGGCCGTGCCGGATCGCAGGAAAACGGACACCCCGGCCGGACGGCAATCTTCGGCAGGAGTCGCGCCAGGGCCCTGGCTGCCGTCGATTTTGCCGTTCCCTTTTCGCCGCGGATGAGGACACCGCCTATGGCGGGGTCCACTGCATTGAGGAGGAGGGCCAGCTTCATGCGCTCCTGGCCTACAATGGCGCTAAAGGGATACAGGGGTCTGGGGGCCGGGTTTCTGCCGGCATCGGCGCAGGGAGGAATCATGGGCCGGTGCCCTCCACCGCGTCCTCTATCTCGCCTTCGATGTCGAGGTACGCGTCACGGAGCCGTTTCTCCGTCTCGTCAGTGGTCTGCCACATGCCCCGCTGGATCGTTTCCAGGAGCTTGTCGATGATATTCTGCAACGCGTAGGGATTCATCTCCTTGAACCATTCCTGCATGGCCGGGTCCAGGGCATACCTCTCGGCCACCCGGTCGTACATCCAGTCTTCCATGGTATCGGCCGTGGCGTCCCAGCCGATGATGATGTCCATGACCTTGGAGATATCACCGGCCCCCTTGTAGCCGTGACGCTTCATGCCCTCGAGCCACTTGGGGTTGAGCAGCCGCGACCGGAGCACATGCTTCGTCTCCTCCTGGGTGGTGCGCAGAACGACCCGGCGCGGATCGGCGCTGTCCCCGGTGAGGGCGAAGGGCATCTCTCCCCGCACCACTCCGGCGGCGGCGATCAACCCGCCGTAATAGTTGTAGAAGTCGGTGCAGGAGTACATATCGTACTCCCTGGTGTCCTCGTTCTTCACGGTCACGTCCATCCGGGCGAGGAGGTTCCGGAACACCCCGGGCCTCTGATCGCCGTAGCTCCCTTTGCCATAGGCGTGGGCGGAGTAGCGAATGTAATTGTTCGCCAGGTCCTCCCGGGTCTCCCAGGCCTTCGACTCGATCAACTCCTCCACGCCGGCACCGTAGGTGCCGGGCGGACAGCCGAAGACGCGGAATGTCGCCATGCGCCGGGCTTCCGCCTCCGAGATACCTTCGGCACGGTACGCGGCCTGGTCGGCAACGACATGGCGGCGGATGAGGTTGCTCTCCGGGGGCTCGTCCAGGGCGGCCACCATGGCGACCGCATCATCGATCATGGTGACAAGGTTGGGAAAGGCGTCCCGGAAGAAGCCGGAGATGCGGGGCGTCACATCGATGCGGGGCCGGCATAGCTCGGAGAGGGGGATGATCTCCAGACCGCTCACGATGCCGTTCTTTTGCCATATGGGCTTGATCCCCAGAAGATAGAGCACCTCCGCCACGTCGTCGCCCTTGGAGCGCATGGTGGGGCACCCCCACACTATGATCCCCAGGTTCTCGGGGTAACGGCCCAGTTCCTTTTGGCACCGCTCAAGGAGCGCGTCCCCGAGGGCTTTGCCCACCTCCCATGCCGCCTGGCTGGGGATGG
>MVRP01000201.1 GCA_002067405.1 Syntrophorhabdaceae bacterium PtaU1.Bin034 | reverse complement strand
GATAGTTGCCTGGGAGTATCCGGGTGTGGGATATCCCGAGAGAAAGGCGGAAAAAAGGGTTAGTGCGATGAGACAGAATAGAAAGCGTTTCATGTGATCCTCCTGTTTTTTTCAACAACGCCTTATCTGGACAAGAAGGGCGGCAGAGCATTCAAAACACAATAAAAAAAGGCCATGAATGGCTGTGAAACCACTCATGGCCTAAAAGGCGGCAGTCCCACAGCTATGTCATCGGGCGCCACCATATCCACTGTGCAGTCTTGGCTTTCCTTATTGTCATCTGCCTCTTATAGCACGAGAAACAGCTTTAAGTCAAACCTTTTGAGCCATTTAGGTCACCAAACCTGTTCACCACCCGGTCTTTGGGCTTCGGGGTCTCCCGTTCACCTCTCTCTTTCACTTCTCTTTAGAATCCCGGCAGGGGGAAGGACAGGTTTTTGGAAAACCCGAGGACCGATATCATGGAGCCGAGCCCCGCAGGATTTATCAGCCATTTTGCCGACAGCCGTTCGGTTTGCGGAAGACGGCTCAATTCCTCGAGTAATCCGGCTTTATATAGAAACCGGTACTGCTCGATCTCCCCGTCCTTCTTCCACCCCAGCCCGGCAAGCAGGTCCGACAGGTGGTCGAAGTTGACATGATGGGTGATATCCATCTTTCCCAGATCGCCGAAAAGGTCATTGCGTATCTTTCGTTCTTTGTAACCGACCAAACTGCCTTCGAAGAACCGGCCCGTCGAGATATCCGTCTGATGGTAGCCGTAGTCAAATACGAGAAGACATGCACGCTCGACGAGTTCCGAAAGCTTTTCGAGAAGAGGGACGGAATAGGTGGTTACCTCCGTTACCTGGTTTTCCTGTAAGAACACAGGGTGTCGCTCAAGGAATGAGGCAACAGGTCCGCTTAAGGGGCCCGCCTGTTCGATAAAGCCGTCCTGGTAGCCTGTATAGATCTCGTGAAGGACACCCTTCTGCATGATCACCCGATGAAAGGGAAGGGCGTCGAAAAACTCGTTGGCAACAATGAAGGTGAAACCATCCATTCTCCCGATACGGTCGACGCTGTTCACCCATTCTACCTGACCGTTCCTCCTCTCCTGCCCCTTCTCGATTATCAGGTACCTGTCAATCGTCAGGTGTCGGAAGGCGGAAATGATATCTCCCGCAAGTCCCCCCGATGCCCCTCCCAGTTCCACGATGCTGACTGACGGGATTTTCAGTGTACGGGAGACATTCTCCACATAGCCGCCGATGGTCCGGCCAAAAATGGGATGTATCTCGGGCGAAGTGTAATAATCCTGTCTCTCCTGCTTACCGTTACGGTAGTATCCGTCATTCTCGTCGTAAAGGGCGGACTCGAGGACGGCTTCGTAAGTAACAGGTCCTTCTTGCGCTATCCGCTTCCGGAGTTTTTCCTCGAGCGGCAACATGATACTGCTCTTCAGTTCCATACCTTGCTTATAGGAGAACCGGTAAGCCGTAGACGGATGGGCAACGGATGATCCGGGCAGACTCTCAGGTGCTGTTAGCGTTATGTTTCGATTGCAATTTGCTTGGGCTTGACCTCTTCTTTTTTGGGAAGCTCTATCCTTAATATTCCGTCCTTGAAAACTGCCTTGATCCTTGATGGATCTATCGTTTTCGTCAGCGAAAAAGACCTGGTGAACACCCCGTACCCCCTCTCCATCCTGTGGTAATTGTCAGGATCTATACCAGGCTCCAGTTTCCTTTCGCCTTTGATGGTTAACTCGCTCTCATGGATCTTTATGTCGATGCTGTCTTTGTCGACCTCGGGGATTTCGAGCTTGAGAACGAAAGTCTCTCCCAGTTCAAAGATATCGACGGGCGGCGTCCATTCGCTCGATACGAAATCCTCCTCTTTTCGTGACTTTTCCATCTCGCGGTACATCTTGTCCAGTCTTTCCTGCAATGTTAACAGTTCTCTGAATGGATCCCACCTTGTCACCGCCATTATCACACCTCCTCTATTTTAGTCTATTATAATGTCTTGAAAGCAGCTCTTCAAGTTTCCTTTAGTTATAGCCCCTTATCCGGCCATTCAGATACCCGGACCCGATCGCAGTTCTGGTCTTTTGCCCTGTATGGCACTAGAATATCTAAAGAATGAACCCTGCCAAAAGCGGTGACCGGACGGGATATAACCGCAGGGAAAAGAAAGACAGACCATGATCCGCTACGGTATTGCGGAGACCATAGGGTTTCGCAAACAAATGGAAGATGCGCACGCAATATGGGATCGGGAACAGCCCGGCCTGTTCGGTGCGGAAGTGTACGATGGTCATGCGGGGTCGTCGGCTGCGGTTATTGCCGCTGAAATGCTCACGCCGTATTTTATTAACCTGCACAAGATCACCTGCACGGGCAGCAGCGAGAAACACGCCTTTACCGCTGCCGCTTTACGGGAAGCATATCTTGCGACGGACCGTTATATAGTCGACCAGGGGACCGAAAGCGGCACGGCAGCGGCAACGCTCTATATCTGCGAAGAAAAGTTCATTGCGGCCAATGCGGGGGACACTCGAATCGTGATGGGGAACGGCGCAGGGTTTGTTCAGCTGACCATCGACCATAAGCCCGATTTACCAGGGGAAAGAGCCAGGATAGAGGCTGCGGGAGGGCGGGTGTTGTTCTATGATGTCCCGAGGGTACAAGGGACCCTTGCAATGAGCCGGGCCCTTGGTGATGCGTCTCTCAAGCCGTACGTAACCGCCGAACCAAGAGTGGTGGAGGGCTCCCTCGGTTGGACAAATGACATAGCGGTAATCGCCTGCGACGGGCTCTGGGATGTGTTTACCTCCGAAGAGGCTGTCCTCGCGGCCCGTGCTGCCGGGAACCCCGAAGAAGCAGCGCAGCGTCTCCAAAACCAGGCAATTGAAAGGGGCAGCACGGACAACATCACCGTGATCGTTCTTGACCTCAGATCCTACACGGCAGCGTGCAAACGCGATTCGCTGCGGATACTCGGAGTGCTGGACCGCGCGGCAGAAGGAACAACCTGACGAATCCCCGCTGCTACTTTATGTAAGGAAGGATCGCCTTGAATTCTTCGGTGCCCGCCTTCCGGAGCAGCTCGTAGATAACCATTTCAGTTGAGGTGATGGTGACACCGCTCATCCTCATCCTTTCGATAGCGATATGGTGATTATCAGGGGAACGGGACCCGATCGCATCACCCACGACCTGCACCCTGAAGTGCGGATGGGCCCAAAGGGCGGTTTGCGCAACGCAGATGTGCGCCTCGACGCCGCTCATAACCAAGGTTCTCCTTTCTGTTTCCCGAACCTTATCAGCAAAATCGTCGTTCAGGAAACAATTAAAGGTCACTTTTGAAACGGCATCAAAATGAGGAGCCTGTTCCTTGATCTGCGGTATTGTGGCGCCAAGCTTCTCCTGCTCGCTGAAGATCACCGGAAGACCCAGCACCCTTGAAAGGGCAAGAAGACGATTGGTGTTTTCGATTATCTTCCCGGAACCGCTGATGGCCGGCAGCAGTCTTTCCTGCACGTCTATGATCACGAGGAGGGTGTCTTCCCTGGTGATAAACGGTTGCTCGTTCACGCTTTTCTTGTCCATTACCTCATACCTTCATCCTTTGCAATTCTTTCTCTGCTTTCGCGCACGCTGCGAGAGGCAGCGTCTTTCCAAGGCAAGCGGAGAATTCGGATTCGCGAAAAAGGGTAAAAGGCGAACCGGGTCCTCAACAGAGCCTCTACTCCCTGGGCTGCATCTGCTCACCGCAACATATGATATCACAGGTGGTGCAGCCGCACTCTTCATCAACCGATACCACAAGCCCGCACGTTTCACAATAGAGCTGATCTCCCCGGCTGACCTTCTCCGCTTCGGCCTTACCCCTGTTTGCCGGCGCTTTCTTTGGCGTTTTCGGCGCGGCGGGCTTGGCAGCAGCCTTTGCGGATTTGGGCTCAGACTTTGCCGCAGCCTTTGCGGGTCGCGTCTTTTCCGCCTTGGGAGCGGGCTTCTGTGCCGTCTTCGGTGTTGTCTTTGCTGTTGACTTCGCCGCTTTTGGCGCCTTTGCAGCCTTTTCCTGTTCTGTCTTTCCTGCCGCCTCTACCTTTGACGCAGCAGGTTTTTCCGCTTTGCCTTTCTCTGTTTCTGCAGTTGTTTTCCTTGTCTTCAGTGCTGTTTTTGCCATCTTGATCACCCCCTCCCTGTTTTGGTTTTTTCGGACAATTCCTGCCCGGTTCGCCAGACCCTTTTCCCTGCGCTACAGCCGTTCTCCGCAAGCCTTTTTTACCATCAGGTTAACGAAAAATCTTTTATGAACGGAGTCAACGACGCTCAGTCATCGGACGACCCGCAAGCGGGTATCCGGTCGGCGGAGCCTCCCCTTATAAAGAGGGAGAGACATCTGACCGCTCTATTCTTACGATCGCCGCTCCCTTCACTCTTTTCAATGCGGTAGCATCCTTTATAATGCGTCCAACCAGATTGACATTGCTTGCCGGAACAGGCTCTGCTCCCCGGCTTAAGGGTGTTGGGCCAAAGAAGAGGGCGAGTGCTGAGCCGGGAGGCCAGTACCCTATATCCCCTATCGCAACATGCGATGTAGCTGTCTCGTCGAGTGGGTGTTTCGTTGGTATTTCGAAATAAAACTCATCTCCCCATACATTCGGATGCGCCTCTATGGGGAGTATGTCAATGACGGCCTGCGCGCAAGGCGAATCAAAGAATTCCGCCTCAAGCAGAACATCTTCCGCGATGATCCTCACACGTGTCGGCATCGTTCTCCGTTAAATATAAGACTATTATTGCGCCTTCTCAATAAGAAAAGCATTGCGGGAGAGACAAAAGAAGAGGAACGGCCCATTGTTCGCGATCACCCACTTGGCAAACGTTATAATCTTAGCCCATAATATAAGCCATGACTCTCTTCCTTGCCGGATTTTTCTTTGTCTATAGCCTCGTGCACCTTTTTGTGTTCTTGCGGGCGAGGAGCGCGCTGGCTCTCGGCCTCGGCGCCGCGCTTCCTCTTGCCTTTTTTATGATGACGATGATCGTGACCCCGATCGTGATACGACTGTCGGAACACGCAGGGTGGGCCCCTTTTGCCCGGTTTATGGCGTATGTCGGTTACACCTGGATGGGCCTGCTCTTCTTGTTCATCTGTGCTTTGATAACAACTGACGTCTACAGGCTGGTCATATACCTCGTCTCCTCGATTGCCGGACGCAGCCTCTCTTTGCCAGCAGCATCGGCCAAATCCTGTTTTCTGTTCGCAATTGCCCTTGTCCTTGTCATCGGGGTGTATGGCTGGTTCGAGGCACGCTCGATAAGGACCGAAAAGGTGACGGTCAAGACCTCCAGGCTTCCCGCCCATGCAAGTCCTTTGAGGATCGTGCAGATCTCAGACGTCCATCTCGGCTTGATAGTTCGGGAAGACAGGCTGAAAAGGATCATGGAGCACGTGAAGAACGCCGAACCCGATGTATTTGTCTCGACCGGCGACCTGGTAGACGGCCAGATGAATGATCTCACGGGGCTTGTCCAACTGTTTCAATCGGTCAACCCGAGGTACGGCAAGTTCGCGATTACGGGCAATCATGAGTTTTACGCCGGTCTTTCCCAGGCGCTGGACTTTACCAAGGCCGCCGGCTTCCGGGTGCTTCGCGGAGAGGCGGTAACAGTCGGCGACGTGATCAACATCGTCGGCGTGGATGACCCGTCAGGACCGGGCTATGGGTCTTCCAGCAAGGGCGAAAAAGAGGTGCTTTCAAAGGTATCTAAAGGAAAATTCACTCTGTTCCTCAAGCATCGGCCTGTGGTGGACCCGGAAAGCTCCGGACTTTTTGACCTTCAGCTCTCCGGACACGCCCACAACGGCCAGATCTTTCCGTTCAGGCTCATTACGCGCCTGTTCTATCCCTGCGTGGCCGGTCTTTTTCCCCTCTCTCCTCATTCTTCGCTTTACGTCAGCAGGGGGACCGGCACATGGGGCCCTCCCATCCGTTTTCTCGCACCGCCGGAGGTCACGATCATAGAGCTCGTTCGGCCGTAGCAGGCCGGCTTTTCAAGCCTTTCCAAAAAAATTCATTTTCGCTGGTTGACAATCGACGACCCGATTCACACAGTATCGATGAAGGGTTATGCGCTTGCCGGGCATAGGGAAGTCGACCAAACCTTTCGTTGATTTCTATAACAATCAGGGACGCATCGGGGATCGGTAAGGCTTGGATGAAAGCAAACCCGGAAAAGCTCGACGCGACTTGGCGCGTATCTGCCTTGAAGGTTTTGCACCATAACGCTCTAAGAGAAGGGGGAAAACATGGAAGGAAAAAGTTTTTGTCGTCTTCCGGCAGTTCTCTCTATGCTTATTTTCGTCCTTTCCCTCTCGATGGCAGCGGGACCTGACATGGCCGCAGAAACGGAAAAGGTGTATGTCTCCCTGCAGGACGGATCGAAGGTCTTTGTATTCGATCCTGCGGCAAACCGTTTTTCCGCGACTATAGACATCTATGCCCCGACTCGCCTGGCCAGGGCCCTGCCGCCGAATATCAACGACATCCTTTACGCCGGGGGAAAAGTGTGGCTCACGGTGCCGGGCGCGGAGGTATCGCAGTTCGGGCTGAACCAGGTCGTCCTTCTTGACCCCGTTACGCAGAAACCGGTCAATTCCATGAAAGCCGGCATCACGCCGAGCGGCCTGCTCCTGCACGACGGAAAGGTCTACGTGGTGAACCGGTTCGGGGGTACGATCGAAGAGATTGAAGCAGCCACATTCAGACCGCTGCGAAGCATCCCTTTTCCCGTACCTAAGCCCGGGTCGGTGAATAACCCACTTTTTCTTGAGATCGCCAACAACAAGATATACCTTCCCTTTCCGGGCGGTTCTTCAAGGCCGGGCGCCATTCAGGTGCTCGACCTGAAATCCGGGAAGCTCATCAAAACCATCGATTTCACGCCTTTCAGCAACTATGGCCCCATGGCCGTCAAAAGGGTGGGAGAGAACAAGATCTATCTGGGCGGCCTGAACAATATTCTGGTGCTGGACACCTCCACGGACACCATAGCAAAAACCATCCCTTTGTCGTCATCTCCTTTATACGTTCAGTCGTTTGTGCTCCTCGGCAACAAGGTCTATGCAGCCAACGGCGTAAGCACGGTGAGCGTCGTTGACCGTGTCAGGGACGTTTTTCTCAAGGAGATCGATACCGGGTATCATTCCTACGCCTGCCATCTCAGGGCCGGCATAGCAGCTTC